>NZ_JAYEZN010000001.1:3112466-3468700 GCF_037031225.1 Halorientalis sp. LT38 | reverse complement strand
CCGGTGGGAGCCGTGAGCCGCGAGGCGTGAGCGGAGCGAACGCCTCGATGTGGGCGACCGGTGACCGGTGGGAGCCGTGAGCCGCGAGGCGTGAGCGGAGCGAACGCCTCGATGTGGGCGACCGGTGACCGGTGGGAGCCGTGAGCCGCGAGGCGTGAGCGGAGCGAACGCCTCGATGTGGGCGACCGGTGGCCGGTGGGAGCCGTGAGCCGCGGGCGCGACCGAAGGGAGAGCCGCCCGAGCGACTTCAAGACCCCCACATCCGACGCTAAAGGGTTAGGCGGGAGGTCCGCCACTACTTCGCCAAGTGAGCCATTGGCTCACGGGGGATCACCAATGACAGCGATCGACGACGACTTCGAGACCATTCGCATCGAGACGCCGGGCGAGTACGTCGGCCAGCTCGTCCTGGACCGCCCGGAGGACATGAACACCGTCAGCGCCCAGATGCTGGAGGAACTCGACGAGGCGGTCGACGTCCTCGAGGACCACGAGGAGGTGCGAACCATCTACATCACGGGCGAGGGCGAGAAGGCCTTCTCCGCGGGGGCGGACGTCTCCTCCAACGGCGCGATGTCCAACCGCGAGGGCGTCGAGCACTCCCGGTACGGCCAGCGCGTGTTCGGGAAGTTCCGCCAGAGCGACCTGCCGGTCGTGGCCGGCATCGACGGCTACGCGCTGGGCGGCGGCCTCGAACTGTCGATGTGCGCCGACCTGCGCGTCGCCAGCGAGTCCTCGGAGATGGGGCTGCCCGAGCACAACCTGGGCCTGCTGCCGGGCTGGGGCGGCACCCAGCGCCTCCAGCGCCTGATCGGCGAGAGCGCGGCCAAGTACGTCGTCTTCACCGCCGAGCGCATCTCGGCCGAGCGGATGCACGAACTCGGCTTCGTCCACGAGGTCTACGAGGACGACGAGTTCGAGGAGAAGGCCCTCGAGTTCGCGCAGAACGTCGCCGGCGGCCCGCCGATCGCCCAGAAGTACACCAAACGCGCCATGCGCGAGGGCTGGGACAGCATGGAGGCCGGCCTCGAACTCGAAGCGTCCGGGTTCGGCCACCTGCTCGACACCGAGGACCTCAGCGAGGGGATCACCGCCTTCGTCACCGACCAGGAGCCCGAGTTCGAGGGCAAGTAGCGAGCGATCCCTACGCCGACTCGTCTTCGAAGACCAGTTCTGCGATCACGTGGCGCTGTTTCTCGTCGTCGTCACCGTCGTACTTGTACAGTACGTCGTCGTCCTCGTCGGCCGTGGCCTGGTGTGAGCCGTCGCAGAAGGGGTACTCGCCGGACAGGCCGCACATGCAGATGGCGATGTCGCCCTTCTCGCCGATGTCGTTCTCGTCGACGATCTCCGGCCCGGTCGCCTCGTGCGTGATTTCGCGTGCCATGCGATAGCAATGGTCCCGGGCGGGAAAAGGCCTCCGCGGGGCGAATGGTCAGAAATGGTAAGTCGGGGGTGGCCCTTGAACCCGATAGCGATGGATACGTGGCAACGCCGGACGGGGTACTACGTGCTCGCGCTCGGCGGGATCATGCTGGGGTACGCGCTGCTGTATCACTGGGCGATGGCCACCTTCGAGGGGATCGATCGGGGCTTCCTCCGCTCGGTCCAGATCGTCGTCGAGACCTTCACCACGACCGGGTTCGGTTCGGACTCCTCGTCGTGGGACTCCTGGCAGTCTCTCTTGCTCGTCATCGTCATGGACCTCACTGGTGTCGTCCTCATCTTTCTCGCCCTGCCGGTCCTGCTGTTTCCCCTGTTCGAGGAGACGATCTCGACGACGCCCCCGACAGAGGTCGAGGAGGTCGAAGACCACGTCCTCATCTGTTCGTACTCGGCGCGGATCCGGATGCTCATCGACGAACTCGACGTGCTCGACGTGCCGTACGTGGTCGTCGAACCGGACCGGGACCGCGCGGTGGAACTGATCGAGTCGAACGTCGAAGTCGTCCACGGCGATCCCGAGTCGACGGCGACGCTCGAAGGGGCACACCTCGAGTCCGCCCGGGCGCTGGTCGCCGACGTCGACGACTCCACGAACGCGAGCATCGTCCTCACCGCCAAGGCTACCGATCCCTCTGTCCCCTGTCTCACCTTCGTCGAGGACCCGGACATCGCGTCCTACCACCGCTACGCGGGGGCGGACCACGTCTTCTCGCCGCGGCATCTCATCGGCGAGAGCCTCGCGAACAAGGTGACGACCGGCATCAGCACGGAGGTCGGCGACGCCGTCGAGATCGGCGAGGACTTCGAGATCGTCGAACTCCCGGTGCTCGCGGGCAGCGAACTGGTCGGCGAGACGATCGCGGAGAGCGGCATCCGCGAGCGGACCGGCGCCAACGTGATCGGCGCCTGGTTCCGCGGCGAGTTCGTCAGCCCGCCGTCACCGGACGCCCGGATCGACGAGCAGACCATCCTGCTGGTCGCCGGTCACGAGCGCCAGCTCGGCATCCTGAAGGAGATGACGCTCTCGGAGAAACGCCGCCGCAAACGGGGCGAGGTCATCGTCTGCGGCCACGGCGAAGTCGGGTCGACGGTCAGAGAGCGGATGGTCGAGGACGGCGTCCCCTGCACGACGGTCGACGTCGACGAGGGCGAGCACGTCGACATCGTTGGCGACGTGACCGAGAAGTCGGTCCTGCGGGACGCGGGTATCGACGACGCCAGCACGATCATCCTCGCGCTGGCCTCGGACACGATGACCATCTTCGCGACGCTCGTGGTCCGGGACCTCAACCCGGAGATCGAGATCATCGCCCGCGCGGACGAGACCGAAAGCGTGCGAAAGCTCTACCAGGCCGGTGCCGACTACGTGCTCGCGCTGGCGACCGTCAGCGGCCGGATGCTGGCATCGACGATCTTCGAAGAGGACGTCATCTCCTACGACAAACAGGTGGAGGTCGTCAGGTTCGAGGCGAGATCGCTCGCCGGTCGAACCCTCACCGGCGCGGACATCAGAGCCGAGACGGGCTGTACGGTAATCGCGGTGGAGCGCGAGGGGGAGGTCATCACGGACCTCGATCCCGACTTCCGGATCGAGCCGGGCGACGACGTGATCGTCGCCGGTCCCGACGAGAACATCACCGCCTTCGCCGCCCGCTACGACTAGACGTTCCCCGTCCAGTCGGGTCGCTCGACGCTCGTCTCACCGACGTCCGTAAAGGAGACGTGGACGCCGAAGCCGGAGGAGAACCCGCCGTTACCGCCCGACGTGGCCCTGTAGTGGGCCTCGTGGATCAGCCCGTCCGAGTCGACCAGTAGCGTGCCCTCGACGTCGCTCGAGACGTCGGTGTCACCGGCGAACGCGCCGCCGGAGTCGGTATCGTTGCCGACGTTCAGGACCGCGCCCGGGGTCGTCGAGGCGTTCACCAGTTCGTACCGGACGAGTTCGGTGCCGTCGCGCGTGACGACGCCGGTCGCGTTGTACGTCGCCGGACCGATGATCGAGGCCAGGATCGTGCGACCGGTGAAGCTCTCGGGCGTCCCCTCGGTGAAGCCGGCGTCGACCGACGTCTCGGAGGTGCCGTACTCGACGCCGGCGTCGCCCTCGACCCGGTAGGCCTGCACGTCAGGCGAGAGGTACGACTCGAAGGAGTCACCCGACTCGCCCGTGACGGTGGTCAACGTCTCGTTACTCGCCGCCTCGTGGGCGATGGTGAACGTCGGCCCGACGCGCTCGGACATGAAGCTGATACTGACGTTGCCCTCGAGGGTAACGTTCGACCCCGACAGCGTCGCCTCGTGTTCGTCGAGCAACGTCGAGACGTTCTCGATGCCCGACGGACTCGCGCCGGCGGGATAGGCGAAGGAACTGACCGTCGCCGTCTCCGACTCGACCGCCTGGTCGTCGGAATCGGCCGCCGTCTCCGTCCCCGGCCCGCCGAAGGGGCCGGCCGAACACCCCGCCAGGGCGACGAGCGCCGCCACCGCCACCGCCGTGAGAACTCGCGTTCGCATGTTCCCCTATCGACAATCAGGTTTTGTAAACGTATCGCTCACGTTATCTTTGACGATACCCACCGTTGGTGTATTCCTCGTCGGCGGAAAAGGAAGGGAGGACGGCACCGCGGACGAGCCGGTTCCTGGCCGACGCCGGTCACTGACGGAGTCGCGGGCGAGCGCGAACGAAAATCGCCGTGCCGACGAGCCAGGCCGCGAGGGCTGCGGCGCCGACGATCTCGGGCAGGGCAATTCCCGGGCGCACGAACTCGCCGGTGAGGCCCCAGACGGTCCAGACCGCTGCGTTCAGGCCGCCGAGGCCGATCGTCGCGCCCCCGCGAGTCCGGTCGCCGGCGAGCAGGTTGCCCGCACCGTAGGTCCACATCGCGAGCGAGAGCGCGACGAAGAAGGCGACGGCGACGACGAAGTGCACGGGTCGCGGCGTCGGGAACACGCCGATCAGGACCATCGAAGCCGCCGTGAGGCCGAACAGGCCGATTCCGGTCAGTTCGACGCGGTTCCGGGCCGCCCGCAACAGCGCGTACCCGAAGCCGAGCGAGACGAGGCCGCCGCCGATCAGCCCGCCGTTGAACGTCAGCCGGGTCAGCTCCGTCGCGACGGGGCCGCTCGCCGCACCCAGTTCCGACAGCGCGTGTTCGGTCCAGGCGAACCGCGGCGAGGCGACCGTCGCGAAGAGGACACCGCACATCGACAGCACCGGCGCCACGAGGCCCGCCCAGACGCTCAGCCGGTCGACCGTGTCGGTCATGGATCGGTGGTTCCGGCGGCCCCCACTCAACGGGTTCGGTTTCGTTCGGGCCGTGAGCTGTCGGGACCCGGCGCCATGACGCGCCTTTTTTCTACGCGCAGGTCCGAGCGTCGGGTATGCGCGGGTACGACCGTCGGGCGTTCCTCGCCGCGGGCGCAGCGGCGGTGACGGCCCTGAGCGGTTGCACGCAGGTCCCGGGGACGGGCGGTGGGCCAGAGTCCGGAACCGGGACGGGCGGGAGCGAGGATGCACCGACGGAACTGGAGACGCTCGACGTGGGCGGCTCCAGCGGCGAGACGGTCCCGGTCGTCTCCGAGGGGACGGTGACGCTGCTCGATTTCTTCGCGACCTACTGCGCCCCCTGCAAGCCACAGATGGACGAACTCCGCACCGTCCGGTCGTCGCTGCCGGACGTCCACATGCTGTCGATCACCTGGGAAACCGAGCCCGAGACGGTGCGATCGTTCTGGCGGGAGTACGACGGGACGTGGCCCGTCGCGATGGAACCGGACATGGAGACGGGGCCGGCCTTCGGGGTCGACGGCCTCCCGACGATGCTCGTGCTGGACGCCGAGGGGGTCGAGACCTGGCGACACCGAGCGCGTCCCGGCTCCGAGATCGCGAAGGCCGACCGGATCGAAGCGGAACTGGAGGCGGCCCGGCAGTGACGGAGCTGGGGGCGCTCCGACTCGGCTACGCGTTCACCCTCGGCGTCGGTACCTTCTTCGCACCCTGTGCGTTCCCCCTGTTACCGGGATACGTCGCCTACTACCTCGGCACGTCCGGCGACGAGAGTGCATCGGGATCGCTCCCGTCCCGGCTCGGCCGCGCGGCCGTCGTCGGACTGCTCGCGAGCCTCGGGTTCGCGCTGGTGTACGGGACGCTCGGACTGCTGCTGGCGACGGTCGGGCCCGCGGCGCTCGCGAACGTCGCGACCCTCGAACTGGTCGTCGGAGTGGCGCTGGTGGTCGTCGGCGGCGCGATGGCGCTGGGCCGGCTCCGCGCCTCGACGCTGCACGTCCCGCTCCCCGAGCGCCGGCGCTCGGCGTTCGGCTACCTGCTGTTCGGCGTCGTCTACGCCGCGGCCGCGGCCGGTTGTACCGCGCCGCTGTTCCTGGGCGTGGCCGGCGCAGCGGTGACGGCGGGCCCCGTCGCGACGGTCGCGACGCTCGGCGCGTACGCCGCGGGCATGAGCGTCCTGATGATCGGCGTCACGACGGCGACGGCCCTCGGACGGGACACCTTGCTCCGACGGCTCGCCGCGGAGACCGATCGGATCACGCGCCTCGCGGGCGTCGTCGTCATGCTGGCCGGGCTGTATCAGCTCTATTACTTCCTGTTCGTCTTCGACGGGCTGGCGACGCTCGGACTTGCGTAGAAACGGAACTCTCGGGACGTTCAGTGCTGGTCGGTTTCCGAGTCGAACAGCCCCCTGATCGGCACCTCGTTATCGGTCGCGAAGGTCAGCGGGGCGGCGTCCGTCTCCCGGGTCCGCTCGGTCGGTGGTTCGAGGCGTGTCGTCTCCGGCTGCGTGGATGTACTCATTGGTTGGATTTCCGCGGCGCGTTCTGCGAACGATACCGTGACGCGTCAGTCGAGAAGCGAACAGCGTACGCGTACGAGCGGTATCATCGTGACAGCTACACGTAGTCGCCGGTATGTAATGAATGTTCCTGTTGAACTCGGCGAGTGAGAACCGATTGCTCAGTCCGGTCGGTCGGTCGCCGCCAGCGCGGCCTCGAAGTGGCCCGGGCCGATCTCGACCTCGTCGGCGCGCTCGGTGGCCTCGGCGGGGCCGTGTTCGCCGGCGAACGCCCGGATGGCGCGCATCGACGCGTCCCGGACCAGCGCGTCCAGTTCCGCCCCGGAGAAGCCCTCGGTCTCGGCGGCCAGATCGTCGAGGGCCACGTCGTCGGTCAGCGGCTTGCCGCGGGTGTGGACCGCCAGGATCTCCCGCCGCGCGGCCTCGTCGGGAGTCGGAACCGCAACGTGCTCCTCGAGTCGGCCGGGCCGCAAGAGGGCGGGATCGAGCGCCTCCCGGCGGTTGGTCGCCGCGAGGACGACCAGGTTGGGGTTCTCGGCCAGTCCGTCGAGTTCGGTCAGCAGTTGCGAGACGACACGCTCGGTCGCCTCGTTCGTCTCGCCGCGCCGCCCCGCGATGGCGTCGATCTCGTCGAAGAAGACGATCGAGGGGGCGGCCTGTCGGGCCCTGTCGAACACCTCCCGCACCGCCTTCTCGCTCTCGCCGACGTACTTGTCGAGCAGTTCCGGCCCCGCGACGTGGACGAAGTTCACGTCGCTCTCGCCGGCCAGCGCTCGCGCGAGCAGTGTCTTCCCGGTCCCCGGCGGCCCGTACAGCAACACGCCCGACGGGGGATCCGTCTCGGTCGCCTCGAACAGTTCGGTGTAGGAGAGCGGCCACTCGACGGCCTCGATCAGCCGGTCTTTCACCTCGTCGAGTCCGCCCACGTCCTCGAAGGAGACGCCCGGCGATTCGGCGACGTACTCCCGCATGGCCGAGGGATCGACGGCGGCCAGCGCCGCCTCGAAGTCCTCACGGGTGACCTCGGGTTCCTCGCGAGTGCGTCGCAACGCCGACATCGCGGCCTCGGTCACCAGCGATCCGAGGTCCGCGCCGACGAAACCGTGGGTGCGGGCCGCCATCCGGTCGAGGTCCACGTCCTCGGAGAGTGGCATCCCCCGCGTGTGGACGTCGAGGATCTCGCGTCGGCCCGTCTCGTCGGGGACGCCGATCTCGATCTCGCGGTCGAAGCGCCCGCCCCGCCGTAGCGCGGGGTCGAGGGTGTCGACGCGGTTGGTCGCGCCGATGACGACGACGCGGCCGCGGTCCTCCAGCCCGTCGAGCAGGGTCAGGAGCTGGGCGACCACGCGATTTTCCATGTCGGCGTCGTCGTCGCGCTGGCCGGCGATGGAGTCGATCTCGTCGACGAAGAGGATCGCCGGCGCGTTCGCTTCGGCCTCCTCGAAGGCCTCCCGGAGCCGCTCCTCGCTCTCGCCCTTGTACTTCGAGACGACTTCCGGGCCGGAGATGGTCTGGAAGTGCGCGTCGACCTCGTTCGCTACGGCGCGGGCGATGAGCGTCTTGCCCGTGCCCGGCGGCCCGTAAAGCAGGACGCCCCGGGGCGGGTCGACGCCGAGCCGGCGGAACAGGTCCGGCTCCGACAGCGGGAGTTCGATCATCTCCCGGACGACGTCCAGTTCCTCGTCGAGCCCGCCGATGTCCTCGTAGGTCGTTCCGAGGTCCCCGCCGGCGGTCTCGCCCGCCTCGCTTGCCGGCTCGACCGACCGGTCGCGCCCGCCCTCTGCGCCCGCCCGTCCGTCGTCGAGGTCGAGGTCGATCCCGTGCAGGACGGTGACGTCGGTGGCTTCGACGACCCGGACGGGGCCCTCGGGGTCGGTCAGCGAGACGACCACGACGCCGACGCCGTCGACGTGGACCCGTTCGCCCTCGCGGATCGGGCGGTCCAGCAGTCCGTCGGCGACGAGCGTCTCCGCGTCCGCGTCGTCGGGCAGCGACTTCGTCGGGCGGACGGAGACGAGGTTCGCGTCGGTGAGCGACGTCGTCGCCACGGTGACGGTCTCGCCGACGTTGACGCCGGCGTTCGCGCGGGTGTCGGCGTCGATGCGGACCACGTCGCCGTCCTCGTCGGTGGGCCAGACCTTCGCGACCGTCTCGCGCTCGCCGCGGACCACGACGGGGTCGCCGCTGAGCACGCCCAGCCGTCGCCGCGCCGGTTCGGGGAGCCGCGCCACCCCGCGGCCGGCGTCGCGCTTGTCGGCGCCGGCGACCGTGAGCTCGACGCCGTGCTCGCCACTCATGGGCGGCCGTAGTCGCCCCACCGCCTTCAGGGTTCCCCGGAGAAACGCATATGTCGCCGGACGTTCGATTCGACACATGGTCGTGCAAACGCAGCGCGACGAGGTCACCTGGTACAAGTGCGAGGAGTGCGGGCTCATGTTCGACGACGAGTCGGACGCCCGCCAGCACGAGGCCGACTGCGACGGGGAGGGGCCCTCCTACATCCAGTGAGCGGCCATGGGGCACGCTTTCTCGCGCGCCACCGGGACGTAAGCCGTTTGTCCGTCCGTCGTCTACACCTGTTCAGTGACCGACAGCGACGATAACGAGGGGGCAGAGTCCGGCGAGGGGGACACGACGCCGACTGACGAGGACGCGGCGACCGACGTGGAGGACACCGCGGTCGAGGACGGACCGCTCGACGCCGAGGCGTTCGCCGACGTGGTCCAGGACGTGGGCCGGCCGGTCGTCACCGCCAGCCGCGTCGCCCAGGCGCTCGACTGGACACAGGACGAAGCCAGCGCCGCGCTGGATCGACTCGCCGAGGAGCGCGCCGTCGACCGCCTGGACGTCTCGGCCGACCCGGTCGTCTGGTACCCGACCGACTGGTCGCGGCTCGTCGAGCGCGAGCGGGTGATCCTCTTCCCCGCGCGCCGACAGATCGTCGTCGACCACCCGACGCAGTTCACCCGGGCGCAGCTCTCGCAGTTCGCCCACCTCGTCGACACGACCCACCGCGGCGGCTACCTCTACGAGATCCGCCGCGAGGACGTCTGGGGCGCCCCCTACGAGGAGTTCGAGGCACTGCTGGGGACCGTCAGAGACGTGCTGCCCGAGCGCTCGCCGGAACTGGAGGAGTGGATCGAGGACCAGTGGAAGCGCGCCCACCGCTTCACCCTCCGGACCCACGAGGAGGGCTACGTGGTCCTCGAAGCGGCCTCCGACTCGCTGATGGGCAACGTCGCCCGGGAGAAACTCGACGACGGGCAGTTGCGGGCGGCCATCTCCGACACCGAGAGCTGGGTCGCCGAGGAGCGCGTGGCCGAGGTCAAGCGAATTCTCTACGAGGCGGGCTACCCCGTCCAGGACGAACGCGACCTCGACACCGGGGAGGCCCTCGATCTGGAGCTGAATCTCGACCTCAGAGACTACCAGCACGAGTGGGTGAGCCAGTTCATGGAGACCAAGTCCGGCGTGCTGGTGGGGCCACCGGGAGCCGGGAAGACCGTCGCGGCGCTGGGCATCCTCGAACGCGTCGGCGGCGAGACGCTGATCCTCGTCCCCAGCCGGGAACTCGCCGGCCAGTGGCGCGAGGAGATCCTCGCGCGGACGACCCTCACCGAGGACCAGGTCGGCGAGTACCACGGCGGCGAGAAGACCGTCGCGCCTGTGACCATCGCCACCTACCAGACCGCCGGCATGGACCGCCACCGGCAGCTATTCGACAGCCGCGAGTGGGGGCTGGTGATCTACGACGAGGTCCACCACATCCCCGCTGCGGTCCACCGCCGGAGCGCCGACCTGCAGACCAAACACCGCCTCGGGCTCTCCTCGACGCCCGTCCGCGAGGACGACAAGGAAGAGGAGATCTACACACTGATCGGCCCGCCCATCGGGACCGACTGGGACGCCCTGTTCGAGGCCGGCTTCGTCGCCGAACCGGAGGTCGAGATCCGGTACGTCCCCTGGGTCGACGACGACGCCCGGAACCAGTACGTCGGCTCGGAGGGCCACGAACGCCGGCAACTGGCGGCCTCGAACCCGGCCAAACGCGAGGAGGTCCGCCACATCCTCTCGCGTCACCCCGACAAGAAGGCCCTCGTCTTCGCCGACTACCTCGATCAGGGTCGGGAGCTCTCGGCCGACCTCGACGTCCCCTTCGTCAACGGCGAGATGCCCCACAGCCGCCGCGAGCGACTCCTCTCGGAGTTCCGCCGCGGCGACCGCGACACGCTGATCGTCTCCCGGGTCGGCGACGAGGGGATCGACCTCCCCGACGCGGAACTCGCCGTCGTCGCGTCGGGCCTCGGGGGGTCGCGCCGCCAGGGTGCCCAGCGCGCCGGTCGGACCATGCGGCCCGAAGGCCGGTCGCTGGTCTACGTTCTGGCGACGCGGGGCAGCAGAGAGGAAGACTTCGCCCAGCGGCGGATGCGCCACCTCTCTTCGAAGGGCGTCCGCGTCTCCGAGGCCGAAGCCGAGGCCGTCACCGACGAGTGACGGCGCCGGCGCTGACGAGGCGTCGCGTTTCGCGTGAGAGAACGATCGCTCACCCCGTCGGTCGGGTCGGCGGGTTGACGAACAGCGCGTCCAGAAGCGCCAGTCCGCCGACGCTCGACGCGCCGAGCAGGGCCGTCCGCATCGGGATCCCCAGGAAATGAGCCAGCACCACGCTCAGCAGGAACACCGCCGGAATGAGCGCGAGCACGAGGTCGTACCGTGTCAGCGTCCGCGGTGTCCGTGGTTGCTGGCCGGCACGAGCGGTCGTGATTTCGTCACTCCGGGTCATCGGTGTCACCTCCGTCACGCGTAACTACGCCGGAATTCCACTAAAATGTTACTCCGGTCCCATTCGCCAAACGAATTACAAACGGTATCGGCGGTTCAAACGATCCACTGTGAATAATACGAGAATGTGATCGAGCCGGCCCGCCGCTCACAGTCGTCGTGATTCGCAAGACACAGGAACCGTGACCGTCCACACCCGCCGATGGACGAAACCGACGGGCGACCCGCGGAGGGACAGCGGGTACAGACGCGCCTCGACGGGCAGACAGTCGCGGGAACGGTCGAGTCGGTCACGTACACGCCCAGGAAGGGACACCTGATCGCGAGAGTCTCGCTGGACGACCGCGCGCCGAGCGGCCAGTCGGCGGTCGCCGTCGCCGTCGAGGACCTCGAAACGGTCGACTAGTCGCTGGTCCACTCGGCGTCGGCCAGTGTCCGCTGGACGGCCTCCTGCCCGACAGCGGCGGCGAGCGTCTCGAACCCGGCGCGCTCGGCCCGGTCGTCGGCGTTGGCGACCAGTCGCGAGACGATGAACTCCGGCGTCGACTTCCCGACCGTGCCGAAGCGAGGCTGGTAGTCGACGGAGAGATCCAGGTCGGGGTCCAGCCCCTCCGCGAAGATGCCGTCGGTCCGGGCGGTGTCGGGGAGCGGTTCCAGGTCGTCGGCGAGGTGGGTGACGAACACGCCGAGCGCCCCCTCGTCGACGGTGAGCGTGACCAGGCCGTGGAGCAGGTCGGCGGCGCTGCCGGGTTCCGTGATCGCCTCGAACTCGTCGACGAGCATCAGCGTCCGGCCGCCGTCGGTCAGCGGCGGGACGACGGTCTGCAGCGTCGACTCGAGGACGCCGGCGTTGAAGCTGGCGTGGCGGCGGTGGAAGACGACCACGTCGACGACGTCGACCTCGGCGGCTTCAGCCGGGACGGGCAACCCCATCTGCGCGAGCAACTGGACCTGACAGAGCGTCTCCAGCAGCGTGGTCTTCCCCCCGCTGTTGGCCCCCGTGAGGACGGTCACGCGATCGCCGGTCGGCGGCGAGTCAGCAGTCGAAAAGTCGAGGTCGTGGTCGCCCACGGCGTAATCGACGGGCTGGACCGATCGGCTCGTGGCGGCGAGTTTCAGGTTCCGCGCCCCGGCGACGGCGATGGTCTCGCGGTCCTCGACGAAGACGGGCCGCGTGAGGTCGTAGGCGTCGGCGAAGCGAGCCAGCGAGACGTAGAAGGCGACGTCGTCCACGGCATCGACGGCGGCGTCGATCTCCTCGCGAGCGTCCTCCACGGCGCCCTCCAGGTCTGCGGTGATCTCGGCTTCCCGCTCCTCCATCGCCGTCCGGCGGTCGTCGGCCAGCGTCCGCAGCGTCTCGCCGACAAAGCCCGCCGCGTCGGTGGCCTCGTCGGGCAGCGACTCGCGGACCGCGGCCGTCGAGACGCCGGTCTCGTCGGTGACGTGCCGGCGGAAGGCCGCGCGGAACTCGTCGGCCCCGCGGGCGTTCCCCTGGACAGTTTCGACGACCTGACTCTGGTTGGCGGCGAGTTCGTCGACGGCGGCGTACTGGTCGCGCAGCTCGTCCAGTCGGTCGTCCGCGCCGCGGTCGACGCCGCCGTCGCCCAGCGCCGCGAGCGCGTCGGCCGCCTCGGCGAGCGCGTCCCGGTCGAGGTCGGCCACCCGGTCGAAGACGCCGCCGGTGACCCCCAGATCGAGGAGTTCGACGGCCGTCCGGACCGCGGATCGCTGCCCGCCCTCCACGCTGTCGTGCGCCTCGAAGGCGTCGACCACGGCCGCTCGATCGGACTCGGAGAGGCCCGTCCAGGCGTCGACGGCCGACAGGACGGTGTCCATGCGGTCGTCGATCGATTCGCGGTCGCGCAGCGGGGTCAGCACCCGGATGCGGTCCTCGGCGTGGCGGGTGACGGCGAACTCGCTCGCCAGGTCGAGGATGGTCTTGTACACCTCGCGCGTGTCGCGGGTGGCGAGGACGGCCATGCCCTCGCCGCCGCTTGCCCGTCGGAGGATGCGGGTCGCCCGACCACGGCTCAATCCGGCCGCCATCAGCGCCCGGCTGTCGGCGTTCTCGATGGCCTCGATGGCCGCCGCCTCGCCGATGCCCTCGACGAGCAGGTCCCGCGTCTTGGGCCCGACTCCCCAGTAGTCCTCGAGTCGCATACCGTCGGGCAGGCCCGGCCCGCTCTTAGTGGTTCGGAACTACGCTTGAGTGACCAGACGGGACGTCAGATAGTCACTCTGGGGCCGACCGACTTGCGTACAGATACATCGGGACACCGGCGACGATACTACCCAGGAACAAGAACCCGAAATAGTAGACAGCGAACATGGAACCCCACGGGACCCCGCGCAAGATCCACCTCCCGGCGGCGATACCGAACGGAAGCATGAGTGCGATCGCGACCAGCCGCCTCTCGTTCTGGTTCGTCGCGATACCGAGCGGTGAGAGGAAGGCGATAGTGAACGGAACGAGGACCAACGGCCGCCAGAGGACGAACGTGAGATCGATAATCGGCTCGTTCGGCCGAGCGGTTTTCACGTCGATCAGTCTGAGACAGACCGTGAGGAGGACAGACGCGATGGCGACGGCGATCGAGAACGCGAAGGGGATCGATCGCTCGTCTGTGAGCTCCCGATACAGGCCGAAGGCGGCCGCCGCCGTCGCGTAAACGGCCCCGATCCCGATCCACAGCGTGGCATGTTGCGGTGGGTTCGGGTGGACGACTCCGACGAGACCCACAGCGATCCCGAACGCGAAAACCGCGACCGTAACCGGTCTGTCGGACATGATATCGAGTTCACAATTCCGATAAAAGTGCTTTGTGGAGGGTCCCTGACGAAGCTTCTCCCCTCCTTGCGCCGCCGTGTGGAGCGTAGTATGAAACGGCGCCGAACGCCCCCCAACTTACTCCAGCAGTTCCCGCGTCTTCCGGTGGCGGAAGCGGAACATCGGCTCCAGGCCGACGACCGCCAGCGGCGACACGGCGCGGCCGATACCGCCCGGGGGAAGGGCGTACTCCACGTTGTCGCGGACCACCGTCCCGTCGCCGTCGGCGAAAAACGAGTGCGTGTGTTCCCACTCGGCGAAGGGCCCGTCTTCCATCGTGTCGCGGAACATCGCCGTTCCGTCCCCCTCCTCCCGGTCGACGATGACCGACGTCCAGCGCTGGCGCGGGCCGACCTCGAAGGGGCGGACCGACGACTCGATGCGGGCGCCCGCTTCCAGGATGTCCGGATCTGGGTCGCCGTCCGGCCCGGTGACGGACTCGACCTCGAGGTGCATCCAGTTCGGCGTGAGCGCTTCCAGCCCGGAGATCCGGGAGTGAAACTCCCAGACCTCGTCCAGTGGCGCGTCGACGCGGACGGATCGCTTGTACTGAGACACGGCGGTTCTAGGGCGGTGTGCAGTAAAACTCCGGCGCTCGCGGACAGCGTCGTCCCGGGGAAAACCCGAGAGCTATGGGAAGACGCCGGCCTCGTCGGCGGCGCGGGCGACCCGACGGATCGCGGTGACGTACGCCGCGGTCCGGTAGTTCGGCGCGTCCGTGGTCTCGTAGGTCTCGGTGAGCGTGTCGAAGGCGTTCGTGATCACGCGTTCGAGTTCCTCGTTGACACGCTGTTCCGTCCAGGCGAACCGCTGACGGTTCTGCACCCACTCGAAGTAGGAGACGGTGACGCCGCCGGCGTTCGCGAGGATGTCCGGAAACACGGCGACGTCCCGGTCGGTCAGCACGTCGTCGGCCCGGGGAGTCAGCGGTCCGTTCGCGGCCTCGACGACGATGTCCGCGCTGATCCGCTCGGCCAGTTCCCCGTCGATGGCGTTCTCGAGCGCCGCCGGGACGAGCAGGTCGACGTCCATCGTCAGCAGGTCCTCGTTGCCGAACTCCTCGACCGCGCCGGAAAAGCCCGACAGCGTGCCCGTGTCGACCTTGTGCTCCTTGGCGGCCGCCACGTCCAGGCCGTCGGGGTTGTGGATCGCGCCCCCCGAGTCCGAGAGCGCGACCACGTTCGCGCCGAGTTCCTCGTCGATCAGCCGGGCCGCGACAGAGCCGGCGTTCCCGAATCCCTGGACGGCCACCGTCGCGTCCGCGATGTCCTTCCCGAGGTATTCGAAGGCTTCCCGGGCGGTGAGCATCACGGAGCGGCCGGTGGCCTCGACGCGGCCCGCGCTTCCGCCGCTCGATGGCGCCTTGCCCGTGACCGTCCCCGGTGCGGTGGTGTTCTCGAGGGTCTCGTAGGTGTCCTTGATCCAGTTCATCTCCCGCTGGCCGGTGTTGACGTCCGGGGCGGGAATGTCCCGGTCCGGGCCGATCAGGGGGCGAAGCTCCGTGGCGTACGCACGGGTGAGTCGCTCGAGTTCGGCCGCCGAGTACTCGCGCGGGTCGACGACGATGCCGCCCTTGCCGCCGCCGTAGGGAATGTCGACGGTGGCGCACTTGTACACCATCCACCCGGAGAGGGCCTTCACCTCGTCGCGACTGACGTTCGGGTGATACCTGATTCCCCCTTTGTAGGGGCCGCGGTCGCCGTTGAACTGCGACCGGTAGGCGGTGAACAGTTCGATCGAACCGTCGTCCATCTCGACCGAGAGCGTGGTCTCGAGGACGCGTTCGGGCCGTTTCAGCCGTTCGAGCACGTCGGCGCCGACGTCGACGTATCCGGCGGCGTCGTCGATCTGCGCCTGGAGGCTCTCGAAGGGATTTACTTCCCCAGTCATGACCGTTCGGTCGGTCGTTCCGGTCTTAAGGCTAGTGGTGCAAGTGCAACCGGGCCGTTCTCCCGTCCGGAATCACCTCGTCCATCACCGCTTTCCCGCCGCCCGGGCGCGGTCGAGGACCTGTTCGGCCTGGGCGATCAGCGGGGCGTCGATCATCTCGTCGTCGACCCGGAACACGCCGCGGTCGTCGGCGTCGGCCGCCGCGGCGGCCTCGACGACGCGCTCGGCCCACGCGATCCGGTCGTCGCTCGGCGTGAACGCGTCGTTGATGATCGGGACCTGTGCTGGGTGGATCGCCATCTTCCCGTCGAAGCCGAGCTGGACGGTGAAGTCGGCCGCCGATTCGAGGCCCTCGGGGTCGTCGATGTCGACGTAAATCGTGTCGAGCGCGTCGACCCCGGCGGCCGCCGCCGCGAGCACAACGTGTTCGCGTGCGTGGAGCACCTCGATCCCCTCCTCGGTCCGGGTCGCGCCCACGTCGGCCGCCAGGTCTTCCGCGCCGATGGCGACGGCGTCCACCGGATCGGCCGCGGCGATCTCCTCGGCGTTGAGGACGCCCGCCGCCGACTCGATCAGCGCGATCACGGGCACGTCCAGCCCTCTCTCGGCAAGCAGGTCGGCGACCCGCCTGACACCCGCAGCGTCGCCGACTTTGGGGGCCATCACCGCGTCGATCGGCGGATCGTCCGCCAGGGCCGTCGCCACGTCGTCGGCCTCGACGGTCCCCGGCGGATTGACGCGCACCCACAGTTCGCAGTCTGGCTCCAGGTCGGAATCGGCGAGTGCCGCCGCGACGGTCTCGCGGGCGGCGGGTTTGCTGTCGGGGGCCACGGCGTCTTCGAGGTCGAAGACGACGGCGTCGGCCCCCGAGTTCGGTGCCTTCCGCAGCAGGTCGGGCTGATCGCCCGGGGAGAACAGGACGCTTCTGCGAGCCATATCCCCGGGTGTTCGCCCAGCGGTAAGTCCGTTCGGGGTCCGGCGGGGACACCGTTAATGGCCGGGCCCGCGACGTGGCGGGCATGTCCGGACTGTACTACGAGGAGTTCGAGGTCGGCGAGACCATCCGCCACGACAAGCGGCGGACCATCTCCGAGAGCGACAACCAGCGCTTCTGCGACATGACGATGAACCAGCAGCCCCTCCACCTCGACGGTGCGTTCGCGGCCGAGACCGACTTCGGCGAGCGCATCGTCAACGGCCTCTACACGATGAGCCTCGGCGTCGGACTCACGATCCCCGACACCACCGACGGCACCATCGTCGCGAACCTCTCCTACGACGACGTCGAACACCCCGCGCCGGTCTACCACGGCGACACGATCCGAGCCGAGTCGACGGTGACCGACAAGCGCGAGACGAGCGACGGCGAGCGCGGCGTCGTCACCATGGCCGTCGACGTCTACGTCGTGGGCGAGGACGAACGGCTCGTCTGCTCGTTCGAACGGACCGTCCTCTCGCTGAAGCGGCCCGAGTAACCGTCTCGATCGGGCCCCTGGGCGCCGTAACCAGCCGTTTCGGCCCACTCTCCCCGGGTCGAAACGGTCCGTTACGCGACGGTGGGTTCCACCCAAAGTTGATTTACTAGGTCGGTTATTAAACAGATAAGATGGTAAACAAAGCGGCGCTGTCGGTGCTCGGCGTCATCGTACTCGTCTCCATGGGCGTAGGCGTGCTCATCGGGATGCAGATAGGCGGCGGCGGCGCCGACATGGCTGGCGCGACGAGTCCGACCGCGGACGGCGGGGAGCAGGGCCAGAACGGCGGCGGCTCAGCCGACGATCCGACGACGGTTCCCGGCGGTGAAGTCGAGACGGTGCGGCCGCCGTCAGAGCGAACGACGATCGCCCCACGGCGGTTCTCGGCCGGTGAGATCCGCAACGAGATCAAGTCGCTGATCAACGAGCGGCGCGAGTCCCGGGGACTGTCCGCGTTGCGAGTCGACGGAAACGTCGTCGACCGGCTCGACGCGATGGCACACGGCCACAGCAACGAGATGGCCGACGAGGGGCGCGTCACCCACAACGTCGGCGGGAACACGAGCCGCCTCCGCTACGAGAACGCGGACCTGTTCGACACCTGCCAGTTCGAGTCCGACCCCGGTACGTACGTGGTCGACGCGCGGTACAACCGACTCGAACTGATCGGTCACGTCGTCGCGGGCCGGACCCACGACGGGAAGTTCCTCGACGACGAGTCCGACGTCGCGGCCGCCATCGTCTCGGACTGGCTTTCGGGGACCAGTCGCGATCGGCTCTTTTACGAGAACGCAGGCCGGATCGGCGCCGGCATCGAAGTGACGAGCAGCGGGGACGTCTACGCCACCGTGAACCTCTGCTGAGGCCCGCCGGTTCCCCGCCGCGTCACCGACCTTTTCTCTCCGTCGCCGACCGCGTCTCGTCCAGTCGATACCGCTTCTTCGCCGCGCCGTCACTGTAATCGGGGAGGGGATGACCGCCCGGCCGGCAAGACTTGCGACAGTGTTATGTGTGACCAATACACATACAGTAGCGACGAACGATGTCCGGACCCGACTGGCTGCGATCGGCCGACGAACGGATCCTCCACCAGCTCAGCGACCGGCGGCCGGACTACCTCGCGCTGGTCGCGAACCGGCTCGGGATGCACCTGGGCTACGTCGAGCGGCGCTGCGCCGTCCTCGTCGAACACGGGTTGATCGAGCCGGTCAGCGGCGAAGTCGTCTACCGGACGACCGAACGGGGTGAGCGAGTCCTCGCAGAGGGCACGGAGGGCGCGGACGCCGCGACTGGCGACTAGTCGCTCCTCCTGCGGGCTCGTCGGTCTCGTCACTGGTGACCTGCAACGAACCGAAAAGAGCCGTCTGCGTTACTCCTGTGCGCTGAACCACTGCGACGCCAGCCAGTCGTCGTACTCCGAATCCTCGACGACGTCCACGCTCCCGAGCATGCCGGAGTGACCGGTCCCGCAGTACTCCGCGCAGTAGAGCTGGTACTCGCCCGTCTCGGTGGCTTTCGTCGTGATGTAGTTGGACTGACCGGGCAGCGCGTCCGTCTTGAGGCCCAGTCCAGGGACGTGGAACGCGTGCAGCCAGTCGCGAGCCGTGACGTTCATGCGGACGTTCTGTTCCGCCGGCATGACCATCGTGGTCGTGGTATCGACGGTCGCGTCGTCGATGCTCGCGCCCTCGACGGCGGCGCCGGTCACGGTCACGTCCTGGAAGGTGACGTCGTTGCCCGTCTGGTTCTCGGCGCCGGTCACGGTCCCGTTGACGAGGGTCGCACTGTCCAGTGCGCCCCCGGAGGCACTGGTGACGGTGCCGCCGGTCACCTCGATTCCCTCTCCGGTGGTATTCTGGACGCTCGTCCCCGTGATGGTGACGTTCGAGAGCGTCACGTCGGTCGCGCTGGCGTCGTCGACGCTGACGTTCCGGTAGACGAACTGCCAGTTGTACTTCTGCCCGTACACTTCGATCTCTTCGGGTGCGCCCCCGTCGAGTTCGGCCTGCGAGGAGGCGCTGACGTAGGGGTTGCCGAGCACCTGGTAGGAGGCGACGCCGACGAACAGCAGGATGATCGCCGTCGCGACGGTCCAGGTGATCTCGAGTCGGCGGTTCTCCTGGGTCGGCTGGGCCTCGTCCGATTTCCGGAACTTCCAGACGGTGTAGATCAGGATCCCCTCGACGAGGACCGTGATCGGAACCGCCACGTAGATCAGGTTGTTGTTCAGCCCCCAGATCGCTGCCTCGGTCGTCGACGAGTCCGTCGACTGGGCGGCCGCGGGCTCGACCGCCATCAGCACCAGCGCGGCACCGAAAAGCGCCAACGCCCCGACGCGCTTGCGGTTTATCATTACGCGGGGGTTAGAATCTGGGCCATAAATAGCTGCTGTCTTCGCTCGGGAACGGCCCGCGTGTGCTGGTTTCCGACCCCTTAGGTCGGGAGCCGAATTCGTTCGGTCCGACCCAAAGCGGGGGGCATAAGTGCGGTCACGCCAAGGTTTCCGCTAGTGAGAGGAACAGCCGCGTTCCAGCGCCGTTCTCGCCCCCGTTTCGCCACGCTGTTGGCCGGATCGGCCGTCGGCGTCTACCTGCTGGTGGTCGTCGGCGCGACGGCGGCCATCGCCGACGCCGCCAGCGCCTGTTCGGCGTGGCCGGTGTGTCACCGTCCACCGACGCTATCCGAGCCCGCGCTCCTCGTGGCCTGGGGCCATCGACTCGCCGCGCTCCTCGTCGGGCTGCTCGTCGTCGCGACCACCGTGATCGGACTGCAGAGCGCGAGCGTCTCCCGCCGCGTCAAGGCGACGCTCGCGCTGGCGCTCGTACTCTTTCCCGTCCAGATCGCTCTGGGTGCGCAGGTGGCCGCGACCGGCGCCGCCGCGCCGTTCCCGACGACGCACCTGCTGGCCGGCATGGGCATCTTCGGGGCGCTGACGCTCGGTCTCGCCTGGCACCTCGAACCCCGAGACGCCGAGGAACCGGCCGCAGGGTCGGTCGATCCGACCCCGGCACCGGAGCCCGATCCGGAGGTCACCGAGCAGCCACCGATGCCATCGTCCCCGCTCGCGCGTGCGAGACACGTCGCGGGGGCCTACTTCCGGTTGATGAAACCCCGGCTGATGTGGTTGCTCTGTCTCGTCGCCTCGGCGGGGATGGCCCTCGCGGCCGGTCCCGCCCTGACCGTGCGCACGGTCGTATTGACGCTGAGCGGGGGCGTCCTCGCCATCGGCGCGAGCGGCACCTTCAACCACGTCATCGAGCGCGACAAGGACAAGAGAATGGATCGGACGAGCGACCGACCGGTCGCGACCCACCAGTTGCCCGTCCGGAACGCCGTCGCGTTCGGCCTGCTGCTCGCGGCCGCCTCCGTGGCCGTGTTCCTGCAGATCAACCCGCTCGCCGCCGCGCTCGGCCTCGCGGCCATCCTGTTCTACAGCGTGATCTACACGGTCGTGCTCAAGCCCAACACGGTCCAGAACACCGTGATCGGCGGCGCGGCCGGTGCGCTCCCGGCCCTGATCGGCTGGACCGCAGTGACGGGGCGGATCGGACTGCCAGCGCTCGCACTGGCCGGCCTCATCTTCGTCTGGACGCCCGCGCACTTCTACAACCTCGCGCTCGCGTACAAGGACGACTACGCCCGCGGCGGGTTCCCGATGATGCCCGTCGTCCGCGGTGAGGCGACCACGCGCAAACACATCATGCTGTGGCTGGGGACGACGCTGCTGGCCGCGGCCGGCCTCGCTGCCCTGACGGACCTGGGCTGGCTCTACGCCGCCACGACGACGGCGCTCGGCGCGGTCTTCCTCTGGGCCGTCGTCCGGCTCCACCGCGAGCGCGACGAGTCCGCGGCCTTCCGGGCGTTCCACGCGTCGAACGCCTACCTCGGGGCCGTCCTCCTGGCCATCGTGGTCGACGCGATCGTCGTATGAGTACCGACACACGGCGGTCGAGATGGGGCGATCGCCTCCGACCGGACACCGAGACGGTCCTGATCGCCGCCATGGTCGTCAACGCGGAACTGCTCCTGCTCGGCCTCTACTGGCTGGTCGGCGACACCACGCTGACGAGCATCTGGTCGCTCCAGTACTGGCTCTACCCGATGGTGTGGATCAACGTCGGGCTCCTGGCGATCGTCAAAACGACTCCCAGAGCCGCCGACGCTCGCGACCGCTGGCTCGCGACCGGACTCGCCGTCGGCTACTTCGGCATCCTCGCGTACGCTGGCGGGCTGGTCGGCCCGGCGGCCGGGATCGGGGAGTCGAGCCTGCGGCTGTCGATCCTCGGCCTGCCGCCGGGGTGGGGCCCCGCGCTGCTCTACAGCGGCGAGCGGATCGCGTTCGCGCTCATGCCGTTCAAACTGGTCGGGTACGCCGCGCTCACCTACCTCGTGTACGCGACGGTACTCGACGCGGCTGGCTCGGCGGTGACCGGTGTCCTGGGCCTGCTCTCCTGTGTCAGCTGTTCGTGGCCAGTGCTGGCCTCGCTCGCGACCGGCGTCCTCGGGAGCGGGAGCGCCGTCGCCACCGCGGTCTACAGCCAGTCATACGCGCTCTCGACGGTCGTATTCGTCGTCACGGTCGGCCTGCTGTACTGGCGGCCGTTCGGGCGGTGACGAACGCTTTTTCGGGCCGGGCCCGTACCGGCGCGCATGACCGAAGTCGAGATCGAGTACTGCGTCCCCTGCGGCTTCCTGGATCGCGCCGAAGACGTCCAGCACGTCCTGTTGACGACCTTCGGTGAGCAACTCGACGCCGTGACGCTCCGGACGGGTTCGAACGGCGTCTTCAGGGTCACCGTCGACGGCGAGCAGGTGTACGAAAAACAGGCGGACGCCTTCGACGTGGACGAGATCGTGCGCCGAGTGCGCGAGCACGTCTGAGCGTCGCGGATCGAATCCCTTAGGGCCGTACCGGTCCCCGGTCCGACAATGACAGCAGCCGTCGTCGCCGAGGACGTCCGCCGGAGCTACGGCGACACCACCGCCGTGGACGGCGTCTCGCTCGCCGTCGACGAGGGCGAGGTGTTCGCCCTCGTCGGCCCGAACGGCGCCGGAAAGACGACGCTCGTTCGCGCCCTGCTCGGCACGACCGACGCCGAGGGCGAGGTTCGCGTGTTCGGCGAATCGCCCCGCCAGGTCGAGCGCTCCCGGATCGGGTCGCTCCCCCAGTCGTTCGACCCGCCCGCACGGCTCACCGCCCGCGAGTTGCTCGACTACTTCGGCGGCCTCTACGACGCGGGCCGATCGGTCGAATCGGTCCTCGAGGACGTGGGGCTCGCCGGGGCCGCCGACACCTGGTACGAGAACCTCTCGGGCGGCCAAAAGCGCCGGGTCTGCGTCGGGACCGCGCTGGTCAACGACCCCGACCTGCTCGTCCTCGACGAGCCGACGACCGGCATCGACCCCGCAGGCCGGCGCGCCATCTGGCGACTGCTCGAAGATCTCGCCGCCGGCGGCACGACCGTCCTCCTCACCACCCACTACATGGCCGAGGCCGAGCGGCTGGCCGACCGCGTCGGGCTGCTCGCCGACGGCGAACTCATCGCCTGCGATTCGCCCGCCGCGCTGATCGACGCCCACGGCGGCGACAGTCGACTGGTGATCGACACCGACGCCGACCCGGCCGTGACGAACGACCTCGGCTACCCGGCCGAACTCGCAGAGGGACAGCTGACGGTCTACGACGTCCCGCCCGAGGAGATCGGAGGCGTCGTCGCCGTCCTCGACGCGGCGGGTGCGACCTACGACGCGATCACCTGGACCGAACCCGACCTCGAAGACGTCTACCTCGACCTGACCGGAGAGGCGGTGACCGCGAGCGGCGACACCGTGGCGGCCGGGGAGACGCCGCTCGCGGACGGCGGGCGGGTGCCGGACGATTTCGGAGACAGGATGGGTGATTCGCGATGACGGCGCCGGGTCGGATCCGTGCGGCGTTCGTCGCCGCCTGGCTCTCCTTCCTCCGGCGGCGGACGGCCGTCTTCTTCACCTTCTTCTTCCCGGTGATCATCGTCCTGATCTTCGGGGCGCTGGTCCAGACCCAGCCGACGGGCGGCGGGCTTTTCACCGAGCCGGCGGCCTACTACGTCCCGGGCTATCTGGCCGTCGTCGTGCTGTTCACACCACTTTCACGGGTCGGGAGCGAGGTCGCGCGCCACCGCGAGGGCGGCCAGTTCGAGAAACTGGCGACGACGCCGCTTTCCCGCTGGGAGTGGCTGCTGGCCCAGACGCTCGTCAACGTCGCCATCATCGGCCTGGCCGGGTTGCTCCTGCTCGGCCTCGTCGTCCTCGTGACCGGGGCCGAGATCGCGTTCTCCCCGCTGCTGATCCCCTTCGTCGCGCTCGGTGTGGCGCTGTTCTGCGGGGTCGGTGCACTCATCGGCAGCCTCGCGAGCTCCCAGGACGGCGTCATCGCGGCGAGCAACGGGATCGCCCTGCCCCTGCTCTTCCTCTCGGAGACGTTCGTTCCCCCGTCGCTGCTGCCCGAGTGGTTCCGGCCCGCCATCCTGCTGTCGCCACTGACGTACTTCTCGCGGGGCGTCCGCGCGGCGACCTACGGCCCGGGGATCGAACCGCTCGCCGGGCTACCGACCGCACCGCTGCCGTACCTCGGGATTCTGGCGGCGCTGACCGTGGTGTTCTTCGCTATCGGTGCAGCGGCGCTCCCGCGGACGGACTGAGGATCGACGCGGGACGATCAGTCCTCGTTCTCGTCCGCGTCCGTCCCCGACCGCAGCGCTGGCACCGCCAGCAGAAGCAGAACGCCGGCCTCCTCACGCGGGACGCCGTCGTAGAGCAAGTTCAACATGACGTAGGTCACGACGCCGAGGAAGAGCGAGAGCGACCAGGACGCGGCGGCGATGCGGCCGACGCGGGCGTGAACCGTGCTCCGGAGTTCCCGCGGACTGTGGGTCAGGCCGAGCACGACGGCGTGGATCACGACCGGCACCGCGAGCACGGAAAGCAGGATGTGGATCGCGAGCATGACGAGGTAGACCGGTTTCACGATCCCGGCGTAGGCGCCCAGGAAGTGCGACTCGCGGATGATCAGCGTGCGTTCGTACCCGCCACCGACCTTCGTCAGGTAGAGGACGAGGAAGACGAGGATCAGGGAGAAGGCGGTCAGCATCGCCGCGCGGTGTTTGCGCACCTCGTCGCGCCGGATGAACCGCCAACCGGCGAGCAAGGTGAGCAGTGCCGTGGTGTTGACGACGGCGATGGCGTGGGCCAGCAGCAGGACGGTGTCCCGTCCCAGGTCCGGATAGATCGGGACGAGGCCGGCGAACGTGCCGAGCACGAGCGCGTAGCCGACGATCGATAGCACCGCCGTCACCGTTCGCGGCCGGTCCTTCGCGCGCCGCCTGAGGTCCCCAGCGACTGCCATACCGGAGAATCCGGCCTGCCGCCCCATGAGTGCGTCGCAATCGAACGGGTGCAGGAGGACGGCCGCCAGCCCGCGTGCCGTAACGACAAGAGTGAAAGTCACCAACGTGTTACGAGGTGGCATGAGCGAAGCACCGGAACAGCGGACGATCAGGTGTCTGGTCGGCAAGGTCGGGCTGGACGGCCACGATCGCGGCGCACACGTCATCACGCGGGCCTTCCGCGACGCCGGGTTCGAGGTCATCTACTCCGGACTGCACAAGGCGCCAGACGAGATCGTGCAGGCGACGGTCCAGGAAGACGTCGACGTGCTTGGCATCTCGATCCTCTCCGGCGCGCACAGCACCCTGGTTCCCAAAATCGTCGCGGGACTCGAAGAGTACGGCGCCCTCGAGGACACCATGATCCTCGTGGGCGGGATCATTCCCGAGGAGGACCGCGACGAACTGCTCGAACTCGGGGTCGCGAAGATCTTCGGCCCCGGCGCGTCCATGGACGAGATCGTCGACTTCGTCCGCGAGAACGCGCCCGATCGACGATGAAATCGCTCGTCGACGACCTGCTCGACGGCGACCACCGCGCGCTGGCGCGGACGATCAGTCTCATCGAGGACCGCACGCCCGGCTACCGCGACCTCGTCTCCCAGTTGCACGAACACACGGGCCACGCGGACGTGATCGGGATCACCGGCAGCCCCGGCGCGGGCAAGTCCACCCTCGTGGACAAGATGGCCGAGGCCTACCGCGACCGCGGGCTGACGGTCGGCGTCATCGCCATCGACCCGTCCTCGCCGTTCACCGGCGGCGCGGTCCTCGGGGATCGCATCCGGATGGCCTCGAACACGGGCGACATGGACGTGTTCTTCCGGTCGATGTCGGCCCGCGGGACCCTCGGCGGCCTCTCGACGGCCACGACGGACGCCGTGAAAGCGCTGGACGCCTTCGGGAAGGACAAGATCATCATCGAGACGGTCGGCGCGGGGCAAAACGAGGTGGACATCGTCCGGACGGCCGACACGGTGACCGTCCTGGTCCCGCCGGCCAGCGGCGACGACGTGCAGATGCTCAAGGCCGGCATCCTCGAGATCGCCGATCTGTTCGTCGTCAACAAGGCCGACCTGGACGGGGCAAACAGGACGGTGCAGGAACTCCGCGAGATGATCGAGATGCGCCGGGACGAACTCGCCGTCGCCACCGGCCACCACGGCGCGGTCGAGAAGACGGGCGACGACGCCGCGGCCGAACTGGAGGCCGGGGAGGCCGACGATGCGGACGACCCCTCGTGGACGCCGCCGATCGTCGAGACGGTCGCCAAGCGCGGCGACGGGCTGGAAGAACTCCTCTCGGTCCTCGAGGACCACCGGGAGTACCTCGTCGAGTCGGGGCAACTGGAGGCGAAGGCCCGCGAGCGCTACGCCGCGGAGATCAGGACGCTGCTGCGCGAGGACGCTGCCGACCTGCTGTCCGAGGAGATCGACGCTCGCGGCGGGATCGAGGCGTTCGTCGACCAGGTGGTCGACCGCGAGACCGACCCCTACGAGGTCGTAGACGACCTCCTCGCACCGATCGAGGAGTGCGTGCGCGAGCAGCGATAACGCGTTCCCAGAGTCCGGGAGATGCCCGCGTCCTTATGGCGGATTCGGCCGTAAATTTCGACCACGAGCCAGACGGTGAGTCGCCGTGCTCGCACGCGACCCGTCGGAGAGATTACGACAGATGTGTGATAATCATGTACAGTCGGCGGCGGGGTCGGACGAAACCGATGGGTACCTGCGGCGGACGGTCCTCGGGGGAATGGGTGCCGTCGGCGTGGCGGCACTGGCGGGCTGTTCGGGGATTCGGGAGGGAGACGGCGACGGAACGGCGGACGTGCCGGCGGCGGTGACGCTGACCGCGGACGACGGTTGCGAGGTCTGCGGGATGGTGATTCCGAACCATCCCGGGCCGTCGGCGGAGATATTCTACCCGGACGAACGACCCGAGGGACACGACAACCCGGCGCGCTTCGACAGCACCTGGGAGGCGTTCCAGTACGACTTCGAGAAGCAGGAGGAGGGCTGGGAGCGGTCGGTCGTGTACGTCACGGACTACTCGTCGGTCGACTATCAGGTGTCGACGGGGGACGGGCAACCGGTGATATCGACCCATCCCGAGGCCTCGGCGTTCGCGCGGGCCGCGACGGTGACGTTCGTCGCCGACTCGGAAGTCGAGGGAGCGATGGGCAGGGACCTGATCGCGTTCGGCGACGAGGCCGACGCCTCGTCGTTTCGCGACGAGTACGGTGGCCAGCTCGTCACCGTCGAGGAGGTAACGTCGCGGCTGATCCAGCAGCTCGGGCGATGATCGACGTCAGATACGTCCTCGCCGCACTGGCGTTCGTCGTGCTCCTGACCGCGACCGGATTCGCGGTCGACCCCGACGCCGGTCGGGACGTCGAACCGGTGTCGTTCGACGAGACGCTCACGATGGGCATGACCGGCGTCGACGTGCAGGAGGCGCGGGCCCGGAACCTCTCGATTCCGCAGGGAGAGGTGTTTTTCTCCCGGTACGAGTACGTCGTCGGCTACTACGGCATCGACAGCGTGGTGGCACACCTCCAGGACTCGCGGACGACCCAGCAGTTCGGCGAACCGGCGGGCGTCCTCGTCTCGGACTACGTGGGGAACGACCCGGCGCTGAACGAACAGGACTTCCTGATCGAGCGAAACAGCATCGCGGGCGGCTGGGTGTCTGCCCGGGAGGCGTGGTTCGTCGTCGACAGCCGTGCCCGGACGCCCGGCGGGCCGGCCGTCGTCCCGTTCAGCGAGCGGGCGGCGGCCCAGTCGTTCGCCGACCGGTACGACGGGCGCGTGCTGGACTGGGAGGCGGTCCGGGACCGGCGGGTCGACCGGCCGTCGCCGACGACGCGGATGGACCGGATCACGGAAAACCGGAGCGAGTGGGCCGACCGGCAGGTCTCGACGACCGAGTCGCTCCGTGAGCGCCCCGTCTCCGTCGTCGTGGGCGAGGACGCTCCCACGCTCGCGGCGGCCGTCGAGCGCGCTCCCGCGAACACCACCGTCCGCCTGCCGCCGGGCACCTACGACGGCAACGTCACCGTCGACAAACCGCTGACGCTGGCAGGGGCCGGGCCGGAGACCCACGTCCGCGGTCGCTTCTCGGGGACCGTCATCACGGCCACGGCCCCGCGCGTGGCCGTCACCGACCTCCGGATCAGCGGCACCGGGTCGACAGGGGCCAGGTCCCTCGCGAACGTCTCCGGCGGCGAGTGGGACCAGTTCATCCGCGTGGCCTACGGCCGTGGTGACGCGGCGATCCAGTTCGAGAACGGCACGGGGTCGCTCGTGGCGGGCGTCGAGATCCGGACGCGCGCGAACGGCGTCCTCGTCCGCGGGGGTCGCGGACTCGTCGTTCGGGACTCGCGGATCGTCGGCCCCGGGGAATGGGAGGACGGGTTCATGGGCGTGCTGGCGATGTTCGACCCCGTCGTCGTCCAGAACGTGACCTTCGAGGGGGGCCGCGACGCGGTGTACACCCACCGGGCCCACGGCGTCGTCGTCAGGGACTCGCGGATGACCGACCTCCGGTACGGCGTCCACGAGATGTACACGTCTCGCGCGCTGGTCCGGAACAATTCGATCCGGGGCACGCGGACCGGCGTGATCGTGATGACGCGCCCCCACCTGAACGTGCTCCGCGGAAACGACGTCCGCGAGAGCGACGCGGGCCTGATCGTCGCCGGCAGCGCGTCCTTCGTCACCGACAACGTGCTCACCGACAACGGCGTCGGGATCGGGATCGGCGCGCCCCGGTCGTACCTCTCCCGCAACGTCGTCGCCGACAACGGGATCGGGATCAGGGACGACCTCCTCCTCCCGTCGTTGACGGTCACCGAAAACGACGTGGTCGGGAACGGCCGGCAGGTCGACGCCGACATGGGCCCGTTCCGCGTCTACACCGCGGCCGGCCGCGGGAACTACTGGGGGCGGCTGCCGGGGGTCGCGGAGGACGGGACCATCGACGCCGCGTACCGCCCGACCGGTGCCGTCGACGCGACAGTCCTCTCCGCCGAAGGCGGTCTGACCCTCCGGGAGTCACCGGCGGTGGCCCTGCTGCGGTCCGTGCAGGACCGACTGCCGGGGCTCCGGACCAGCGGCGTCCTCGACACCGCACCGCTCGCCGAACCAGTTCGGCCGAACACGCTCGAACGCGTCAACGGGAGCGAGCCATGACGGAGCCGGCGCTCGCCGTCGAGGACCTGACGGTCGCCTTCGGCGACGTGACCGCCGTGGACTCGGTCTCGTTCACCGCCGCGCCCGAGACCGTCACGTGTCTCGTCGGGCCAAACGGGTCGGGGAAGACGACCCTGATCAGGGCCGTCGCGGACCTGGTCGCGTCCGACGGCGGCACCGTCGAGCACGCCGAGAGCACGTCGCGCTCGGTCGGGTACCTCCCACAGGCCCCGGCGTTCAGGCCCCAGTTCACGGTCGCGGAGACGCTGCAGTTCTACGCCGACCTGACCGGCGGCGAGGTCGACGTCGAGGCGACCGTCGACCGGGTCGGCCTCGGCGGCGTCCCGGACCGCCGGATCGACGCGCTCTCGGGCGGCATGACGCGGCTCCTGGGTATCGCACAGGCGACCGTCGGCGATCCCCCGCTGGTGTTACTCGACGAGCCATCGAGCGGTCTGGACCCGATGATGACGCGCCACGTCGGGGACGTGATCACGGACCTCGCCGTGGACGGGTCGGCGGTCCTGGTGACGAGCCACGACCTGACCACCGTCGACCGGATCGCGGATCAGGTCCTCGTGCTGGACCGCGGCCGCGTGGTCGCCGCGGACAGTCCGGCGGCCCTGCGGCAGGAGACCGGGACGGACAGCCTGGAATCGGCGCTGACGGAACTCGTCGCGGTCGAGTCGGGGACCGTCCTGACGCGGACCGGCACGGAGGGCGACACATGAGCGGAGCGCGCGACGCGCTGGTCGTCGCCCAGCGGGAGTTCGCGACGCTGCTCCGGACGCCGACCGTGCTCGTCCTGGCGCTTGGGTTCCTGACGGTCGTGGTCGGCTTCACCGTCGCGTCGGGGGCCGGCGGGTACCTCCCCCTGATTCTCGACCTGATCGCGCCGGTCGAGCTGCTCGTCCCCCTGCTGGCCTTCGCGTTCGGATATCGCGCGATCAGGTCCGACGCCGACCGCGGCGAACTGGAGACCATCCAGACCTACCCGGTGAGCCGCGTCGCCTTCGTCGGCGGCGTCTTCCTCGGCCGGCTGGCCGGGCTCCTCCCGGTCGTCCTCGTGACCCTCGGGATCGCCGGCGGCGTGGTCGCGTTCAGCCCCGGCGAACAGGTCTCGGTCATCGTCAGCCACGGGACCATCGACGGCCCCGCGCTGTTCCTGCGGTTCGTGACGCTGACGGCGGTCTTCACCGCGGTCGCGCTGGCCGTCGCCGTCGCGGTCTCCGCGGTCGCCCGGTCGGCCCGCGAGGCCCTGGCCGTCGCCGTCGCGCTCGTCATCGCCCTCGTGCTGGGCTTCGACGCCACGCTCGTCGCGGGGCTGTCCGGCGGGCTGATCGACCCGGGGTCGCTCGACACGCTGACGGCGCTGAGTCCCAACAGCGCCTACCGCGGCCTCGTCTACACGCTGGCGGTGGGCGACGTCTACACGCGGAGTGCGCCGACCCCGTCGCTGGTGGCCGGCGCGACCGGCCTGACGCTGTGGCTGGTCGGCGCGCTGGGCATCGCGGTGGCACGCGTCTGGGAGAACTGACACCCGGCGGTGGGGCAGTTATAAACGCCTGTCGACCGTCGATACGGGTATGAAATTGCGCACCGTCGCGGCTGCGGTCGCGGGCGGCATCGGGCTGACGGCTGCCGTGAATCGGTCCCTCTCGCGCAGCGCGGGCGCGCTCGAGCCGCCCCTCGACCTCGAACCCAGAACCTACCGCTGGCGCGGCTTCGAGATCGGCTACACCGAGGCCGGGGACCCCGAGGACCCCGACCTCCTGCTCCTCCACGGGATCAACGCCTCCGGATCCAGCCACGAGTTCCGCGCCATCGTCGACGACCTCGCCGAAGACCACCACGTCGTCGCACCCGACCTGCCCGGGTTCGGGCTGTCCGATCGACCGCCGCTGCTCTACTCGGGATCGCTGTACACCACCTTCGTCGAGGACGCCGCGGCGGACCTGACCGACGACCCCATCGTCGTCGCGTCGTCGCTCGCGGGCGCCTACGCCGCCGTGGCTGCCGAGTCGACCCCCGTCTCGGAGCTGATCCTGGTCTGTCCCACCGCGACGACCTTCCAGGGACGCCGCCCGCTGGTCAGGTCGGTCGTCCGGAGCCCGCTGGTCGGCACCGCGATCTACAACCTGGCGACGAGCAAGCGCGCGATCCGACACTTCACCACGGATCACGGCTACTACGACGCCGACAACGTCACGGACGATCTGGTCGACTACCTGTGGCGGACCGCCCATCAGCCCGGCGCGCGGTTCGCGCCGGCTTCCTTCTTCGGCGGCTTCCTCGACATCGACGTCGACCTCGGGGACGTCCTTCGCGACCTCGACGTGCCCGTGACGCTGATCTGGGGTCGCCAGGCCAGCGTGACGCCGCTCGAAGGGGGCGAGGCGCTGGCGAAGCACGCGAACGTGCGTTTACTCGTGTTCGATCAGTCCGACGTCCAGCCCCACGTCGAGCACCCCAAGCAGTTCGCCCACCGGGTGGTCAGGGGCGAGGAACCGGGCGAGGCGACGAGTATCGAGATCGAAGTGCCGGACGAAGCGGAGGAGTAGTCTCGCCTAGCGCCGCTCGAAGACGAGCAGGCGATCGCCGCTCGTCACGGTCTCGTCGACGTCGATGCCGACGACCTGGCCGGTCTCGACGTCCTCTGGGTCGACGCCCCGGACCTGGCCGGTGACGGAGACGGGGCCGAAGTCGACGACCGCGGTGACGTAGGGCGCGTCGTCGGCGAACTGCGGCGTCGGGACGGCGACGATCGTGTAGGTCACGATCTCGCCGGATTCGGGCAGGGGTTCCTCGGAGAGTTCCTGCGAGCCACACTGCGGGCAGGCGAGTCGGGGCGGGAGCGATCCGTGGCCTTCGTCGCACTCGACGTAGAAGCCCTCGCCGTCGGCGACGGCGTCCAGCAGGTCGTCGAAGCCGTCGTCGCGGACCTCGTCGCTCATCGGCCCACCTCCTCTAAGACGTGGACGGTAGCACTCGCGACGGTGCCACCCGCGTTGTGGGCGACGGCCGTGCTCGCGTCCGAGACGGCGTCGGAGCGGGGATGGCGCCCCTCCAGCAGTTTCGTGATCGAGATGAGCTGGGCGACGCCAGTCGCGCCGACGGGGTGGCCCTTGGCCTTCAGCCCGCCCGAGAGGTTGACCGGGAGGTCGCCGTGCCGCGTCGTCTCGCCGCGGCCGGCGGCCCCGATGGCGTCGCCGGGCTCGTAGCAGCCGAGGCCTTCGAGGGCGAGGACCTCCGCGATGGTGAAGCAGTCGTGGACCTCGAGGAACTCCACGTCGGCGGCCTCGATGCCGGCGTCGGCGTAGGCCTCCGTCGCCGCGTCCTCGGTGGCGGGCGTCCGCGAGAGGTACTGACGGTCGTGCAGGGCCATCTTGTCGCCGCCCTGCCCGGTGCCGGTGATCGCCACCTGAGCGTCCAGACCGTGTTCTTCGGCGTACTCCTCGCTGGTGACGACGGCTGCGGTGGCGCCGTCGGTGATCGGACAGGAGTCGTACAGCCCCAGGGGGTCGGCGATGGTCGGGGCGTCGAGGGCGTCCTCGGTGGTGATCTCCTGTTGCATCTGTGCGTACTCGTTGGGGAGGGCGTGTTCGTGGTTCTTGACCGCGATCTCGGCGAGGTCTTCGCGGGACCCGCCGAACTCCTCGAAGTAGGCGCGGGCCATCAGCGCGTACGCGCCGGGGAAGGTAATGCCGGCGCGGATCTCGTAGAGGTCGTCGGCGGCGATGGAGAGCGCGTCGGTGGCGGCGGCCGTCCCGATATTGGTCATCCGTTCGGAGCCGCCGACGAGGACGACGTCGGCTTCGCCGTTACGGACTCGCAGGACGGCGTCGCGGAGGGCCGCCCCGCTGGACGCGCAAGCGGATTCGTAGCGCGTCGCCGGGACGTCGAGACCGACGGCCTCGGCCATCAGCGGGGCCTGGTGGCCCTGGTGTTCGGCCAGTTCGCCCATGAAATTCCCGTAGAAGAGTGCCTCGACGTCGTCGGGGTCGATCCCGGCGTCGTCGAGCGCGGCCAGTCCCGCGTCGGCGAACATCTCGCGCCCGGTTCGCTCCGGGCGCTTGCCGAAGTGGGTAAGGCCGACGCCGGCTACGCGTGGGTCAGACATTACAACCGCTTACGGCATGTTCGACATTTAGGCTTGCCGGTGTGTGCACTACCTGCACGGTCTCGCCCGAGAAATCAACGTCGAGACGTCGAGAAATATTCCGGTGCGGTTCAGAGACCCGACAGGATCGACTCCGGAACCGGTCGCGTCTCCATCACCATCGGGTCCGCGTCGACCGCGATCTCGGCGACCTCCTCGGCGCGCTCGTAGTTGATCACCGAGACGGTGTCCTCGCCCTTGACCGCGACGAAGGCGTGTTCGCCGTCCGGGGCGTTCTGCACCCAGTAGGGGTTCGAGCCGACCCGGATCGTGTTCAGCAGTTGCAGATCCGACAGCCGGACCACGAACACGGCGTGAGAAGTGGTGCCCGCGATGCAGAGGTACTCCCCGTCCGGGCGCATGTCGATCCCGTGGTGGGCCGACTGGAGCGGGTAGTCGTCCTCGTCCTCGGGAACGGCGTCGGTCTGTGGGAGATGCTTGGTCCGGGTGATCCGGTCCTCGACGACGTCGTACTCGTGGAACCCGTGGAGATAGGAGATCTGGACGTAGATCTTGCGGGCGTCGGGGCCGAAGACGAAGGGTCGGACGCCCTCCTCGAAGTCGACGATCCGGCGGACCGAGAGGTCCGACGCGTCCATGAACGTCAGTCGGTGATCGCCGTCGAACCAGTCCGGCGCGAGCATGTTCCCGAGGCTGCCGTTGACCAGCGTCGTCCCCGCCATCCCGGGGACGTCGTGGAGGTGGTTGCCGTGCGGGAAGTCGGTCACCTCGGCCTTCTCGACCTTCTCGCCGGTCTCGGTGTCGATCTTCCAGACCTTGTCGGCCAGCGTGTCCGCGGTGAACACGTACCGGCCGTCGTCGGAGATCGTCTGGTGGTCGGCCCGGAAGCCGGCCATCTCGGCGCGCCAGCCCAGTTCGCCGGTCTCCAGGTCGAGTTCGACCACGTCGGCCATGTGGCCCCGGGCGACGTAGACGGTTCGGCCGTCCGGTGAGACGTCGAGGTCCTGCACGTAGTTGGTCCCCCCGCCGAACTCGTTGACGAACGGGTACGCGATGGCCTTGATCGGATCCGTGATCGACGGGCTGTCGCCGTCCGGAATCACGTTCACGGTGCCGACCTGCTCGTAGGTCTCGGCGTCGTGCACCGTGAGCGTGCCGTCGACGCGACAGCCAGTGAACACCACGTCCCGCTCGCCTGACTCGTCCGCTCCGGCGACCGACGGGACGAGACTCGCGCCGAGTGCGAGTCCCGTCGCCCGCAGGACGCTCCTGCGGGACGATCCCGTGTCACACGCGGTCTCCTCGTCACCCCCGGTCGGTCGCCGTTCGGTTCGGTCGCCTGTCCCTCTCGGTTCGCTCGCCGCTGTCGTGTCGTGCATTCTGATCTCCCCCTCCCGCGGACGCCGACTCCCCCGTCAGGCGCGCGGGCCGTGGCTGGTTCCCAGCCACCTACGTGTAGATGCCAAGAGGGGAATGAACGTTTGCGCGAATATGCGCAGGTGTTTTTAAGCGCGGTCGACAGTCACGGCGCTTCCCCCGTGGCGGCTCCCGCGACGCGCTCGAGGACCGAGAAGTAGTCGTCGGCGATCGACGCCCAGCTGTACTCCCGCGCGATCTCGCGGAGCGATTCGGTCTCGCGTCCGTGAGCGCGTTCGATCGCGGCCGCGACCGATCCGGGATCGGCCTCGCAGTACTCGACGGCGTCGCCGAGCCGCGACTCGGCTCGGCCGGCGAGCTGAACGGTCGGGAGCCCCGCCGCGCCGTACTCCAGCACTTTCAGCGTGTTCGGGTCGTCGACCAGACTGACGCCCACGTCCGCCGCGTGGAGGTACCCCGAGACGTCCTCGTGGGGCACGGTGCCGGGGAAGGCGACGTCGCCGGACGCCGCAGCGCGCTCGACGTAGTCGGCCTCGGAGCCCGAGCCGAGGACGAGCAGCGACCAGTCGTCCAGCCGGCCCACGGCGTCGACGAGTTCGCGGACGTGGTAGATCGGTTCCAGCCCGCCGACGTAGACGGCCAGGTTCTCGCGCAGGTCGTACTCCGCGAGCCGTTCGCGTGCGCGGTCAAGTATCTGCTCGTCAGTGGCGGCGAAGCGCTCGAACTCGACGCCGAGGTCGGTCCGGGTCGCGGCCGGCGCGAACCGCTCTACGCGGTCCGCTTCCTCGGGGTAGACGTAGAGCGTGTGCGCTGACCGACGGAAGGCCAGGTGTTCGAGCTGTTTCACGGCCGCCGCGAGGGGCCAGGAATTTGTCTCCGCGAACTGCCGGATGGGGTCGACGTGGTCGACCACCAGTGGAATGCCGCGGGCGACCGACGCCGCGGCGCCGACGATGGCGCCAGCGCGGGTGGTGCCGACGACGGCGTCGTAGTCGGCGTCGCCGGTGACCAGTTCCCACAGCGTGGCCGGCGAGCCCGCTCGCAACGTCACGTCCACGTCACGCTCGCGCAGGTGGGCGGCGATGCGCGCCCGTCCCACGCTGATGTTCTCGGGTTTGTCGGGGGTGAGCCAGAGCACTCGCATCATCGGTCGCTCACCACTTGGTCGCGCCGTAGCAGTAGCCACAGCCGACGGCGGCGGTGAAGACGAACAGCATCAAAAACTGAACCGCCTTCTCGACCGACGGCCCAGTGACCAGATCCCGGGCGCGCTGGGGAACGAACTCGCCCAGCAACTGGCCGAGGAAGTCGTACTCCTCGCCGGTCGAGGCGGGCACGAGCACCTCCATGCCGCGCTTCGAGTAGCCCTGCCAGAACGCCCGGTCGAGCAGCCAGCGGGGGTCGGTCCGGTACTCGAAGACCTTGTGCGCGACGCGCGCGTCGGGGTTGTAGTAGACGCCGGCGTCGTAGGACTCCCGGAGCCGCGCGCAGAGTTCCGTCTCGCCGCCCTGGAGGTTCTCGTCGCCCTTCCGGCCGCCGATCTCCGAGTCGAACCCGCCCAGTTCGAGAAAGACGTCGCGGCGAAAGGAGATGTTCGACCCGAAGGTGTTGCGGACCTCGCCGGGGCCGTCGGCGAACCCGCGCTGGGTGACGCCGACGAGGAAGTAGAACTCCTCGGGGAGGAAGGTCGGGCGACCGGCGACCCACTCGGGCACCATCTTCCCACCGGCGGCGAGGGCGTCCCGGTGGTCGTAGGCCTCGACGAGTTCGGCGACCCAGTCCGGATCGGCGACGGCGTCGTCGTCGATGAAGGCGACCACGTCGCCGGTCGCGACCTCGGCCCCGTTGTTGCGGCTCTCCAGCAGGCCGACGTTCTCGTCGTTGCAGTGGGTGACGACGTCGTCGCGACCGCCGAAGTCGTCCTCGAAGCGCTCGAAGACGGCCGTCGAGCCGTCGCTGACCAGCACCAGTTCCGTGTCGTCGTGGCTCTGTGCGAGGACGCTCTCGGCGGCCTCGGTGAACGCGTCGTAGCGTTCGAGCGTATGGGTACAGAGCACGACCGAGACGCGCATACAGTCGGCTGTGCGCCCCCGGGGCAAATGGGTTTCTCTTCACCCGCCGTCTTCGGCCTCGGCGGTCGGCCAGCTGTCCAGCTCTCTGGTCTCGTTGCCGCCCGTCCAGAGGACCCGGACCTCGGTGTTCGTGGTCACCCGTCTGCCGAACGGACCGTCGGCGCCGAGCTGGATCGTCGAGCCGCGGCTGACCTCGGCCGTCTCGCTCGTGTTCGCCACAGTCGCCCAGGTTACGTTCGCGCCGCTACTCGTCAGCAGTAGCTCGCCCGCCGGTATCGGGTCGCCCTCGGAGAAGGTGACGATCAGTACCGAATCATCCGAGAAGTGCTGGAAGGTGAAGTTCGCCCGCGTCTCGTTGTCCGCGCTCTCGGACGGAGCGTACAACACGCCGAGGCCCAGTCCGGCCGCGAGGACGATGGCGAGGACGACCAGCGCCCCGGCCGCGACGCTATCCGTGATCGAGAAGGCGCGTGCGTCCCCTTCGAGGGACCGTCCCTGGTCGTCGTCGGTCATAGTGAGTGGCGCCGGGCCGACGTGAATACGCGCCGGCAGTTCCAGGACCTTCCCAGCGGACCCCTGTGAGTGTTGCGCCAGTGTCGAGCTTCGAATCGAAGCCACCGAAGGGCAAAACCGCCGGACTGCGGTGCCGTCGGAGATCGATTCGACCGTTCGGGGACGGGCCGGGATGGAGACGATTTGACAAAGCTTATCCCCCAGTTCCTTTTTACCCCGCTCAATGAGTCAACGCCGGGGGTACTTCGAGGATTACGATTTCGACTCGGTTCTCGGGGACGTCCAGCAGTGGTATCACATCCCGATACTCGTCGTGATGCTCGGGTTCATGCTCTGGGTCCGGGTCCAGAACTGGAGCAACTTCGTCCGCGACGGGTCGGTCATCTTCTCGGGGAACGACGCCTGGTACCACTACCGCCAGGTCTCCTACGTGGTAGACAACTTCCCGGGGACGATGCCGTTCGACCCGTTCACCTACTTCCCGTACGGGACGGCGTCGGGCCAGTTCGGGACGCTGTTCGATCAGTTGATCGCGACGGCGGCCCTGATCGTCGGCCTCGGGAACCCGAGCGAACAGACGGTCGCGATGACGCTGTTGATCGCGCCCGCCGTCGTCGGCACGCTCGTGGCCATCCCGGTCTACTTCGCCGGGAAGCGCCTCGGTGGCCGCTTCGGCGGCCTCGTCAGCGTGTTGATCCTCGCGCTCTCCACGGGGAGTTTCCTCAGCCGGAGTCTGGTCGGCTTCTCCGACCACCACGTCGCGGAAGTGCTGTTCCAGATGCTCGCCGTCCTCGGCGTCATGGTCGCGCTGTCGGTCGCCGAGGAAGAGATGCCCGTCTGGGAACTCGTGGTCAACCGCGAGTGGGAGGCGCTCCGGCGCCCGTTCGGCTGGGCGGCACTGGCCGGCGTGGCCATGGCCCTGTACGTCTGGGTCTGGCCGCCCGGCGTCCTCTTCGTCGGTATCTTCGGCATCTTCCTGCTCGTCCAGCTCAACGTCGACTACCTCAGCGGTCGGAGCCCCGAACACGTCGCCTTCGTCGGCGTCGTGGCGCTCGTCGTCGCCGGCCTCCTCTCGTTCGTTCCCTTTAGCACCCTCGAGATCACCGCCGTCGACTTCACGCTCGTCCAGCCGTTGCTGGCGTTCACCGTGGCCGCAAGCGCCGTGTTCATGGCCTGGCTCGCACGCAAGGTCGACGACTCCGACCTCGACCCCCGCGCGTACCCGCTGATCGTGTTCGGGACGCTCGGCGCGGTCGGCCTCCTCTCCGCACTCCTGACCCCGGAGCTGTTCGGCTACGTGGTCGACAACACCCAGCGGTTCATCGGCCTCGGCGGCGGTGCGCAGGCCCAGACCGTCGGCGAAGCCCAGTCGATGAGCCTCGGACAGCTACTTCCGATGTTGCTCGGCAACTACGGGCTGGCCTGGTTCGGTGCGTTCGCTGCCATTCTCGTGATCCTGGCGCGGCAGATCCGCGGAACCGAGCGACGGGCCGAGACGCTCTTCGTCGTCGTCTGGACGGTCATCCTGCTGCTGGCGACGCTGACGCAGGTCCGCTTTGGCTACTACCTCACGCTGCCCGTCGTCGTCCTGAACGCGTATCTGATCGCGCTGGTCGCGAAGTACGTCTCCTCGGGGGCCAGCCTGCAGGAGATCGAGACGTTCCAGGTCCTGACGGTCCTCGCGGTGCTCCTCCTGATCGTCGCGCCGATGGCCGTCCCCATCACGCAGGGGTCGAGCACCGCGATGGCGACCGGAAACCAGACGGCACCGGGATCCGGCACGGTCGGCTGGGCCGACAGCCTCGAGTGGATGGAGTCCAACACGCCCGCGCCGGGCACCTACGGCGGCGCGGACAACGAGATGCAGCTCAACGGCACCTTCCCGCGCCAGGACGACTACGACTACCCCGAGGGCGCCTACGGCGTCATGTCCTGGTGGGACTACGGTCACTGGATCACCCAGCGGTCCGGTCGCATCCCGAACGCGAACCCGTTCCAGCAGGGCGCCACCGACGCGGCGGACTTCCTGCTCGCGCCGAACGAGGAGCGGGCCGAGGAAGTGATCGGGAACGTCAGCGAGGACGACGCGGAGACGCGCTACGTCGTCGTGGACTGGAAGATGGTCAACACCTACTCGCGGCTCTCCCGCGGGAAGTTCTTCGCGCCGACGGTGTTCAACGACACGACCAGCCAGTCCGACTACTACGAGCCCGTCGGGCGACAGACCCAGCGCGGGCTCACGCTCGGGTACAACCTGAAGAGCCAGCGCTACTACGAGAGCATGGTCAACCGGCTGTGGCACTACCACGGGAGCGCGAAAGAGCCCAGCCCGGTCGCGATCAACTACGACGAGCGCCCGCGCGGTGACGGCACGTCACTGAAGGTCGTCCCCGCCGGGGATCAGGAGCCCTACCGCTGGTTCAACTCCGTCGACCAGGCCCGCGAGTACGTCGAAGAGGACGGCACCGCGCAGGTCGGTGGCGTCGGCCCGCACCCGCCGGAAGCGGTCTCCGCACTGGAACACTATCGGCTGGTCCAGCGCTCCAACACGTCGGCGCTCCAGCTCGGCAGTCCGTACGTCCGCGGGTTCCAGCAGGAACGCAACGTCCTCGCGGGCGGAACGAGGGATCTCAGGAACTCCACGGGGCAGGACATCCTGAACCTCCAGCGGCTCCTGTTCGGACAGAACGCCGCCACGCCGCCGTGGACGAAGGTGTTCGAGCGGGTCCCCGGTGCGACGATCGAGGGGACCGGCCCCGCGAACCAGACGGTGTACGCCAGCGTCTCGATGCAGATGGGATCCGGGAACGCGACGTTCCAGTACACCCAGCAGGCCCAGACCGGCGCGGACGGTGAGTTCACCATGACCGTCCCCTACTCGACGACCGGATACGACCAGTACGGGCCCGAGAACGGGTACACCGACACGGCCGTCGAGGCCGAGGGCGCCTACAGCATCAGTACCGGCCAGCAGTTCGACGGCAGCGAGGTCTACACCCACAACACGACCGCAGAGGTCACGGAGGGGCAGGTCGTCGGCGAGGACGACTCGCCGGTGACGGTCGAACTGGAGCGCACGACCCTCAGGGAGGTCCAGCAGCCGGACGGCAACGAGACGAGCGGGAACGAAACCAGCGGGAACGAGACGAGCGGTGACGGTACCAGCGGTGACGGGAGCACCGACGGCAATCAGACAGACGGCTCGACGAACACGACCGACGGCCAGTCCGCCCTCGCGGAACCGGCGAGCGACACCGGCGTCCTCGCTCCCTGAGGGTCGCGAGTCGATTCGGGACGCAGACTGTAGTAGAACTCTTCCTGCAGGCGCTCGCCGATTACCGAGTACCGGCTCGGCCGTGGCGATTCACTCCCAGTGTTCGCGGTCGGCGGCGGGGTCCCCGCCGAGGCCCGTGTCGATCCAGGCCGCGGCGACCAGCGCCACGAGCGCGACGATACCGACGTGCTGAAGTGGCATTCCCCCGACGACGCCCGACAGCTGGGCGAACATCGGCCCGAACTCGAGCGCCGGGAACGCGAGGATGGGGGCGGCCCCGGCCACCGCGAGCCCGGAGACGAAGACCGCGATATCCCGTCCGGTCGCTGGCATGTCACCTACTCGTCGAACCGCCGGCATAAATTTACCGCGTCCGTTTCGAAAATTGAAAATCGAGGAGCGACCGGGGACCATGGAGTCCGCATCGTCAGATACATTTGCGGTTCTAGCGACATGTCCGAACGGTAGAGTCATGGAACGAGTACGACGCTGGCTCGACCGGCTCAGCTTTCTGGGTGTGTCAAGCGGTGTCTTCGCCTGGGGGTTCCTCCAGGGGAACGCCGTCCTGGGCACCGTCCGGTTCGAGTTCGCATTCGTCGTCCTGGTCGTGGTCCTCCTCCAGGCCGTGATCTCCAGCCTCATGTTCGCCGGGTTCGTCGGGGTGTCGGGGATCGCGTTCCTCCACGCGCTCCTCCGGCGGTCCGGTCCCCAGCCCGTATACTCGGGCGACTCCGTGACGGCCATCGTCCCCGTCTACGGGGACGCCACCGTGCTCGACCGGAGCGTCGAGAGCCTGCTCGCGAGCGAGTACGAGGACCTCGAAGTACTGATCGTCTGCGAGGAAGACGATCGGCCGAGCATCGACCGCGCGAAAGCCCTCTCGACGCGTGACCGCGTCAGCTACCTGGTCAACACCCGTGACCCCGGGTCCAAGGCGGGCGCGATCAACGACGCGGTCGCGGCAACCGACAGCGAGCACGTCGCCGTCTTCGACGCCGACGAGGAAGTCGATCCGGCGTTCGTTCCGAAGGCGGTCGCGCGCCTGGACGAGTGCGACGTGGTCCAGGGCCGAACGGTCCCCCAGCCCGAGGGGTTCGTCGAGGAACTGGCGTACTACGAGTCGGTCCTCCTCAGTTACGTCTCCCGGCGGCTGCTGTACGTCTTCACCGACTTCCGGATGGCCGCCAGCCGCGCGGTCGTGATGCGCCGGTCGGCCATCGAGACCACCGGCGGCTACGACGCGGACATGCTGACCGAAGACTTCGACTTCGCCTACCGCTGTTACAAGGACCGCCTCGACGTCGAAGAGCAACTGGGCCACCCATCGAAGATCGAGGCCGCGCACTCGCTGCGGGACTGGTGGGGCCAGCGCAAGCGCTGGATGACCGGCTACGCGCAGGTGCTCCACAAGTTAGTGGCGACCGTTCGGCCGATCCGCGACGTCCGAAACCTGACCTCGGCGGCCATCTGTACGGGGACGGTCGTCGGGAGCCTCCTCCTGTTGACCGTCCTCTCGAAGTTCGTGGTCCTCTTCCTGGTCGGGATGGAGGCGATGTTCGTCTTTCCCCTCCTCGTGGTGATCGGGGTGACGGCTGCCGTCCGGGTCCACGACTGGCGGTCCGGGGCCGTCGACCGACTCGGCTGGGCCTGGCTGGTCGTCCCGGTGATCGTCCCGCTCTATAGCCTGACGGCCATCAAGGCGGTCGTCGAGTACTGTTACGGCTGGGACGGCGACTGGTACAGCGTCGAGAAAGGGGCCTGAGGCGAGCAGTTTTTGTCGCTGCCGGGTTCACCACCCGACGATGATCAGAGCATTCGACGGGGTCGAGCCGACCATCGCCGACTCCGCGTACGTGGACCCGGCGGCGACGGTGATCGGCGACGTGACCCTCGAAGCGGAGGCCAGCGTCTGGCCCGGGACGGTCCTCCGGGGCGACCACGGTGCGATCGTCCTCCGTGAGGGTGCGAACGTCCAGGACAACGCGACGCTCCACGAAGGCGTCGAGATCGGGCCGTACGCGACTGTGGGGCACAACGCCATCGTCCACGCCGCCACCGTCGGCGAGCGCGCGATGGTCGGGATGGGTGCGATCGTCCTCGACCGGGCGACCATCGGCGCGGAGAGCCTCGTCGGCGCGAACAGCCTCGTCACCGAGGACACCGAGGTTCCCGAGTCGGTCCTCGTGGCGGGCCAGCCCGCCGAGGTCGTCAAGGAGATCGAGGACTCCGTCTGGAAGTACGCGGGCGATCAGTACGTCCAGATGGCGCGGGAACACGCCGAGACCGACGAACCGATCGCCGAGGCCCATCTCCCGGACGAGGACTGAGGACGCGGGCGAGGGCCGACCCGCCGATCACTCGACCGGTCCGACGGACTCGTCGAGCCAGTTCGCGAACTCTGGAGACACCGCCGAGTCGTCGAAGCGCTCGATGGCGGGCACGTCGTGGGGGTGTAACTCGGCGATCCGGTCCCGGGCGTCCCCGTAGCCGGATTCGGTGGTCTTCACCAGCAGGATCTCCTCGTCGTCGTCGTGGACCTCGCCCTCCCACCGGTAGATCGACTTGCAGGGAAACCGGTTCACGCAGGCCGCGAGGCGTTCGTCGACGAGCGTGGCCGCGATGTCGGCGGCGGCGTCCGTCGGCGCCGTCACGTACACTGTCGGCATGCGTCGTCCGACGGCCGGGAGGGAAAAATTCCTTCCGCCCGGTGCTCAGAGTTCGACGGCCCCGACCCAGCGGTCCTCGCCGTCGCGCGGACACCACTCGCGGTGGTTCCGGCTACAGTTGTGGTCGAGCCACCACCCGCAGGTGCAGCGGTCGTCGTAGCTGGTGTCGGGGAGCTGTCGCCGGCAGAGTTTGCAGCGAGTGGCCATGCTAGCACGTACCACTCCAACGGGCGAAAGCGTGCCGGTCGGCGAGAGAAAACCGCAGGAAAGACGCACGCTCCGGTGGCGGCCCAGGCCTCACTCCTCGAATGGGTTGTAGTTGCCGTTGATGTCCCACTCGTGGAGACAGTGGGGGTTCCCGACGGCTTTCTCGCCGTCCTCGGAGACGATCTGCCAGGTGTCTGCCTCCTCGTCCCAGACGTCGTGGCGCCCGCAGCGCTCACAGACCCGTTCGCTCGGCGGGATGACTGCTGCCATGTGTGATAGGATAGCAGTCACCCGTTATGAAGCTCTCGACTGCCGCCGAAGGGGCCGAGGACCGGCGGGAGACGTTCGTCCTCGCCTCCAGGGCCTGACCCGCTCAGAAGTCGGGCAGGTCCTCGGGCGGTTCGTAGTCGGTTTCCCAGTCGACGTACTCCTCTTTCAGGACGTCGCAGACGATCTGGCCGAGTTCCGTGAGGGCAGCGTTGATTCCGGAGACCGTCCCCCAGGAGTCGAGGTCGGGGTGGAGGTCCCGAGTCTTCCAGTCCTCCGGGAGCCCGGGCGCGTGGTAGCCCACGCGGTCGGCGTGGCCGTCCCAGAAGAAATCGAAGCGCTCGATGAGGTCGAGGTCGGTCGCGATGGCGTACTCGGACTCGTCAAGGTCGGTGTGGGCCGCCCACTCATCGAAGGCCTGTTCCCAGGCACCGTCCCGGAGGAAGCCCTCGATCTCGTCCCGGCGGAAGTCGGCGTCGCCGATCACCTCCGCGTCCTCGTACTCGTTTGGATCCATCTCCTGCAGTTCGGGCGGCTCCGGGGTATCGACGTCCAGTCCCATACCTGGGGAAAGGGCGGCGCTCCGGAAAAGCACACCCCTCGGCGCTACGGGGTCCGGAACACCCGCACCGTGTCGCGGTCGGTCGGCTCACAGAGCAACTGGGCGAGGCCCAGGTCCGTGAACACCTCCTTCCACGCCCGGAAGTAGAGCGGGAAGTCGTCGTCGACCTTCGCGACGGACTGATCTTCGCGGCCGCGTCGCGGACTGTTGCCTTCGTTTTCCGCCGTGACGAGCAGATCGCTCGTGATCCGCGTCAGATCCTCGAACACCCACTCGTTCTCGGGCGGAATGTGTTGCAGCGTCTCGACGGAGTAGACCACGTCGAATTCGTCGGCCGCGAACTCGGGAACGAGGTCCTCGATCGCACCGGTGTGGAAGGTGCCGGTCTCGGCGAGCGTCGGGTAGTGCTCGCGCATGACCGCGAAGGAGTCGTCGTTGATGTCGATCCCGGTGAGATTCTCGAATCCCTCGCGGCGCAGGTGCGCGAGGTGTCGGCCGGAGCTACAGCCGATCTCGAGGATCTCGGCCCCCTCCTCGGCGTAGTAGGAGAGGACGCTCGCGAGCGTCTCACTCACCTCGTTGGGGCCGATCTCGGCGTAGTAGGCCGGTGAGTACTGACCGGAGCGTTCGGCCCAGCTCCGATGGGTTTCGTCCGGGTCCATACCCACACTGACGTGTCGAGGACCGTAAGGCCATCCGATCCGTCCTCAGCGGTCGTCGTTCTCGTCGCTCTCGACGGCGGCCTGCTGGAGTTCGCGCCCGCGGTCGCTCGATACTGTGAGGTCGGGGACGCTACGGGGTTCGAAGTCCTCGTCGATGGCGACGTAGACGAGGTGGGACTCGGTGGTCAGCTCGGTCTCCGGACCCCGGAGGTCCTCGCGGAAGGCCCGGACGCGGACGCGCATGCTCGTGTCGCCGACGTCGTAGACGTAGCTCTCGATCAGGGCGTTCTCGCCGACCGGGATGGGGCCCCGGAAGTTGGTCTGTTCCATCCGGGCGGTGAGGACGTCGCTGCCGGCGAAGCGGATGGCCGACATCGCGCCCACCTCGTCCATCCACTTGAGCACGTTCCCGCCGTGGGTGGTGTTCAGGTTGTTGGCGTGGTTGGGCTGGATCATCTTGCGGTTCTCCATGTAGGTGTCCATCAGGTCCGGCATTGCCCCGGCCTTTCCGGGCGGTCGAAAAGAGTCTGCCGGACCGCCGGGTCGCTGGCGTCCCGACAATCGTAAGACGGGTGACCCTCTATGACGCCGCAATGACCGAACGGTCGGCACCGACGCCGTCGGATCCGTCGGCCCCGTCGGGGGAGGGGCGCGTGACGGTGCTGGGGACCGCGCACGTCTCGGAGGACAGCGTCCGCGAGGTCGAAGAGACCATCGCCGAGGAACGACCGGACGTCGTCGCCGTGGAACTCGACGACGGCCGCTACCGCCAGTTGAAGGGCGAGACGCCCGACGACCTCGACCCGAGCGACCTGCTCGGAGGCAACACCGTCTTCCAGTTCCTGGCCTACTGGATGCTCTCGTACGTCCAGGCGCGACTGGGCGACCAGTTCGACGTCGACCCCGGCGCGGACATGATGGCCGCCGTCGAGACGGCCGAGGAACACGGCCTCGGCATCGCCTTAGTGGACCGGGACATCCAGACGACGATCCAGCGGTTCTGGGCGCGGCTCACCGGCCTCGAGAAACTCCAGTTGCTGGGCGGACTCCTGGCCGGCGTCGCCGATCCGGTCGTGGCCGGCCTCACCGTCGGGTTCTCGCTGGGCTTCTTCCTGGCCATCCCGATCGAACTGCTCGTCGGCCCGCTGCTGCTCGGCGGCGTCGGGTTCGTCCCCGGGGCCGTGGTCGGCATCCTCGACGGCCTCGCACTCGCGTTCGCGCTCGGCCTCGGTATCGGGCTGCCGCTCTCGTTGCTGCTATCGACCTCCGGCGGCGAGACCGATCCCGAGGACCTCGACATGTCTGAGCTGACCGACACCGACGTGGTGTCGGCGATGATGGAGGAGTTCCGCCGGTTCTCGCCCGGCGGGGCCGAGGCGCTGATCGACGAACGCGACGCCTACATCGCCCACAACCTCGTGCAGTTGCGCGAGGCCGGCTACTCCGTGGTCGCCGTCGTCGGCGCCGGCCACCGGGAAGGCATCGAGGAGTACCTCCGACGTCCCGAGACCCTCCCGCCGATGGAGTCGCTCGTCGGCGTCGAGTCAGGGCGGCGCTTCTCCGTCTTCAAACTCTTCGGCTACCTGTTCACGCTGGGCTTTCTGGCCATCTTCGTCCTGCTCGTGATGGCAGTCGTCACGGGCGTCGAAGGGGCGTCGAGCGGGCTGTTGGTCCGCGTGTTCGGGGCGTGGTTCCTCGTCAACGGGATCGCCGCCTTCGCGCTGGCGAAACTCGCCGGCGCCCACTGGCAGAGCGCGGGCGTCGGCGGGTTGGTGGCCTGGCTGACGAGCCTCAATCCGCTGCTGGCCCCCGGCTGGTTCGCGGGCTACGTCGAACTCCGTCACACGTCGGTCAACGTCGGCGACATCAACAAGCTGAACGAGATTCTCGACGACGAGCAGGCGCCCATCAGGGACCTGTTCGCGCGGATGCACGCCGTCCCGCTGTTCCGGCTCATCCTCATCGTCGCGATGACCAACATCGGGAGCATGATCGCGAGCGCCTTCTTCGGCGTCGTGCTCCTGCCGATCTTCTTCGCCGAGATCGGGGGGACCGAGGACGTCGTCCGCCTGATGAGCCAGAGCGCCGAGAACAGCGCGCGCCTGCTGTGGGGGCTCGTGACGTGAATCTCCGCTTTTCCACCCGGGAGCTGTTCGACCTCGGCGCGGCCTGGGTCGCGCTGAGCGTCGCCTTCACCATCCTCCTCGTGCGCCCCATCTGGGCCTTCGAGGTGCCGGTCGTCGTCCAGCAGTTCGGACTGAGCCTCCTGACCGTCGGCGTGGCCTTCCTCTTGCACGAACTCGCCCACAAGGTCGCAGCGATCCGATTCGGCAAGGTCGCGGAGTTCAGGGCCGACTACGGGATGCTCTTCGTGGCGATCATGGGCGCGATGATCGGGTTCCTGTTCGCCGCGCCCGGCGCGGTGTACCACCAGGGTCGATCGACCGTCCGCGAGAACGGCCTGATCGCGCTCGCTGGCCCGGTGACGAATCTCGTCCTCGCCGCCGTGTTCGCGCCGCTGGCCGTCCTCGGAAGCGGGTTCCCCGGCGCCGTGGGCCAACTCGGCGTGACGATCAACCTCTTCCTCGCCGCGTTCAACATGATCCCGTGGGGCCCGCTGGACGGCAAGACGGTGATTGGCTGGAGCAAACCTGTGTTCGTCGCGGTGTTCGTCCCCTCGGCGGCGCTGGCGGTGTGGGCCTTCCTGAACCTCGGGCTGTTCTGACCGCGGACCCCGACCGACGGCCTTTTGCGCGCCCCGCGCGCGTTCTCGCGTATGACCGAGGACGACGACGGGATGACCTACGCCGAGGCGGGGGTGGACATCGACGCCAGCGAGGCGGCGACGGCCGCCCTGATCGGCGCGACCGAGGGGTTCGAGGGCGACTTCGCCGGCCTGCTCGACATCGGCGACCGCTATCTGGCGCTGGCGGCCGACGGCGTCGGCACGAAACTCCTCGTCGCCGAAGCCATCGACGACTACTCGACCATCGGCATCGACTGCATCGCGATGAACGTCAACGACCTCGTCGCCGCGGGCGTGCGCCCCGTCGCCTTCGTCGACTACCTCGCCGTCGCGGAACCCGACGACGAGACCAGCGAGCAGATCGGCGACGGCCTGGCCGAGGGCGCCGACCGCGCGAACGTCGAACTCGTCGGCGGTGAGACGGCCGTCATGCCCGAAGTCGTCAAGGGCCTCGACATCGCCGGTACCTGCGCCGGCCTCGCCGAGAAGGGCGCGTTGTTCCCCGGCGAAGCCGAAGCCGGCGACGCGCTCGTCGGCTTCCCGTCCAGCGGGATCCACTCGAACGGCCTGACGCTGGCCCGGAAGGCGGCCACCCGCGACCACGAGTACACCGACCCCTTCCCGCCGAACCCCGATCGCTCCATCGCCGAGGAACTGCTGGAGCCGACCCGGATCTACACGGACCTGCTCGACCCGCTCCGGGAACACGACACCCACGCCGCGGCCCACGTCACGGGCGGCGGCTGGACGAACCTCGCGCGGATGGGCGCCTTCCGCTACGAGATCACGGATCCGTTCGAGGCCCAGCCCGTCTTCGCGTTCGTCCAAGAGGAAGGGAACGTCGACGACGAGGAGATGCATCGGACGTTCAACATGGGCACTGGTTTCGTGGCGGCGCTCGACTCCGAGGACGCCGAGGCGCTGGTCGCGGAGACGGACGGGCGGATCATCGGCGAGGTGCAGGAGGGCGAGGAAGCGGTCGCGATCCGCGGGCTGGAGTTTTAGGGCCGCACTCGGACGGTAAGGACGGCTTTTCTGTATTGGGTCGAAGTAGGCCGGTTCGACCGTCGGAGTAAGTGCACCGTGGGGCGATTCGAAGCGCCTATACCTTCGCTTCACCGTGTCCCGACAGAGTACCGAGGCTCCTCGATCATGACTGAAGATCTCTCAGACGACGGTGCAGCCTTCCTCGCGATGGCTCGCGAGTTCCCGCTTCGCACGTGTCTCTTTACGTTTGGCTTACCGGCGTTCGCACTCCTGCAACTGCTCAACGGGCTCTACTACGACGGCGTCCTGCCCTACGTCGCGCTGCTGGCCGCGATGGCCGTGGCACTGTCCGTCGTCCTGACTCGCTATCAGCTCGCGACCTATCGGCGAAAGCAACTCGTGGACGCGATTTCGCGGGACGCCTGAGGCTGGCGCCCCTCCAGCACGGGTCCGTCCGCTCCCTCAAGAGATGTGCGCAGCCACGTCTGCGTCGGTGATGATCCCGACCATCTCAGCGTCTTCGATGACGATGACGGCCTCGTGGTGGTCGAGGTGGGTGTCGACCTCGTCGACCGTGGCGTCTTTCGTGACGGTGGTGATCGACTCGCGCATCACCTCGGCCACCGGGAGTTCCCCGGGGTCGTCCTCGTCGGAGTGGCGGATGTCGCTGTGGGAGACGATGCCAACGGGGTAGTCGTCCCGGATCACGGGCAGTTGCGAGTACCCTTCCTGGTTCATCACTTCGATGGCGGTCATCACGCTGTCGTCGGGCTCGACCCCGTAGACCGGGCTGTGCATCAGGTCCCCCGCCCGGAGGATGCTCCCCTCGGCCTCCTCCAGGGCCTCGACGATCCGGCGCAGCGTCGAGAGCCGCGGGTCGACGTCGCCGCCCTCGATCCGGGCGATCAGTGGCTGGGAGACGTCCGCCCGCTCTGCCAGCTCGCTCTGGGTCAGCTCCAGCTCGTTCCGACGCTCCCGGAGATCCTCAGGGGTCGGTAGCTCCATACGATCCGATTACCGTAGGTAATACAAAAAGGTTCCCCAGTCGTCAGGCGCCGGCGGAGGCGTCGGCCTCCTCCTCGTCTTCGAACTCGATGGTCTCGACGACCGAGAGGGGGACGTCGCGGAGGGCGCCGCCGACTTCGCTCTTGGCGATGCGCTGGGCGTGTTCGGTGCTCTCGGCGTTGAACACCTTCATCTCGAGGACGAGGCCGACGAGCGCGGTCTCGGCGGCGATAAAGGCGGAGTCGAACGGCTCGCCACAGGCGGGACAGCCCGTCGCGCCGACGTCGACCTCGACGTAGTCCATGTCTTGATCGTTGAGTCGCTTGCCCGCTTCGCTGACGGCCACGCCGATCGCGTCGTCGATGCCTTCGACGTCCCGGACCAACCAGGCGGCTTCCATCACTACGAGGTAGTTCATACCGAGTGGTCTGGTTTCCACCCTCTCGTCTCTTTTGATTCGCCCGCGTCGACTGCGCACGTCACTCCAATAATGGCCATAAGTTATGACACCGTCCGGCGTCGATTATCTCCCCGTTACCGTTCGGACCCGGTCGACCCACCATCGAGTCGTCGCTATTCCAACCGAATTCGAACCGGCAGACGGCGGCCGCATTATCCCCGAATATAGACCATTATGTAAAATGCAATTCAATTATCTTTATATACAGCGGTCGATGGAGACTGTTCGAAGACAATGGAAACCCGCTTGCACAGTGGTCTGCTGTTCGCGCTGTACCAGCTGAGTTTGATGGTCGGCATCGCGCTCATGCCGGTCGCGCTCGTGGTCCGTCGCTTTGGCTTCACGCTGCCGATCGACCGCCCGATCGACCGACTCCGCGCGGCCTACGAGCGAACCCGATCGGAGGAGTAACCCACACCGCGATCGCCGCCCGATCGCGCGACCGACCGACTGCATCGATTTTTCCAATTCCGAACCGACGAGCGGCGGTGCGCTCCGGACGATTTAACTCAGCGACGCGGTAACCGGGAGTCGATGGAGTTCGCCGCCTTCGCCGAGCGCGCCGCCGAGATCGAGGCGACCGCGGCCGACCTGGAGATCGTCTCCCTCGTCCGTGACCTGTTCGCGGACGCCGACGACGACCTCGACACCGTCGCCCGGTTCGTCCAGGGACGGGTGTTCCCCGCTCACGAGTCGACGACGCTCGACGTCGGCCCGAACCTCTGTTACGAGGCCATCGCCCGCGCGGCGGGGCACAACGTCGCCGCCGACGACGTCGAGGACCGCGTCGCGGGCGTGGGCGACGTCGGCGACGTGGCCGCGGACTACGACTTCGGCGGCCAGCAGGGCCTCGGCGCGTTCGCCGGCGACGGCCCGGACGGCCTCACGGTCGGCGAGGTCGAATCGGAACTACGGGCCCTCGCCGCGGCGGCGGGGTCGGGCAGTCGGGACCGGAAGCTCGACCTCCTCTTCGGCCTGTTCAATCGCTGTAGTCCACCGGAAGCCAGATACCTAGCGCGGATCGTGCTCTCGGAGATGCGCATCGGCGTCGGCGAGGGCACCGTCCGCGACGCCGTCGCCGAGGCCTTCGACGTGCCGGTCGCGGCCGTCGAGCGCGCCCTCCAGGTGACCAACGACTACGGCCTCGTCGCGACCGTCGCCCGGGACGAGGGGGAGGCGGGCCTCGGCGACCTGAACCTCGAAGTCGGGCGGCCCGTCCAGGCGATGCTCGCCCAGGCCGGTACGGTCGCGGACGCGATCGAGGCCTGGGAGACCGTCGCCGTCGAGACCAAGTACGACGGCGCCCGCGTCCAGGTCCACTACGACGGCGACGAGGTGGCCCTGTTCTCCCGGAACATGGAGGACGTGACCGACCCGCTACCGGAGGTGGTCGACTTCGTCGACGAGCACCTCTCGGTCCCGGCGATCCTCGACGGCGAGGTCGTGGCCGTCGACGACGACGGCGAGCCGCTCCCCTTCCAGGAGGTGTTGCGCCGGTTCCGCCGCAAGCACGACGTCGCGAAGGCACGCGAAGACGTCGAAGTCCGGCTGTGGGCGTTCGACTGCCTGCACGCAGACGGCGAGGACCTGCTGGACGCACCGCTGCGCGATCGCCACGACCGCCTGTCTTCGATCCTGGACGCGCGCGTGGCGACCGTGGCCACTGCCGCTGACCCCGACGGGATCGCCGATATCGAGACCCGGGCCCTGGAGGCGGGCCACGAGGGCATCATGCTGAAAGATCCCGACTCGACGTATTCGCCGGGCCGGCGCGGGAAGGAGTGGCTCAAGCGCAAACCCGACGTGGAGACCCTGGATCTGGTCGTGACCGGCGCCGAGTGGGGCGAGGGCCGACGGGCGGAGTTCCTCGGCACCTTCGAGCTCTCCGTCCGGGCCGGCCCCGACGACTTCGAGACCATCGGGAAGGTCGCGACGGGGATCACGGACGAGGAACTGGCCGAGTTGACGGAGCTGCTGGAACCGCGCATCCGGGTCGAGGACGGGAAAGCGGTCGATCTGGAACCGGGCGTCGTCTTCGAGGTCGGCTACGAGGAGATCCAGACCTCGCCGACCTACTCCTCGGGCTACGCGCTGCGATTCCCCCGCTACCTCGGCGTCCGCGAGGACAAGGACGTGGCGGACGCCGACACGCTGGAGCGTGTCGAGCGGTTGGCCGACGGCAGTTGAGGGGGCTCGACCCGCGACACGCAGCCGTCAGGGAGTCGTCGTGTCACGGGGAATATGTTCTTAACCCGGGCCCGAGAACAGCCAGTCGATGCGTCGAGCGTTCGCGTCGTTGTTCACGCTGGGGCTGTTGGGAACCTTCCTGCTGACGGTCGTGCTGGGGATGATGCTCGCGTTCGGGACCATCGACCTCGGCGTGGCCGTCGCGGTCGTGATCCTGATCAACCTGGCGACGCTGTTTTTCGGCCCCTGGGTCAACGACTTCATCTACGGGTGGCTGTACGATCTCGAGTGGATCGACCCGTCGGCCCTGCGCGACCGGAGTCCTGAGTCGGCTCGGGTGATCGACGAGGTCACCGACGAGTACGGCTACGAACCGCCGCGCGTCGGGATCATCCCCGATCGCAACCCGACGGCGTTCACCTACGGCTCGACCAGATCGCGGAGCCGGATCGTCCTCACGGAGGGCTCGTTCGAGTTCCTCGACGACGACGAACTGTCAAGCGTCGTGGCCCACGAACTCGGCCACGTCACCAGCCGGGACTTCATCATCATGACGGTGGCCAACACCATCGTCCAGTTGCTCTACCTGATCGCGATCCACGCCCAGCGCATCGCGGCCAGCGGTCGGGCCAGCAGCAACAAGAAGGGCAACGTCGCCGGCGTCCTCTGGGCGGTCGCGGTCCTCTCCTACGTCCTCTGGTTCGTCGGCGAGTACGCCGTGCTGTTCCTGTCCCGGGTCCGGGAGTACGCCGCAGACGAGTTCGGGGCCGAGTGGACCGACCCGGACGACCTGGCGATGGGGCTGGTCAAGATCGCCTACGGGATCGTCGTCAGCGAAGACGACCCCGACCTCGAGCAGGCCACGCGCAACATCGGGATCATGAACGTTTCCGAGAGCAAGGACAAAGGCGTCCTCTACTACAACACCCGCGACAGCGAGGACTTCGATCCCCTGATGAAGGCCTTCCTCTTCGACCTGCACAACCCCTGGCCGAAACTGCTCGAACTCAACTCGACGCACCCGCTGACCGGCAAGCGCGTGCGCCGGCTCTCGGCCATGGAGGGAGCGACCCGGTTCGACTTCGACGAACTGGAACGGCGCGTGACCGTCGACAAACGGCGGCTCTACGTCGAGTTCCTCCGTGACGTGGCCGTCCTCGCGCTTCCGGTCGTGTTCGCGGTGGGCTTCCCGCTCGCCTATCTGACGGCCGTCGTCCTCGGCTCGCTGGCGTTCGACCTCGCCGTCCTCGGTGGCGGATGGCTCGTCGCCATCGGCCTCGGGATGGTCGCCAAGACGCTGTACAAGTTCCCGCGGGGCGACCCCGAGGAGACGACCGTGATGGAGTTGCTCTCGGACGTGTACGCCTCGCCGGTCAACGGTCGGCTGGCGCGACTCGACGGCGAACTGATCGGTCGCGGCCAGGCCGGCTACCGCTTCTCCGAGGACCTGATGTTCAAAGACGAGACGGGCATGATGTACCTGAAGTACGAGAGCTGGTTGCCGTTCCTGGGCAACTTCCTGTTCTCGCTCCGTCGGGTCCCCGAGTTGATCGGCGAGCGCGTGACCGTCCAGGGGTGGTTCCTCCGCGGGACGAGCCCGTGGATGGGACTGAAGCGGCTGGAGACCGACGACGAGACCATCAGGGGGTTCATCCATCTCGGGAGCGTCGTCGCCGGCGGCGTGCTGGCACTCGTCGGCGTCGCGGTGCTCGTCCTGTTCGGCCCGTTCTGAGACCGACACCTGTTTTCCCCGACCGGCCGAACCCTGGCACATGACCGTCGAACTCGGCGACTGCCGCGTCGACTGGCTGGGCTACGCCACCGTCCGGATCGAAGGCCCCGACGGGACCGTCGTCTACCTCGATCCCGGCCGGTACGGGGTGCTGGACGACTACGAGGCGGGGGACGCACAGCTCGTCTGCGTCAGCCACGTCCACCACTACGACACCGACGGCATCGAGCGCGTGGCCAGCGACGACGTCACCGTCCTCGTCCACGAAGCCGTCCACCACAGCGAGACCGACCGCGACGTGACGCCGGTCCGTGACCTGCCCTACGAGACTCGCCGGGTCGACGACGAACTCGACGACCTGCTCGGCGAGGTCATCGTCCGGACCACGGCGGCGTACAACCACCCCGACGGCCCGCACACGTACGAAGACGGCACGCCGATCCACCCCGAAGGCACCGGCTGCGGGTTCCACCTCCAGCTGGGAGACACCCGGATCTTCTGGACGGGCGACACCGACGTGCTCGACGGGATGGCCGAACTACCCGTCGACCTGCTGCTGGCCCCGATCGGCGGGACCTACACGATGGACCGGGAGGCTGCGGCCGACCTCGCCGAGGCGATGGATCCCGAACTCGTCCTTCCGATCCACTACGACACGTTCGCGGCAATCGAGACCGACGCCGAGGCGTTCGCTGCCGATCTGGAGGGTCGGGGCGTCCCGGTCGCCCTCGACGAGTGAGTGGCGGCCTCAGACGCCGAGCCACTCGTCGTTCCGGATCTCGTAGCCGTTCTCGCGACAGAACTTCGCCGCCTCGCGGCGGACCCCCCGGGAACCCGGGAGCTTCTCCTTCTCGCGAATCCGCTCGAGGATCCAGTCGCCGATTACCCGGACGCCCTCGTCGTCGTCGTCCGCGTCGATGGCGGCGAGTTCCCGCAGCGTCTTCTGGTAGGCGTCCCACTGGGAGCCGCCGAGTTTCTCGCGCGGGAGCGACTCGCTCGCCTCGACGATCCGCTTCATCGTCGCGGCCACGTTCGGCCGCTCGACCCGCTCGCGCACCGCTGTGGGGGACTCGAACGTCTCCACGTCGCTCTCCGGGAACAGTTCCGCGATCGCGTAGGTCCCGTCGGCCGCATCGAGTTCGCGGTCGCCGAGCGTCGCGACCAGTTCGTCGCCGGTCGCCGGGAACTCGACCGCTTCCAGTTCCGTCTCGAAGTACGCGAGCTCCGACGGATCGACGGGCGGTTCCGGTTCGTCCCGTCGTTCCAGTTCCTCTTTGATAGCGCGGACACGCTGGCGTCGGTTGGCGTCGTCGGCCTGGTCGTCCCGGCCCTGTTTGTCGTCTGCCATGGCACAGACTAGCCCGTCGGTGCGGAAAACGCTGTGCCTGTTCGGCAACCGATCGACAGATAAGAGGTCTGAAACGGCCGTTTCCCTCAGATGACGTCCATCTCGGTCAGCCGCTCCGGGAGGTAGGTGTCGGTCACGAAGTCGAGGCCTCGCGCGGCCAGACTCTGCTGTTCTGCCTTCTTCTCGATGTCGAGTTGCAGTTCGATCTGTTCTTTCCAGTAGTCGGTCTGGAACCGCGGGTCCTCCAGTTCGGATTCGAGGGCGTTCACGTCCGAATCCGAGAGCGGGTCCGTCGGGAGGTCGAACTCCACGATGTCGGCGGGCTGGATGCCGATGTACTGGGCCTCCGGCGTCGCCAGGTACTCCGAGAGGTGGGCGGACTTGATCGACCCGTAGGCGACGGAGCCGTAGATGCGGTACGACCAGGGGTCGCCGTCAGTGAAGACCGTGACCGGGAGGCCGAGTTCGTCGTGGAGGCGCTTGGTCAGCCGCCGGGTCGCCCGCGCCGGCTGGCCCTTCAGGTGGACGACGATGCAGTTGTACTCCTCGTCGAACCCGTTCTCGACGAGTCGATCGCGCATGCCACCGGTCTCCACGCAGAGGACGAAGTCCGCGTCGTTCTCCAAAAAGTCGATGGTGTCGGGGTTGTTCGGGATCTGGTAGCCCCCTTCGCCGACGTCCTCCTGACAGTGGATCTCGCGCTCGCCGCGGCGGGTCTGCTCGCGGATCAGGAGCGGTCCCATCACGGTGGCCCCGGACTCCTCCGGGCGCATGTGGAACTCCTCGCGGCGCACGTCGGAGACGATCTCGAGGTCCTCGATCAGCTGGTTGGACTCGTCCTGGTCGTTGAACTGGGCCTCCTCGTGGTCGAAGGACTCGCTGAGGTAGTACAGTTCACGCAGGGTGGACGAGCGGTCCTGTTCGAGCTGCTGTGAGAGGAAGTCGATGACGTAGGTGGCCTTCAGCAGCTTCTGGGCGCCGCTGACGGTCTTGGCCGTCCGCGTGCTCTCTCTGTCGCCGTACACCCAGACGTCCTTGTCCTCGTCGTACTCGATGTTGGACTTCGTCCGGGTCGGGATCGACATGGTCGGCACCTGCCCGTCGGCGAACTGGTCGTAGAAGTCCGCCGCCAGGTCGATCAGCTGTTCGCGCGCGTCGCCCTCCGTCGCCGTCTCGGTGTCTGTGTCGGTGCTCATGATTTCACCCGTTGATCGTCAGTTTCTCGTCCTCGACGCCCTCGACCTGCAGGTCGAAGCTGGCGTCGCCGTTGACGCTGTACTCGATGCTCGCCTCGTCGCCGGCCGTGACCTCCGGGGCCCACTTGACGAAGTACTCGCCGTCCATCTCGACGACGTTCGCCCCCTCGACCTCGCCGGGGTCCTCGGAGACGATGTCGGTGATCTCGAGGCTCGCGTTGGTCCCGTCGTTGTTCTCGACGACCAGCTGGACCGTGTCGCCCTCGTACCGCCGATCGACGAGGACGTTGTTCATGATCCGGGCCAGCGAGTCGTCGATGTTCAGCTCGCCCTCCTCGGTGACCTCCTCGAGCTTCTCGGCCATCGCGGGGAGGATCGTCGCCAGCTTGTCCTGCTTGCGCCGGCGCTTCTCCATCGACCGGCGCTTCTTGAGGTAGGACTTCAGGTCGCGGGCGGCCTCGCGGATGGCCCGCTCGACCTCGTCTTCGATCTCGGGGACGTTCGCCACCGCGTCCTTCGACTCGCTCGTGAAGGGGACGTTGGTCGAGGCGACGTGGACCATGAGGACCGCCGGCCCGTTCGGGATGCCGCTCCCGCCGGGCTGATCCAGTTTGTAGTTGCGCCAGTTGATCGTCTTCACCACGTCCGTGATCGAACAGGCACCGCGCTGGTAGACCAGCGGGACGCGATTGGCGAAGCGCATCACCTGGGCGCTCGATCCCTCGTCGAGGTCGCCCCCGTAGGCGATGCCTGCCTCGACGATGAACGGGTCGCCGCCGTGGACGGAGGCGTCCCGGGTCGAGGCCGCGTAGAAGTCCGCGTCGAACTCCTTCTTGAGCCCCTCCAGGACCAGGTCGTCGCTGATCGGCGAGAGACAGTCCGTCGGCGGCGCGATGATGTCCGTCTCGCGCATCGCCTCGTGGAGTTCGCTCGCCGTGTCCCGGTCCTCGTCGATGGCCGCGACCTTGGGCGGGTCGTCGGGGACGGTCAGCATCCGACCCCAGAGCGCCTCGACGACGTTCTCTCGCGCCGTGTCGCCGAAGGTCGCCTCGTCGTACTCCTCGGTCGCGTCGGCCGACCGGGCGACGAACTCCTCGATCCGGTCGCGAGTCAACCGATCCCGCGGGTTCTCCTCGTCTTCGAACTTCGCGGCGAGGCGTTCGGCCAGCCCCTGGACGTGGGCGTCGTCCTTCCGGTCGGTCGTCGCGTTCTCGACGAGGGCGTAGATGTCGGCGGTGCGCTCGTCGGTGACGGCGTCCCAGGCGGCGGCGACGGCCTTCTCCCTGACCGTGTCGCCGAAGGTGACGTCGTGGTCGTCCTCGGCGTTGTCAGCGAAGCTGTCGACGACGTCGATCAGGACGTGGTGGGCCACGCGTTCCCGTTCTTCGAGCGCGGCCTCGACCGACTCGGCGAACTCCGCGGTCGCTTCCTTGCCCTTGTTCGCGACGGCCTCGGTGACGGCCGCGGCCACGTCCGCGTCCTCGTGGTCCTTCGGCGGGCTCCAGGTCATCTCGCGGCCGAAGTGCCGGTCGCGGAAGTTGTCGATCACCTTGTCGGCGGTCTTCCCGCCGACGCGGGTGAACTCCCCCTGCAGGAAGCCGGAGACTGAGTAGGAGTCGGTCGCAGAGAGCATCTTCTGGAGGGTCCCCAGTTCGACGCCGTGCGGGTGGGGCCGGATCTCCTCGGTCTCGGCGGGGAGCTGGTCGGTCGCGCGCTCGAACTTGAAGTGCTCCTGGGGCTCGCGGAGTTCGAGGCGGGCGTGGGGGTTGACGACCGCCGTGTGCTTGACGTAGTCGTGGAGCTGGTTGCGGGCGCGCATGTTCGCCTCCATCTCCAGTTCGATCCGCGTCCCGTGGGGGCGGTCCCAGGAGGTGGTGTCCTCGGCCTCGATCTCCGGTTCGTTCGAGTCGGTGTCGATGGTCAGCTCGAAGTACTTCGCGTCGGCGCTGCCCTTGGGCCGGCTCGTGATCTTCGCCGGCTTGCCGCTCGTGAGCTGTGAGTAGAGGACGGCCGCGGAGATCCCGATCCCCTGCTGGCCGCGGTTCTGCTCGCGGGCGTGGAACCGGGAGCCGTAGAGGAGTTTCCCGAAGATCTTGGGGATCTGCTCCTTCGTGATGCCCGGCCCGTTGTCCTCGATGATGAGACGGTAGTAGTCGTCGTTCTCCTGGATCTCGACGTAGACGTCGGGGAGGATGCCGGCCTCCTCGGTCGCGTCGAGCGCGTTGTCGACGGCCTCCTTGACGGCCGTCACCAGCGCCCGGGCGCCCGAGTCGAACCCGAGCATCTGTCGGTTCTTCTCGAAGAACTCGGCGATGGAGATGGATCGCTGGGCCTCCGCCAGCTCCTCTGCGATCCCCTCCCCCTCGGCGATTGTCGACTGGTACGAGGTCATTCTCTGCAACCATCTACCCCCGGAGGGGTTAAATGTTGCACGCCAGCCCGGTGAAAGTGAAATCGGGGCTGGGAACGGTTGTCACGGTCGGGTAGGACGGGCCTGCTCGACCGGTCGGTCAGAGGTGTCCGTGAGCTGTGAGAACCGCAAGACGGCACTGGTGCCGTTTCGAGGAGAGTTCGCACGCGAGCGCACGCGTGCGGGAGTTTTATCAGTGCCGGATTCCTACGTCACGATAGATTTCATGTCTAACGAGTCTGAGTACGGAGCCAGGCAAATTCAGGTTCTCGAAGGGTTGGAGGCCGTGCGAAAGCGGCCGGCGATGTACATCGGGTCGACGGACTCACGTGGACTGCACCACCTCGTCTACGAGGTGGTCGACAACGCGATCGATGAGGCCCTGGCGGGTCACTGCGACACCATCGGCGTCACGATTCACGACGACGGCTCCGTCAGCGTCAGCGACGACGGGCGCGGGATCCCCGTCGACACCCACGACGAACACGATCGGCCGGCCCTGGAGGTCATCATGACCGTCCTCCACGCCGGCGGGAAGTTCGACAACAAGTCCTACCAGGTCTCCGGCGGCCTCCACGGCGTAGGGGTCTCCGTCGTCAACGCGCTCTCGAAGCGCCTCGAAGCCGAGGTCAGACGCGACGGCGCGGTCTGGAAGCAAGAGTTCGACCAGGGCGAACCGGTTGGCGAACTCGAGAAAGTGCGAGAACTGGAGGAAGGAGAGGACACCGGGACCACGATTCGCTTCTGGCCGGACGGCGAGATCTTCGAGACCGACGAGTTCGAATTCTCCACGCTCGAAGCGCGCCTCCGGGAACTGGCCTTTCTCAACTCCGGCGTCGAGATCACGCTCGAGGACGAACGCGACGGCGAGTCGACGACGTTTCGCTACGAGGGCGGCATCCGCGAGTTCGTCGAGTACCTCAACGAGACCAAGGCGCCCCTCCACGAGGACGTCATCTACTTCGACACCGAGGGGGACATCGACGAGGGCGCCGTCCAGGTCGAGGTCGCGATGCAGGCGACCGACGAGCTACAGGGCTCGATCCACGCCTTCGCCAACAACATCAATACACGCGAGGGCGGGACGCACCTGACGGGGTTCAAGACCTCGCTCACACGGGTCGTCAACGACTACGCCAACGACCACGGCCTCCTCGGGGATCTGGACGAGAACCTGAAAGGCGAGGACATCCGCGAGGGGCTGACGGCGGTCATCTCCGTCAAACACCCCGATCCGCAGTTCGAGGGCCAGACGAAGACGAAACTCGGCAACAGCGAGGTCCGCGGGATCGTCGAGAGCGCGGTCCACGAGCAGTTGACGACCGTCTTCGAGGAGCACCCGGACACCGCACAGGCGATCATCCGGAAGGCCGTCGAGGCCGCGAAGGCTCGGAAGGCCGCGAAGAAGGCCGAAGAGCTGACCCGCCGGAAGAACGCGCTGGACTCGACGGCGCTGCCCGGCAAACTGGCCGACTGCCAGACCAAAGACCCCAGCGAGTCGGAGCTGTTCATCGTGGAGGGCGACTCCGCGGGCGGGTCGGCCAAACAGGGACGCAACCCGGAGTTCCAGGCCATCCTCCCGCTGGGTGGGAAGATCCTGAACGTCGAGAAACACCGGCTGGACCGGATCCTCGAGAACGACGAGATCCGGAACATGATCACGGCCATCGGGACGGGCATCGGCGACGAGTTCGACCTCGACGACGCCCGCTACGAGCGGATCATCTTCATGTGCGACGCGGACGTCGACGGCGCGCACATCCGGACGCTCCTGTTGACGCTGTTCTACCGCCACATGCGCCCGCTGGTCGAGGCGGGCTACGTCTACGCGGCGCAACCGCCGCTCTACCGGATCCGGTACCGGGGCGAGACCTACGACGCGATGACCGAGGCCGAACGCGACCGGATCGTGACCGAGAAGTGCGACGGCAATCCGACGCAGGTCCAGCGGTTCAAGGGGCTCGGTGAGATGAACCCCAAACAGCTGTGGGCGACGACCATGGACCCGGAACACCGCCACCTCAAGCAGATCACCATCGAGGACGCCGCCGCGGCGGACAAGATGTTCAACGTCCTGATGGGGGACGCGGTGGAACCGCGCAAGCAGTTCATCAAGGAGCACGCGCCCGAGGCCGAGTGGGTGGACATCTGACATGAGTTCCGAACTGCCAGACGCCCCGGACGACGCGACGGCGGCCCCCGCGGCCAACGTCGAGCGCGTCCGGGTCGAAGACGAGATGGAGCAGAGCTACATCGACTACGCGATGAGCGTCATCGCCGGCCGGGCCCTGCCGGACGTCCGTGACGGGCTCAAGCCCGTCCACCGGCGCATCCTCTACGCGATGCACGAGATGGGCGTCACCAGCGGGTCCAGTCACCGCAAGTCCTCCTCGGTGGTCGGGGAGACGATGGGTGACTACCACCCGCACGGCGACCAAGCCATCTACGACACGCTCGTGAAGATGGCCCAGACGTTCTCCATGCGCGAACCGCTGATCGACGGCCAGGGGAACTTCGGGTCGATGGACGGCGACCCCGCCGCGGCCATGCGGTACACCGAGGCGCGGATGAGCCCCATCGCCGAGGAGTTGCTGGAGGACATCGAGAAGGACACGGTCGACTTCCAGTCCAACTACGACGACCGTCTGAACGAACCGACGGTCATGCCCGCCGCCTTCCCGAACCTGCTGGTCAACGGTTCGACGGGCATCGCGGTCGGGATGAGTACGAAGATCCCGCCGCACAACCTCGAAGAGGTGATCGACGCGACGATCCACCTGATCGACAACCCCGAATGCGACGTCGAAGACCTGATCCACCTGGAAGAGAGCCCGGGGCCGATCAAGGGGCCGGACTTCCCGACGGGCGCGAACATCGTCGGCCGCAACGACATCCATAAGGCGTACAAGACGGGGCGGGGCCGCCTCACCGTCCGCGCCGAATACGAGGTCGACCACGAGGAGGGTCGCATCGTCATCAGCGAACTGCCCTTCCAGGAGAACAAGGCCCGCGTCGTCGAGCGCATCGCGGAGAACGTCAACGAGGGGAAGATCGAGGGGATCAGCGACCTGCGCGACGAGTCCGACCGCGACGGCGTCCGGGTCGTGGTCGACCTCAAGCGCGGCGCGAACGCAGACGTGGTCGAGAACCAGTTGCTCGAACACCACCTCGAATCGACCTTCGGCGTCATCAACCTCGCCCTCGTCGACGGCGAACCGCGCGTCCTGACGCTCAAGCAGACCCTCGCCGAGTACGTCGACCACCGGAAGGAGGTCGTCAGGCGGCGCAGTCAGTTCGAACTCGACGAGGCCGAGGACCGCGCGCACATCCTCGAAGGCCGGCTGACGGCCGTCGAGAACGCCGACGACGTGATCGACCTCGTCCGGGACGCCGACAACCGCGAGGACGCCAAGGAGGCCCTCAGAGACGAGTACGACTTCTCCGAGGCCCAGGCCGACCACATCGTCCGGATCCAGATCGGGAGCCTCACCTCCGAGGAGGTCGACGAGATAGAGACCGAGTACGAGGAGGTCCAGGCACGCATCGAGCGCCTCGAGGAGATCCTGGGCGACCAGCAGGAACTGCTCGACGTCATCAAGGACGAACTCCAGGAGATCAAAGCGGAGTACGGCGACGAGCGCCGGACCCGGATCGTCCAGGACGACGGCGAGGTGACCCACGAGGACCTCATCCCCGAGCAGGACTGCGTGGTCGTCATCACCGACGACGACTACATCAAGCGCATGCCCGTCGAGAAGTTCGAGACACAGGGCCGCGGCGGGAAGGGCATCATCGGCGCGGACCCCAAGGAGGGCGACCGCGTCAACGAGGTCTTCCGGGCCAACAGCCACGACTACCTGCTCTGTTTCACCAACCAGGGCCGGGTCTACCGTCTCAAGACCTACCAGGTCCCGGAGATGAGCCGGACGGCCCGGGGCAACCACATCCGGAACGTCATCGGCGGGCTCTCAGACGGCGAGGAGATCACGGCGGTCGTCGACACGGACGCGTTCAGTGACGACCAGTGTCTGACGATGGCCACCCGGGACGGCTACGTCAAGCGGACCTGCACGACGGAGTTCGAGAACATCCGGTCGACGGGGATCATCGCCGCCTCGCTCGAGGACGGCGACGAACTCGTCGACGTGGAGGTGACCGACGGCGAGCAGGACCTGGTCATCGCGACCGAACGGGGCATGACGATCCGCTTCCAGGAGAGCGACGTCCGACAGATGGGCCGCAACGCCCGCGGCGTCGGCGCGATCAAGCTCCAGGACGGCGACCGCGTGGTCGGCCTGGTCGCGACGGACGACGACGACGAGCGCGCCCTGCTGACCGTGACCGAACACGGCTACGGGAAGCGGACGCCGCTCACCGAGTACCGGTGTCAGTCACGCTACGGCAAGGGCCTCATCGACATCAAGACCGACGGCCGTAACGGGCCGGTGACCGACGTGAAGGCCGTCAGCGAGGCCGACCACCTCATCATCATGAGCGAACTCGGCCAGATCATGCGCATCCGGGCCGCCGACATCTCCACCGTCGGCCGGAACACGAAGGGCGTCACGATCATGGAACTGGAAGGCGACGACAGCGTCGCCAGCGTGACGGTCGTGCCGGACCTGGAGTAACGGAAGCGATCCCCGAACGGCATTTTCCTCGCCGCCGGCATCGAACCGTCGGGAGGCGGGTGCTACCGCAGTCGAGAACGGGCAGTCGAGGACTGCTCAGTCGTCGGCGGGCGCGGCCGCGGCCAGTTCGTCCGGCGACAGTCGCGCGTGCCGGACGATCTCCTCGAAGTAGTCGTCCGGGAGTTTCTCGCCGTCGGTGATCCCGCGGGCCTCGTCCTGGCCGAACCGGGTCCCGACGAACCACTCTGCGACCAGGGCGCGCCGGCCGTCGTCGGCCTCGTCGATGGCGGTCTGGGCGCGTTCGATCAACAGTCCGGCCGTCACCACGTCGAAGACGTAGTCGGCCAGTCGCTTGGCCTCGTGCTGGGCGTAGTCCTCGCCTTCGCCCGCCAGCGAGACCATCGCCTCCTGCATGGCGGTGAACTCCTCCTGAACGGTCCCGGCCAGGTCTTCGAGGTGGGGGTGCTCGGCGGCGTCGAGGTGGTCGGAGATCAGCGGGAACAGGGTCTCGTGGGCGGCCTCGCGGTTCAGCACGCGCAACACGTCCAGCGAGAGGATGTTGGAGGTCCCCTCCCAGATGGGGAGGACCTGCGAGTCCCGGAGCAGTCGCTCGGTGGTGAACCCGTTGACGTAGCCGTTGCCGCCCAGGATCTCGCAGGCGTAGGAGGCCGTGTCGACGGCCATCCGGCCGGTCTTGTACTTCGCGATGGGGACGAGCAGGCGCATCAGTTTGAACGCGCGCTCCTCTTCGGGCGTGCGCTCGTCGGCGTCGAGTCCCGTCCCGTCCGCGCGCTGTTCGGCGTCCATGTAGTCCGCGTAGTGGCGGGTCGCCTCGAAGGTGAAGGCGAGCGCGGCCTCGTAGTCGGTCTGCATGTCCACGAGGTCCCGGCGCATCAGGGGGTACTCCTGGATGGTCTCGCCGAACGCGTCGCGCGTCGCGGCCTGAACCTTCGACTCCAGCAGGGACCGCCCCATCCCACCGACCGAGCCGGTGGCGTTGGTCAGCCGCTCGAAGTTCATCATCTCGGCCATCAGCTTGAACCCGTTCTCGGGTTCGCCGACGAGGTACGCCTCCGCCCCACGGAACTCGACCTCGCCGGTCGGGACCGAGATGGTCCCGAGTTTGTCCTTCAGCCGGCGGTAGAGCTGATCGTTGAGTTCACCGGAAGACAGTTCGTCTTCCGAGGTCCCGCTCGCGTCGCTCGCGGGACCCCCATTTCGCTTCGTGTGCGGGACGAGAAACAGCGAGAGCCCGGCCGTCCCATCGGGAGCGTCGGGTCTGCGGGCGAGGGCGAGGGTCCCCTCGGCGTCGATGTTCGAGCAGAACCACTTCTCGCCGTGCAGTTCGTAGATCCCCTCCTCCTCGGTGGGTTCGGCGGTCGTCTCGTTGGCCCCGACGTCGGAGCCGCCCTGCTTCTCGGTGAGGAACATCGCGCCCTCGATGTGGTCGTCGTAGTCGCGGCTCGTCAGTTTCCGAAAGTAGTCCTCGAGAAGGTCGGCATTGGGGTGGTCGTCGTCGACGTACTTCTCGAGGACTATTGCCGCGCCGGTGGTCATCGACACGGGACAGACGAACCCGCCGTCGGCGAACGAGAGGATGGTCTGCTGGGTGAGGACGTGCTGGAACCCGAGCGGTTCGTCCCGGCCCGGCGGCGGGTGGAAAATGTCGTGGGTGACGCCGCGGTCGTAGACGAGTTCGTCGTTCTCGTGCTGGAGCGGGTGGTACTCGACGTGATTTTGCACCTCGCCGTCCCGGTCGTAGGTCCGGAGGTCGTGGCCCTCGCGGTCGATGATCTCGGCGTTGTCCGTGATCTCGTGGCCGGTCAACTCGCCCAGGTCGGAGAGCTTCGGTTCCGCCCACTCGAACTCCGCGTCGGGGTAGGCCCGTTCGACCTCGGCCCTGAGCGCGGGATCGATGGCCCAGTAGTTCACGTGTCGCCCCGCGTCCAGGCGACCGTAGTCGATCGGTGTGTCCACCATGGCACGGTATTTGTGCACGTCCCACATAAAGGCACAGCCCACGCGTTGTGGGTTTATCCGTCCAGACTGGTGGGGAGACGGGATCGAGCGTCGACAACTCCTTTCGGGTTGTTGCGCGTCCGAAATACTATTGCGGGGGCGTGCGCCACGTTACGAGACCGCATGGCAGATCAGACGGAACTCTCGACCGACGCCCTCGACGTCGCGGTCAGCGACGACGGCCTGGTGGTCCGGGCGACCATCGATCGCCCCGAGCAGCGCAATTCCCTCAACGAACCGGTGATACGCGGCCTCTCGAACGCCATCGAGTACGCAGACGAGAGCGAGGCGCGCGTGCTCGTCCTCCGCGGAGCGGGCGGTACCTTCTGCTCGGGCGGCGACCTCTCGGAGATGGCCGGCGTCCTCGGCGAGGGCTCGGAGGCCTACCGCGAGCAGTTCGCCTCGCTCTCGGCGATCGTCGAGTCCATGGTTGGGGCGAGCGCGCTGACCGTCGCCGCGGTCGAGGGGTACTGTCTGGCCGGGGGCCTGGGACTGGCCGCAGCCTGCGAGTTCGTGGTCGCGAGCGAGTCCGCCGAGTTCGGCACCCCCGAGGTCGACGTCGGCCTGTTTCCCGCGCAGGCGATGGCGCCGATCATGCGCGCCGCCGACCAGAAGGCGGGCCTGAAGCTGCTGTTCACCGGCGAGCACGTCGACGCCGACGACGCTGCGGAGATGGGACTCGTGACCGACGTGGTCCCCGACGGTGAGTTCGACGACCGACTCGACGACCTCGTGGACACGCTCGCCAACAACAGCCCGATGCTCATCGACGTGGGCAAAGAGGCCTACTACAGCCAGCGCGACATGGGCTTCGAGGAGTCGCTGTCCTACCTCAAGGAGGTCATCACCGTCATCGCCATGAGCGACGCGACGGAGGAGGGGATCAACTCCTTCCTGATGGACGAACGCCCCGACTGGGAGGTGCGCGAATGACCGACACGAACCGGGAGAGCGTCAAGGGCAACGACCCGGAGAAGGTAATCATCTCCGCGGCGCTGACCGGCGCGCTGACGACGCGCGACCAGTGCGAGGCGATCCCCTACACGGCCGAGGAGATCGCCGCGGAGGCCGCCGCCGCGCGGGAGGCGGGCGCGGCCGTCGCGCACATCCACGCGCGAACGGACAACGGTTCACCGACCTACTCGACGGAACGCTACCAGGAGATCAAGGACGCGGTCCAGGAGCGCACTGATATCGTCGTGAACTTCTCGACGGGGGCGATCCACGAACCGGTCGAGAGCCGCACCGAGTACGTCCGCGAGACCGAGCCCGAGATGGCCGCCCTGAACATGGGCTCTATGAACTACGCGAAGTACTCCGAATCGCGCGGCGACTTCGTCTTCGACATGGTGTTCGAGAACTCCTTCGCGGAGATCCGCGAGTTCCTGACGACGATGCAGGACGCCGGCGTCAAGCCCGAACTGGAGTGTTTCGACACGGGCCACATCGGCAACACCCGGCCCCTGCTCACCGAGGGCGACCTCGAACCGCCGCTGCACTTCAGCCTCATCATGGGCGTGCTCGGCGGGATTCCGGCGACCGCAGAGAACCTGGCCCACCAGGTCCGCCAGCTCCCCGACGACGCCACCTGGCAGGTCATCGGCATCGGCGAAGACCAGTGGCGCCTCGTCGGCGCGGCGCTCTCGATGGGCGGCAACGTCCGCGTCGGGCTGGAGGACAACTTCTACGTCAGCGAGGGCGAGATGGCCGAGAGCAACGCCGACCTCGTCGCCAAGGCCGCGCGGATGGCCCGCGACGTCGGCCGCGAGCCCGCGACGCCCGACGAGGCCCGCGAGATCATGGCGATCGAGTGACGACGGCGGCTCGCCCGAGTCCCTGCAGCGCGGTCACCGGTCTCGCCCGCGGTCGGGGGTCTCCGAATCGGACTCTGGCCCCTTCCGGATCTGGCGCACCAGGTTCAGGTGCATGAGATGCAGATGCATCCCGATCCCGAACAGCAGGAGTCCCATCCCGACGAAGATCGCGGGCATGAGGATCGCCTCGACGGCGGTCCCGGCGGAGTCGAGGTTCGCCGGCAACAGCACGGCCGCGGCCACGAGGAAGGTCCCGACGATGACGCCCAGTCCGGCCTTCAGGAAGCGAGTGTAGCGACCCACCTGTTGCAACCGGTCCTCGATCTCACGCGTCTCGGCCGATTCGTCGTCTGAAGACATCGATCTTTGAACCTGGATCCGCAGGCGAAGTGCCCTCGTAGGCGAGGCGCTCGATCGTGGAAAACCGTGTGCCTGCTCTCGCAAGTCACAGCCGACTCCCTGCCACCGTCCCCGATCGGTCCCTCGTGGATCCGTCGACGACGGTCTCGTTCGGCAGGCTGAACAGGGGCCGGGGAGAATTCCCGTCGATGACCGACGCTGGCGACGGGCCGAGAGGTGGGGAGGCGACGACGGCGGCCGGCCCGCCCCGCCTCGGCCCCCGGCTCGTCCTCGCCGTCGGATTCCTGTTCGGACTCGTCTACCTGGCCTTCGTCCTCGCCGTCGGGCCCTGGCAGGTGGGCATCGACTTCGAGGTGTACTACGTGGCCGCGAAAGCGGCGCTGGCGGGGGAGAACTTCTACGCCGTCGCGCCCGAGCGCGTCCCGTCGTTCACCTACGTCTACCCGCCGCTCTCGATCCTCCTGTTCTTCCCCTACGCCGTCTTCGGCTCGTGGGTTCCGGGATTCGCGATCCACACCCTCGGAACGGTGCTGGCCGGACTCGCGACCGCCTGGCTCCTGGTGCGGTACGTCGAGCGCGCCGGTGACGACCGACTCCAGTGGCTCGATCGGGCGCTCGTCGCGGGGTTCGTCGTCGCCTCGATCCACGCGATGCCGTCGCTGGTGTTCGGGCAGGTCAACCACCACGTCGCGCTGGCGCTGACGGCCGGCTTCGTGGCGCTGGATCGTAACCGCGAGTCCGTCGCTGGCGGCGCGTTCGCCGCGGCGGCATTCTTCAAGGTGTTCCCCGCTGCCGTCGGCGTCTGGCTGCTCCGACGGCGTGCCTGGCGCGCGATCGCCGCGGCGATCACCACCGGACTCGGCCTCCTGGCGCTGGGCCTCGTCGCGTTCGGACCGGAACTGACCGCGGAGTACCTGCACGTGGCGCTCCTCGATCGACTCGACCACGGGCAGTTCCTCGGCGGACTCGACCCTACCGCGACCTACCTGACGCTCCGGCGGCCGCTCTCCGTGCTCTTCCCGCAGGGACCGTCGCTGCTGTGGGCCGCTGGCGCACTCGCGGTCCTCGCGCCGCCGGTCGCGTACTGCTATCGAGCGATCGACGGACGGCTGGACCGCCTCGTCGCGATCCAGGCGACGCTGCTCGCCATCTTGCTCTTCTTCCCGTCCTACCCGATCTACGTCGTGATCCTCCTCTTCCCGCTGGTCCCGCTGCTCTACCTGCTCCCCGCGGGCGGCCCCCGTCGGCTGGTCGTCGGTGGGGCACTGCTGGCGAACGCGTCGGTTCGGCTAGACGACGTCGCGCAGATTCTGGGCGCCCTGCCCCTGGATCCGGATCTCGGCGCGAGCGTGGTCTCGGCGGTCGAACCCCTCTTCACCGTCGCGACGCCACCGCTGGTGGGCCTCCTGCTGGTGCTCGCGGGATGTGTCTGGTATCGGTACGAGACGGACGTGGCGTCGGGGGGCGACTAACCGGACCAGCCGCCGCGGATGTCGCTGTTCACGTTCCCACGCCACTGGTCGAAGCCGGACTCACAGGCCGGATTCGACTTCAGGTGGTCCATGAAGCCCGCGCCCGGAGAGGCCAGTTGCATCTCACAGAACGGACAGACGTTCGGGTCGTTCCACGTCGTCGGCACTGGCGTGCCAGTCTGATCCCCCATACGTTCGTCGAGGATAGACCATTATTTAATGGTTGCTGTTATATATTTATATCTGATTAAGGACCATAATAGTCACGAGCGGAGCGAGCGCGCCGAGTTCGTGACGACCAGCAGGCTGGACGCGGTCATGGCGACGGCGGCCAGTAGGGGGTTCAGCAGGCCGGCGACGGCGATGGGGATCGCGACTGCGTTGTAGAGGAACGCCCAGCCGAGGTTCTGGCGGATCCGCCCGTGCGTCCCGTTCGCGATCTCGAACAGCGCGGTCACGTTCCGGAGGTCGTCGTCCAGCAGGACGGCGTCGGCGGCGTCGGCGGCGAGGTCCGTGCCGCTCCCGAGCGCGATACCGAGGTCCGCCGCCGCCAGCGCCGGGCCGTCGTTGCTCCCGTCGCCGACCATCGCGACGGTGCCGCGCCCGCGCAGTCGCTCGACGGTCTCGGCTTTGGCCTCCGGCGGGACGCCGGCGAACACCTCGTCGGCGTCGATGCGGTCCTCGATGCGCTCGACCGCGCCGCCATCGTCGCCGGTCAGCACGACGACCTCGTGGTCCGCCGAGAGGGCCGCGACGACCTCGGCGGCCTCCGGACGCTCGCGCTCGCCCAGCAGGAGCAGGCCCCGCGCCTGTCCGTCCCAGCCGACGAACACCGGGCGCGTGCCGTCTTCGACTGCCTCCTGGGCCCGGCCGTCGAGATCGTCCGGGATCGCGAGCTCTCGCTCTCGCAGGAGATCCGCCCGGCCGACCACGACGCGATCGCCGTCGACGCTGGCGCTGACGCCGGTCGCGTGGCGCTCGAAGTCGGTCGCGTCCGGGGGATCCGCGACCGCCTCGGTGATCGCGTCGGCGACGGGATGGTTCGCCCGGGACTCCGCGGCCGCGGCGCGGCGACGGACCGCCGCGGGATCGTCACCGACCGTCTCGACGACGGACATCGACCCGGTCGTGAGCGTCCCGGTCTTGTCGAAGACGACCACGTCGACCGCGGGGACGGCCTCGAAGACGGCCTCCGAGACGACGACGATGCCCGCGTCGGCGGCCTCGCGGACCCCGGCGGCGACCGCGAGCGGCGTCGCCAGCCCCAGCGCACACGGGCAGGAGACGATCAGAACTGTGAGCCCGATCAGCAGGGCCGAGACGCCGCTCCCGCCGGTCAGGAGAACCGCCGCGGCTGCCAGCGTTCCGAGCGCGATCACCGTCGGGACGAACACCGTCGCCAGTCGGTCGGCGAGTCGCTGCATCCCCGGCCGGGCGCTCTGGATCGACCAGAGCAACTCGACGATGCGGTCGAGGGTACTCTCGGCGTCGGCCGCGACCGCGACGGTCAGCGGCGCGTCGGTGACGACGCTCCCCCCGATCACCTCGTCACCCGTCCGCTTGTCCACCGGCATCGGTTCGCCGCTGAGCAGGGACTCGTCGACGGCGGCCGATCCCTCGACGACCTCACCGTCGGTGGGAACCCGCTCGCCAGCCTTTACCAGCAGGCGATCTCCGGCCGACAGTTCCTCGACGGGGACGGTTTCGACTCCCTCGGCGGTCAGCCGGCGCGCCTCGGTCACTCTGGATTCTGTCAGCTCGGAGAGCAGCCCGACCGCGCGGTCCTTGACCCGACCCTCGTAGTAGTTGCCGAGCGAGACCACGAGGACGATGGCCACGGAGACGTCGAAGTAGAGGTGGGTCCGGCCGACCAGCATCGCGACGGTGCTGTAACTGTAGGCGGCCGTGGCCGCGAGCGCGACCAGCAAGTCCATGTTCGGGTGGCCGGCCCGGAGACTGACGTACGCGCCCCGCAGGATCGGCCACCCCGTGTAGAAGAGGACGATCGACGTCATGAGCCAGACGTTCCCGAACAGGTAGAGACCGACGAGACTGGTCAGGTCGATAAAGGGCGCGTCGTATCCGAAGTAAGTCGGGTAGAGAAACAGGGCGTACCAGCCCATCACCATCATGCCGAAGAAGCCGCCGATCGCCAGCGCCCAGGCGGACTCGTCGACCGCGCTCTCGGCTTCGACCTCGCGGTCGCGTGCGGTGTACCCGTAACCGGAGACGGCGTCGGCGAGATCGTCCGGCCGGGTCTCGTCGGGATCGTACACCAGCCGCATCGTGTCCGTGGCGTAGCTGGCGGCGGCGTCGTGGACGCCCGGCTGCTCGACGGCGCGTGACTCGACGAACGCCTCGCAGGTGCCACAGTGCATCCCGTCGACGGCGAGGTAGTCGGTCTCGGCGTCGTCGGGGACCGAGACGTCGTCGGTCGCGCGTCGCTCGTCGAGTTCGTCCTCTGTCGTCTCCACGTCCTCGAGCGCGCTGGCGACCGAGAGACAGCCCCGACAGCAGTACGCGCCGCCGTCGCCGTCGGTGATCGGGGGATCCGGCGTCGGTCGGTCACAGAGGGTACAGTCGGTCATGCGAGGGGCTGGTAGAACGGCACCGGCAACATCGGGACCCGGACCCCGAGCAACACGAGGCCGTGCGAGAGGGGGATGTACCCGAGCAGGACAAAGGCTCCGCCCAGCAGCCGGTGGAGCGTCCGCCGGTGGCCGTCACCGAGCGTGCCGAGCACCGTCCCGTAGGCGAAGAGGGTCGGGACGGTCCCCAGCCCGAGGACGCCGAGGCTGAGCGCGGCCCGGAGGGGATCACCCAGCGCGAACGCGTACACGTACGCGGGATAGAGGATCGGACAGGGGAGGATCCCGTGAACGGCGCCGAGGCCGACGATTTTCGGCCCGCCGACCAGCCGATCGACCCGCGCGGTGAGCCACCCGCTGATCCGCTGGAACCCCCGTGCGACGACGGCGGGCGTGAACCGGTCGAGGTGGCCGGTGCCGCCGAGCAGGTATCTGATCCCCGTCGCGACGATGACCGCGCCGACGGTCAGCCCGGCGGCGATCCGGACGGAATTCGCGATCGACGGGAGCCCGTCGACCGAAGCGAACACCAGTCCGCCGGCTGCGGCCGCGAGCGCGCCGACGACGGCGTAGCTGACGGTGCGCCCGAGGTTGAACAGCAGGTGTTGCCGGACGGCGACTGGGGTGAGGCGATGGGTCCGGTCGGTCCCAGTCCGTGCGTCCACGCGGTCGGCGTACAGCGTCACCAGCGGCCCGCACATCCCGAGACAGTGCGCGCCCCCCAGGAGGCCGATGACGGCGAACACCAGCAGGTCGACGTTCGACCCGACCGCCTCGACGCCGGTCAACTGGAGGAGCGCCGCCGTCATCGTCGATCAGCCCGGTCCATCACCCGTGTGCGGCCCCTGCCCCGTCGTCGTCCGGGGCGATGGGGGAGAAAAGCAGGTAGAGACTCGTCGTGATCAGGGCGACGTTCGTCACCGTGACTGCCGCGGCCACGTAGTACGTGCGCGTGAAGCCGAAGGTCAGGACCGGCACGAGGGCGAGCAGTCCGATGGCCACCAGCCGCCGGGGCGAGAGCGCGTCGATTACCTGTTTCATACCGGGCGTTCGGGGTGTCGTGATAAATCAGCCCGGCTCGATTTTCACCCGCTGGGAATGCCCGGTGTTGTATAAAACGAACATGTGCGAATGTTCGTTCATGCCGACGGTAGAATCAGCGACGGACGACGAGACGGGCGTCGGCGAAGACGCGTACGCCGACGGAACGCTCGTTCGCGACGCCGAAGTGCAGCGACCGCTCTCCCAGGGGGAGTTCGATCCGAAGGGGACGCTCTCGCTGCTCTTCGTGTACTTCCTCATCCTCGTCTTCATGTGGACGTACATGTACTTCGTCGAGTTCCTCGCCAACGGGCCGACGGTGGTGGGGTGATCGCGGATGCACGTCCACGACTACGAGAAACTGTGGCTGGGGGCGTCCCTGCTCCTGATCGTCGGGTTCATCTCGACCATCGTCTACGGCGCGGTGGGCGCCGGCGTCGTCATGGTCAACGACGAGGGCGGGCAGGTGAACCCGAGCGAGCTCGGGAACACGACCGGGTTCGACGACCCCGGGGTCACGAAGGTCGGCCCCGGCGAGTACGAGGTCCACATCGTCGCCATGCAGTTCGCGTTCCGGCCCGGAACGGTCGAGTTGCCCGCCAATAGCACGGTCACCTTCTACGTGACGTCGCGGGACGTGGTCCACGGGTTCCAGGTCGTGGGCACGAACGCCAACACGATGGTCATCCCCGGCGAAGTGTCGAAGCTCACCGTCGAATTCGACGACCCGGGTGAGTACGGCATCGTCTGTCACGAGTACTGTGGCTCCGGCCACCACGGCATGGCGTCCGAGTTGCTCGTCAAAGAACCGTCGAACTTCACGATGCAGGACGACACGCAAACACAGACCGGTGGAAACGGGACGACCAACGCGACCGCGACCGCGACGGGAGGTGAGTCCGCGTGAGCACGCCCGGTGGGACCGTCGGCGAGACCGCCGATTCGTCCGGGGAGATGCTCCCGGACAACTCCTTTCTGATCCAGTACCCCCACGTCTCGCGGGTCGTCAGATCCCTGTTTTTGACGGCCTTCGTGGCGTTCGGTGTGGGAGCGTTGATGGGACTGTTCCAGGCGCTCCACCGGACGAACGTCCTCAGACTCTTCGACTCGACGGACTACTACACCCTGTTGACCCTCCACGGCGTCTTGTTGGCCATCGTGTTCACCATCTTCTTCCTCGCCGGCGTGTTCGCGTGGGCGAACACGCGGAGTCTGGATCGACCACCGGTGAGCAAGCCGTTCACCTGGTTCTGGGTCGCCGCGATGTCTCTCGGGACCACGATGGCGGGCGTCTCGATCCTCGGCGGACTGATCCCGGCCTCCGACATCAGCGCGGACGTCCTGTTTACCTTCTACGCACCACTGCAGGCACACCCCCTGTTCTACATCGGGCTCGCGCTCTTTATCGTCGGGACGTGGCTCGCCGGCATCGACTGGTTCCGCCAGTTCCTGGCCTGGCGTAGCGAGAACCCCGGCGAGCGGATCCCCCTGCAGTCCTTCATGGTCCTGACGACGATGCTCATGTGGTTCATCGCCACAATGGGCGTCGCCGTCGAAGTCGTCGTCTTCCTGATCCCGTGGTCGCTCGGGCTCATGCCCGCACCGAACCCGCTACTCACGCGGACGCTGTTCTGGTTCTTCGGCCACCCCGTCGTCTACTTCTGGCTGATGCCGGCGTACTTGCTGTGGTACACGGTCCTCCCGAAGATCTCCGGCGGGCGGCTGTTCAGCGACCCGCTCGCACGCGTCGTCTTCGTGCTCTTCCTGTTGCTCTCGACGCCGGTCGGGATCCACCACCAGTACGTCGATCCCGGCATCGCGGAAGGGTTCAAGTTCATCGCGATGACGAACACGATGTTCCTGCTGTTGCCGAGCCTGCTGACGGCCTTCACGGTCGTCGCGAGCATCGAACACGGCGCACGCCAGCGCGGCGGCACGGGCTACTTCGGCTGGCTCAAGGCCCTGCCGTGGCGCGATCCGGCGTTCACCGGGATGGCACTCGCGGGCCTGATGTTCGCCGCCGGCGGATTCAGCGGGATGGTCAACGCCGGGATGAACATCAACTACCTCGTCCACAACACCATCTGGGTGCCCGGCCACTTCCACCTCACCGTCGGGACGGCCGTCGCGCTGACGTTCATGGCGGGCTCCTACTGGCTCGTCCCCCGGATCACGGGTCGGGAACTGTACAGCCGCCCGATCGGGCTGTTCCAGGTCGTCCTCTGGTTCATCGGCATGGTGTTCATGTCCGCTGCGATGCACCGGGGCGGACTCGCGGGCATCCCCCGCCGGACCGCCGAACCCCAGTACTCGCAGATCGCCTTCGAGACCGTCGCCGGGTCGGTCGGCAATCTCCGCCTGCAGATGGCCTTCGGCGGCGTCCTGCTGTTCGTCTCGGCGCTGTTGTTCCTCGTGAACGTCGGCCTCACCGCGATGAACAACAAGCCCGCACGCGGCCTCGACGCGGCGCTGCCGCCGGCCCTGTCCGGCCCCGAACAGTCGCCGACGATCCTCGACAACCTCAAACTCTGGGCGCTGATCGCCGTCGTGCTGGTGATCCTGGCGTACTCGCTGCCGCTGTACAGCATCGTCCAGGGCGCCGGTCTCTACCCAGCAGGCCACGAAGCGTCGCCGGCAGTCATCGCGCCCTTGCTGGAGGTGATCGCATGAGCCGCCTCTCACCCGCGGCCCTGCTGATCGTCGGCGCGTTCTTCGTGCCGCTGTTCGTCGAACTCCCGGTCGTGCTGGCGTTCGTCGGCGTCGACCTGCCGATGGGCGTCTCCCTCGGGATGGGCGTGGTCGCCTTCGCGCTCGTCCTGGCGTGGTCCGAGTTGAGCGAGAGCCCCGACGCGTCGACCGACGCGTAACCGGATCGAGGGCCGTCGTCGGTTCGGAGGGCGGCGTGACTGGTGGACGCGGCCAGTTCAGAACAGTACCGTGCCGTGGTGACGATCGGGGTCGTCGCGCCGCTTGTTCCGGAAGGCGGAGAGCCGGGCCAGGAGTTGCTCGCGGAGGTCGCCCGCCGGGAGGAGTTCGTCGACCTGCATCTTCGCGGCCTGGGCCCGGAGGTCGACGAACTCGTCGAACTGCGCTTTGGCGCTGTCGATGAACGCCTCGCGCGTCTCGCCCTCCATGTCCTCCAGTTGGCCGCCGAAGAGCGCGTGGACGGCCGCGTCGGGACCCATCACCGAGATCTCGGCGCTCGGGAGCGCGAGCGTCGCGTCGGGCCCGAACGATGGCCCGCACATCGCGTAGATCCCCGCGCCGTAGGCCTTGCGCGTGATCACGCAGAATTTTGGCACCTGCGCGTTCGACGTGGCGTAGATGAACTTCCGGCCGCGCTGGAGGATCCCCTCGCGCTCGACCTTCGAGCCGACCATGAAGCCGGGGGTGTCACAGAGGTAGACCAGCGGGATCTCGTAGGCGTCGCAGATCCAGACGAACTCCGCGGCCTTCTCCGCCGAGTCGGGGAAGATCGCGCCGCTGACGTGGTTGGGCTGGTTGGCGACGATCCCCACTGGCCGGCCGCCCATCCGGGCGAAGCCGGTCACGATCTCGGGGGCGAAGCGGGGTTTGGTCTCGAACCAGGAGTCGCGGTCGACGATCCGGTCGATCACCTCGTGGACGTCGTAGGCCGCGTTGGGTTCCTCGGGGATCACCGCGTCCAGCCCCTTCGGGTTCTTGACGGGGGGCTTCGGCTCGCGGGTCGGATTGGGCGCGTCGTAGCGTTGCGGGAGGTAGGAGAGCAGGGCTTTGACCGCGGCGACGGCGCTCTCCTCGTCCGGGACGACGAGGTCTGCGCTCCCGGACTGGGTGGCGTGGACGTCCGGGCCGCCCAGTTCCGCCATGTCGACGGCCTCGCCGGTCATCGCCTCGACGATCCGCGGGGAGGCGATGGCCATCCCGGAGATGTCCTCGACCATGATCAGGAAGTCACAGAAGACGGGGGTGTAGGCCGAGCCGGCGATGTCCGGGCCGTAGAGGACGCCGATCTGTGGGATCTGCCCCGAGTGGAGACACTGATTGTAGAACATCTTCCCCCCGCGGTAGCGGTCCATGTGCGTGTCGCCTTTCTCCCGTTCCTCGGCGTTCAGCCGCGCCCCGGTCGAGTCGATCAGGCGGACGATGGGTGCGCCGGCCTCGGCGGCGCGCTCCGAGAGGCGGATCTCCTTCTCGACGCCCATCTGGCCGAGCGACCCGGCCTTCACGGAATAATCGTTGGCGGTGAAGAACACCTCGCGGCCGTCGATGGTCCCCACGCCGGTCAGGAGCCCGTCCGCGGGCAGTTCGTCGTCGTCGGTGAACCGGGCGAATGTGCCGTCCTCGTACGTGATCTCGTCGAACAGCAGGTCGAGCCTGTCGCGAACGAAGGCCTTGCCGAGGTCGTCGAGTTTCTCGTGGCCTCGCTCGGGCCCGCCGGAGAGGATCGCCTCGATCTGGTCGCGCAGGCGCTGTTCGCGCTCGGTGACGATGTCGCCGCCACCGTTCCACTCGGACTCGTCGGTGGCGACCGAATCGCCGTCCGGCGCCACGACCTCGACGGGACGACCCAGGTGTTCGGCCACCGCCGTGGCGATCACCCGCGCTGTGTCCTCGTCGGTCTCGCCGTCGACCGTGATCTCCATCCGGATCACACCCCGTCGGCCGCCGTGGTTCCCGAGAAACTCACTCCCTGTTTAGAATTGACACACATGTGTACCGGGTACTCTCCGCCGACGGTCAAATATGTATGGGTTTCTCACTCACGGTCGGTGTTCAAGGAAGTCGCAACAACCGACATCACGGTCGTCGTGAAAGCACAGCGCCCATGCACGGACCGCCCCGGAGAGGGTCACGATGATCGGCGGCTGGGGAACCACCGCGCTCACTGCTGTCGTCATTCTGGTCGCGTCCCTCGTCCACGGAATCGCCGGGTTCGGGTTCGCACAGGTGTCGATGGGGATTTTGCCCCTGTTCCGGAGTCCCTCGAGCGCCTCCATCGTCTTCACCGTCACCGCCGTCGTGAGCAACGGCCGCGTGTGGTGGAGCGTCCGCGAGGCCTTCGACTGGCGGCGCTGGCTCGTCCCCGTCAGCGGACTCGTCGTCGGGATGCCGCTGGGGATCTACGTGTTCAGCCGGTTCGACGAGACGCAACTGCGCCTCACCATCGGCCTCGTGCTGGTCCTGGCCGTCATCGTGGTGGGTTCGACCCAGCAGCTCGACGCGGTCACCGACTGGATCGAAGCCAGAGACTACCGGCCGGGGAAGGTCGTCGGCGCGTCCGCGGGACTGTTCGCCGGTATCTTCGGCGGAGCCGTGGCGGTCCCGGGACCGCCCATGATCGTCTACGGCGCCTTCATGTCGGCGAGCGGGTTCTGGAGCGGCGAGGAGATGAAGGCCGTCTTCACCGCCTTCTTCGGAACGCTCATGCTGTACCGTCTGGGAGCGCTCTCGTACACGGGAGCGGTGACGACCCCGCTCCTCGTGGAGGCCCTCGTCGCGATTCCGATGGTGTTTCTCGGCGCCTGGATCGGGGTCTACATCTTCGACCACATCCCCGAGGACATCTTCCAGTGGCTCGTCCTCCTGCTGTTGACCGTGAACGCTATCGTCCTCCTGTTCACGGCGGCCCCCGAACTGTAGCGTGGGGTCAGGCGGCGCAGTTGTTCGGCCCGAGTTCGAGTTCGGTGGCCTCCTGCTCCGTTCCGACGTCCTCCGTCCCGGTGTTGATCGCGATGACGTCCTCGTAGTTCGGGGGTTTCTCCGGGGCGTCGTCTCTCAACCGGTCGACGAACGCCTCGCGGTCGAGCTGGAGCAACGCCAGTTCCTCGCCGAGATCGCCCAGGCGAGCCGATATCGACTGTCCCGGCGACCCGTTCTCGTACCGCCCGTCGCTGGTCACGGCGACGTGCCCCGGAAGGACCGTCAGGTCCGCCGGCAGTTCCAGGATCGTCTCGTGCAGGGTCTCGTACAGGAGTTCCGCACCGTGTGCTGCGTCCGCCTCGCCGAACTGGAGTTCGGTTCGCCCGACCGAGTCGACGAACAGCGTGTCACCGGTCACAAGCAGTTCGTCACCGACGCGGTAGTTGAGCATCTCGGAGGTGTGCCCCGGCGCGTGGAGCGCCTCGACGGTCACGTCCCCGACCTCGATCACCTCGCCGTCCGACAGTGGCGTGAACTCGTACTCGACGCCACGGTCTTCGGCGTGGTCGCCGAGGTAGTACTCGACACCGACCGCGTCGGCGAGTTTGCTCCCACCCGAGATGTGATCGGCGTGGACGTGCGTGTCGAGGACGCCGTCGATCACCAGCCCGGCGTCCTGTGCGGCGACTTTGAACTGGTCGGTCTGCCGGGTGGCATCGACCACGACGGCCGTGCCAGACGACCGCGACCCGACGACGTACCCGAGACATCCCTTCGCCCGACGCTGAACCTGTCGCACGACGAGATCCTCGTCGTCCGTCGGGATCGGGACGACCTCGTAGACTTTGCTCCAGGCTTCCATGCCCCCGGAGACGACCGAGACGTCCTCGAAGCCGTTCTCGGCGAGTTCGAGTCCGAAGGGCGTCGACGTCAGCCCCTTCCCGCAGATGGCGACGATCGATCGCCCGTCGGCCAGTTTCGACACGTCGTCCAGTTGCTGCTGGTCGAGCCCCTCGCTGGGATCGTACGGGACGTTCTCGGCGCCACGGACGTGCCAGGCGTCGTAGCTGTCGGTCGGTCTCGTGTCGACGAGCGTGAACTGTTCGTCCGCGTCGATTCGATCCGCGAGTCGTTCGACGGTGATAGATTCGACCATGGGTTGACCGGTATCTGTCGGGGGTCGTCCGAGGCGGTCGTGGCGCGAGTGACGTCCTACGATAGCGCCGGGATCAAAGGTTGTGGCGTGTTACTCTCGCGCCCGCACGAATCGCGTGCCGGGTCCACGAGCGGAGAGCCATTCGAGACGTGTTGTTCCGTACACACGAATGTTTTTACACTTGCTTCGAAAACCGTTCGAGTGACTCATGGCAGATACAGACGAACTGCGTCAGCAGATGATCGACGCGTTCGGGGGGGCCGAATATCCGATCTCGAGTCCGATGGACCTCGTTCCCGCCCTGCCCGACGGTCCGTCGACGACGTTCGAGTCCGGGAACTTCTCGATGACGGCCATGGAACTGAACACGAAGCTCTCGGGTGGTGACTTCCCGTACGACAGCGCCGAGGGGTTCGTCGACGACATCGTGGACGAACTCGAAGCGCAGGACCTGGTCTGAGCGGCGCTGGGGGATTCAGACCCGTCCCGTTCGATCAGCCAGCCACGAGCATGATCGCCCCCACGGTGGCGAAGACGCCGGCGGCCAGCAGCCCGTAGTTCGCCAGCGGATTCCGCGCCCGGACGACGCGGAGGGAGATGGTCCGCCGCGAGAGCGGCCAGAACGGCGTGATCCCCATCGGCGTGAGCACGTCGCCGAGCAGGTGCGCGACGATACCGAGCGTCCCGAACCCGAAGCCGGCGACGGCGAGTTCCGCGTCGGTCGGCGTCGCCGGCCGCCCGCCGAGCACCCAGCCGACTGCGCCCAGCGCGACGCCGACGAGGAGGGCGAACCAGACGGTGTGGATCACCCCTCGGTGGGAGATCAGCGGCAACTCGTGGTCCACGTCGGGCAGCGAGGCGAGCGCGAGCATCACGGCTTCGCCGAGGAGGGCCAGTTCCGGTCGCCCGGCGAGGACGAGCCCGACCCCCACGGGAAGGAAGACCAGCAGGGAGACGCCGACGTGGCCTGCCTTGTACACGGGCCGGGATTGTGCGCCACCGGATATGAACGTTCGCCCGACGACGGAAGTGTCGAGGCCCCGCCCGATCCCGGATCGACGCCGCATCGGCCGCGCCGAAGACTGAAGCCGGTGGCCCGCCAGTGACGGAGGGATGGCAGAAGACATCGAGGCGATGACGCGATTCGAGGTCCCGGCCGTCGAGGACCTGCCCGAGGACCTCCGCGAGCGTATCGAGGAAGAGACCGAGCGCGCCGGCTTCACGCCGAACGTCTTCCTGGCGCTCGGGTACCGGCCCCAGCAGGCGAAGGCGTTCGTCGACTACCACGACGCCCTGCTCGAGGAGACGGCCCTGGAGCGCGAGGAGATCGAGATGCTGATCGTCACCGTCTCCGGCGTCAACGACTGTCTGTACTGCATCGTCGCCCACGGCGCGCTCTGTCGGATCTACGCCGACGCACCGATGCTGGCCGAACAGCTGGCGTCGAACCACCGCACCGCGGACGTCAACGACGCCCACCGCGCGATGCTCGACTTCGCCGTCAAACTCACCGACGAGCCCGCGAAAATCGAAGACGAGGACCTGGAGCGACTCCGCGACCACGGGTTCAGTCAGGAGGCGATCTGGGACATCGGGAACGTCGTCTCCTTCTACAACCTCTCGAACCGGATGGCCCACCTGGCCGACATGCGACCCAACGAGGAGTTCTACACGCTCGGGCGCTGACTCGGGCCAGCGAAACCGACTTCCACCGCCCGTCCGGAGGAGGGGTATGCGCGGACTCGACGACACCGACCGGGAGATCCTCGATCTCCTGCTCGACGACGGCCGACGGCCGTACAGCGACATCGCCGACGCGGTCGACCTCTCGCCGCCGGCGGTCTCCGATCGGATCGAGCGACTCGAAGAGATCGGCGTCGTCCGGCGGTTCACCGTCGACGTGGACCGCTCGGTCCTCCGCGAGGGCGTGCCGGTCCTCGTCGACGTACGGGCCACGCCCGGCCGCGGGAGCGACGTGGCCGACGCGCTGGCGGACGCGGACCCAGTCGAGAACGTCTACGCGACCGCGGACGAACGCGTCGTCGCCACCGCCACGGTCCCTGACGGTGACGTGAGCGGCCTGCTCGCCGACACCGTCGCGGCTGGAGCCGTCGACGGGTACGATGTAGATCTGCTCGAGAGCACGGCCCGCACGCCGTCACTGACCGACGCAGAGTTCGCCCCCGAGTGCGCCGAGTGTGGCAACACGGTCGACAGCGAAGGCGAGAGCGAAGTCCTCGACGGCACCCGCTATCACTTCTGCTGTGGCTCCTGCGAGTCGCGGTTCGTCGAGCACTACGAGCAACTGCGGGAGGGCGCGACCGACTGAACGCGGACGGCGGGCGGCACCGGTATCGAATCTGAGTATCTGTCGAGTTCTGCTTTCGAATCCGAAGTTCTGCGGCCTGCGGAGTTCGGTGAAACAAGGGCAAACCGCTTGAACGTGTGGGCCCTATACTACTCTACTATGACCGAGCGTCGCACGCGGCTGGAGCTGACGGGGATGAGCTGCGCCAACTGCGCGGGGACGATCGAGGACTCGCTGGCGGCCCTCGACGGCGTCCGGGAGATCGACGCGAACTTCGCCACCGACGAGGGGTCGGTGACCTACGATCCCGAGACGACCTCGCTCGCCGAGATCTACGGGGCCGTCGAAGACGCCGGCTACGGGGTGGTCCGCGAGTCGATCACCATCCCGATCACGGACATGTCGTGTGCGAACTGCGCGGAGACCAACGAGACGGCGCTGGAGAGCCGTCCGGGAGTGATCGAGGCCGACGTCAACTACGCGACCGACGAGGCGAGCGTGACGTACAACCCCGCCGACACCGATCGCGCGACGCTGTACGACGCCATCGAGGAGGCGGGCTACACGCCGGTCCGGCCCGACGAGGGCGGCGAGGAGGGTGGAGACAGTGCAGGCCAGTCCGACCGGGACCGGCAGGACCTCGCCCGGGAGGCCGAAATCGACCGGCAGAAGCGGCTCGTCCTGTTCGGCGCGGCGCTGTCGCTGCCGCTGATCGCGATGATGGCCGTCGAGTTGCTGGCCCCCGAATCGATGCCGGAGTCGGTGCTGGGGATCGGCACGGGCTGGATCGCCTTCCTGCTCGCGACGCCGGTGCAGGTCGTCCTCGGGCGAGAGTTCTACGAGAACAGCTACACGGCGCTGGTGAAGAACCGGTCGGCCAACATGGACGTGCTGATCGCGCTCGGGTCGTCGACGGCGTACGTCTACTCGCTCACGGTCCTGCTCAGTCTGGTCGCCTCCGAAGGGCTGTACTTCGACACCGCGGCGCTGATCCTGACCTTCATCACCCTGGGTAACTACCTGGAGGCCCGCTCGAAGGGGCAGGCCGGCGAGGCCATCCGCCAGTTGCTCGAACTCCAGGCCGACACCGCGACGCTGGTCGACGAGGCGGGCAACGAGCGCGAGGTGCCCGTCGAGGAGATCGAGGTCGGCGACCGGATGAAGGTCCGACCGGGCGAGAAGATCCCGACTGACGGGGCGGTCGTCGACGGCTCCAGCGCGGTCGACGAGTCGATGGTGACCGGCGAATCCGTGCCCGTCGAGAAAAGCGAGGGCGACGACGTGGTCGGGTCGACGGTCAACCAGAACGGCGTGCTCGTGGTCGAGGCCACGAAGGTCGGCTCGGAGACGGCGATCCAGCAGATCGTCTCGATGGTGAAAGACGCCCAGAGCCGCCAGCCCGACATCCAGAACGTCGCCGACCGCATCAGCGCGTACTTCGTCCCCGCGGTCATCCTGAACGCGCTGTTCTGGGCGGGCGTCTGGTACGCGTTCCCCGAGGTGCTGGCAGGGATCGTCGATGCCCTCCCGCTGTGGGGGCTGGTCGCCGGCGGGCCCGTGGCGGCCGGCGGTGCGATCTCGGTCTTCGAGTTCGCGGTGATCGTCTTCGCCAGCGCCGTCCTGATCGCCTGCCCCTGCGCACTGGGGCTGGCCACGCCCGCGGCGACGATGGTCGGGACCTCCATCGGCGCGCGCAACGGCGTCCTCTTCAAGGGCGGCGACGTGCTGGAGCGCGTCCGCGACGTCGAGACCGTCGTCTTCGACAAGACCGGGACGCTCACCGAAGGCGAGATGCAGTTGACCGACGTCGAAGTCGTCGGATCGGCGGCACCCGACGGCGGCACGGCGGCGGATGGTGGCGAACTCCGGCCCGAGGTCGACGAGTCGTTCGTCCTCTCCGCCGCAGCGAGCGCCGAGCGCGCGAGCGAACACCCGCTGGCCGAAGCCATCGTCGACGGCGCCCGCGAGCGCGACCTCGACCCCGCCGACCCCGAGGAGTTCGAGAACGTCCCCGGACAGGGCGTCCGGGCGGGGACGGAGTACGGCGAGGTGCTCGTGGGGAACCGCCGCCTGCTGGAGAACGAGGGCGTCGACCCCTCGGCGGCGACCGACGCCATGGAACGGCTCGAGACGGAGGGCAAGACGGCGATGCTGGTTGCCGTCGACGGCGAGCTCGTCGGCGTCGTCGCGACGGCCGACACCGTCAAGGAATCGGCGAAGGCAGCCGTCTCGGCCCTGCGAGAGCGCGGGCTGACCGTCCACATGATCACCGGCGACAACCAGCGGACCGCCGAGGCCGTGGCCGAGACGGTCGGCATCGACCCGGCCAACGTCCGCGCGGGCGTCCTGCCCGAGGACAAGGCCGACGCAATCGATGCGATCCAGGCCGACGGCGACCGGGCGATGATGGTCGGCGACGGCGTCAACGACGCGCCGGCCCTGGCCGCGGCGTTCGTCGGTTGCGCCATCGGGAGCGGCACTGACGTGGCCATCGAGGCCGCCGACGTGACCCTGATGCGCTCCGATCCGGCGGACGTGCTCAAGGCCATCCGCGTCTCCGAGGGCACGCTGTCGAAGATCAAACAGAACCTGTTCTGGGCGCTGGGGTACAACACGGCGATGATCCCGCTGGCCTCACTGGGCCTGCTCCAGCCCGTCCTCGCTGCCGGGGCGATGGCGTTCTCGAGCGTCTCCGTACTGGCCAACAGCCTCGCGTTCCGCGAGTACACGCCCGACGAGGACTACCGGCTGTTCGGTCGGTTCCGGTAGAACGAGTCGACCCGTCCGGTTTCACCGCTCGATTTCTCCCCGATCCGAATGCAGCTCAGATCCCGAAGATCGGGACGAACCGGAAAGTGAGATAGGCGCCCAGCGTCGCGATGGCCGGCACGACGTTCTGCATCAGGACGACTCGCGCGGTCGTCGCGGGGTTGAACAGGTCCGAGGCCTGCGGGATCTTGTCCGGGTCCTCCTCGCCGATCGGGGGCAGTTCCTCGCCGGGTTCGTCCGCGGCCAGCGCGTCGATCGTGACGGGCGGGGCCTTCTCTTTGCGAACCGCCTCTGGGACGGTCACGGGACGTGTCGCACGCCCCCAGCCGAGCCCGACGATCGACATGGTCGCGATGATGACGAAGCTCGCGGGGATCCCGAGCATCGAGAGGAAGACGACGAGCGCGGAACTGACCGATGCGACGACGATCGCCGCCGTCAGCGGCAGTTCCGTGATGTCGCTGCCCATCGTGTCCAGGGTCCGGCGCGCGATCGTGAACGCCCCGATCGTGACGGCGATCCCGCCGAGGATGATCGCCGGGTCCATCGCCAGTTCGCCGCTGCCGACAAGCGGCGCGACGGCGTTCGCGATATTCGAGGTCCCGGAGCTGAACGCCATCAGACAGCCGATCGCGACGACGGTGATCGTCCCGACGAGTTCCCGGCGGTTGGTCGTCTCGTGGACGCGCGGGATCGGGATCGGGCCCGAGCGGTCGACGTCCAGTAGCGGGCCCGTGCTGCGTTCCATCGCCACCATCCGGTTGAATCGCGCGTAGAAGTACCGGCCGATGATCAGCGACACCCAGAAGCCGACGATCGGCGAGACGACCCACCAGATGACGATCTCGCCCATGACGGCCAGATCGAGCACGTTGCCCGCGAGTCCGAGCCCGGCGATCGCGCCCACGGCTGTCATCGACGTCGACGCCGGGACGCCGAAGATGTTGCCCACCAGCAGCGCGATGCCGATGAAAAAGAGCACCGCGATGGACGATTCGAGGGTGAACACCCCGGGATCGACGACCAGTTCGGTGCCGAGTTTCGTCACGACGTTGCGGCCGATGGTCCAGGCGCCGACGAAGAAAAAGAGACCCATCAGCCCCGCGGCGACCGGTTTCGAGATGGCTTTCGCGCCCACGGCCGGCCCGAACGCCGGCCCGGTCGTCGAGCCGCCGATGTTGTACGCCACGAACATCGCTACCACGACGCCGACGACGAGGAGTACCTCGGCCATCACTCGTCCCCCTTCGAATCGTCCCCGGTGCGTTCGGCCTCCTCCGCGTCCGCATCGTCGTCGCCGTTCGCTTCTCCGTCCGGTTCCACGTCCTGGTCCTCGAGCTGTTCCTCCAGCGTCTCTTCGACGGTCTCCTCCACCGTCTCTTCGACCGTCTCCTCGACGGTTTCGCCGACTTTCTCTTCGACCGTCTCGTCGACCGCCTCCTCCACCGATTCCTCGACCGTTTCGCCCACCTTTTCCTCGACCGTCTCGCCCACCTTCTCCTCGACCGTTTCACCGACCGTCTCTTCGACGGTCTCCTCGACCGTTTCCTCGACGGTTTCGCCGACGGTCTCTTCGACCGTCTCCTCGACCGTCTCACCGACTTTCTCCTCCACGGACTCGCCGACGGCCTCCTCCATCGTCTCTTCGACCGTCTCGCTGACCTTCTCGTCGACGGTCTTCTCGACCGTCTCCCCGACCGTCTTCTCGACCGTTTCGCCGACCTTCGCCTCGACGGTCTCGTCGACGGTCTTCTCGACGGTTTCACCGACCGTCTTCTCGACCGTTTCGCCGACCTTCGCCTCGACGGTTTCGTCCACGGTCTTCTCGACGGTTTCACCGACCGTCTTCTCGACCGTCTCGTCGACGGTTTCCTCGACGGTCTCCTTGACGGCCGTGGTCATCCAGTCGGGGTCGAACCGAGCCATCTTCCAGCCGACGTGGATGATGTAGGAGATCAGGACGCCGAACCCGAACGCCAGCCCGACGTTGTTCCCGGCGACCACGATCAGGCCCACCGAGATGGCGATCAACAGACCGTACGTGAGGTCGACGATCGAGTCGACGCGATTCGGGTTCACTGGTCCACCTCGATGGAGTCGGTGCGTTCGTTCGCGCGAGTGCTTCGCTGTGCGTCAGATGGGAGAGAAACCACGTATACGGTAGTAGAATGGCGCTCGGCTCAAGTACCTTGGTAAATTCGTGCGAGCGTCTGCCGCTGAAGTGACTGGTAACTACCTGTGTACAAGACCAGTCAGGCAGGGCCCTCAATCAGTTTCGCCCCGTACGCTGAACCGTGTCAGATCCGAAGAACACCCACGCTGTCGATGCCATCGCCGCTGTGAACAAGGGCCACTCGGTGGAGCGGGAGGTCACCGACGTGTTCTCGGCGCTCGATTCGCCTCGTCGGGTTCGCCTGCTCTCCGTCCTGTGGGAGGCAGACGGGCAGCTCTCGCTGCCGACGGCCGTAGAGCGGACCGTCGCCCGGGAGCGCGCAGGCGAGCGGACGAACGGATCGGACCGGTCGAACGAACGGGTCCGCGTCTCGTTCAGACACGTCCACCTCCAGAAGCTCTCGGCCGCGGGATTGATCGCCGTCGACGACGCCGAGGAGCGAATCCGGTTGACCGTCGAGTCCGAACACCTCCGGGCAGTCCTGGACAGCGCGGCCCGGTTGACCCAGTCCGTCTGAGCCGCGGCCGCTCGATCGCCCGCCAGGGCCCGTGTTCGCGCTGAAAAAATCGCCTCGAGACGTCAGGGAGCGGCCAGTGTCGAGCCCGAACAGAAGGTCAATCGATTTATACGAGCGGGCGTACAGGTATTCAGCATGACACGGCGATCGAAGCGGCGAGCGTTTCTCCGGACGGCGGTCGCGGCGACGGCGGTCGGCGTCGCGGGCTGTTCCGACGACGGAGCGGGGAACGGGGACGGCGATCCGGACGAGGACGACGAACCCCAGCAGACCGAGACGGCGACGGACGAGGGGACGAACGAGACGACCGAACCGCAACAGACGGTCGAGGAGCCCGACGCGCCGGAGGAAGTGCAGAACCCGCAGGAAGCCGTCGACGACTGGCTCTCGAACACCAAGAACTACGACGGCACGATCCAGGATGCGACGGGGACGCCGGACATCACGGTGGACGTCGGCGCCGACGACACCAGCGGCGGGAACTTCGCGTTCGCCCCGGCGGCGATCCGGGTCACCGAAGGGACGGCCGTCCAGTGGCAGTGGGTCGACGGCAGCAGCGCCCACAACGTGCGCGAGCGCGACCAGCTATTCGACAGCGGCTCGCCGGTCGCGTCCTCGGGCAAGACCTACCAGGTGACCTTCGAGGAACCGGGCGTCTACCTCTACCGGTGTACGAACCACGGCGGCGCGCTGGGAATGCGCGGGGCGGTCATCGTAGAGGAACAGCAGACGCTGAGCGGCTACACGTCGGTCGACGACTGGCTCGACGGCTACGAGGAGTACAGCGGCCGACTGGACGACATGCGGGGGCAGGGGTCGGTCGACGTCACCGTCGGCGCGCCGAGCCCCAACGGCACGAACCACTCGTTCGACCCCGTGGCGATCCTCGTCGATCGCGGGACGCAGGTCGTGTTCGACTGGACCGGTCGCGGCGGCGCACACGACGTGTCCTGGGAGGACGGCAACTTCGAGGACAGCGTGTCGGTCCGGGACGCCAGCCACACCTACATCGTCACGCTGGACGAACCCGGCGTCTACCGCTACTACTGCCGGACCGACCGCCCCAACAACGGGCGCGGCGCCATCGTCGTCCGCTAATCAGGTCCGCTCGACGAACGCGACGATCTCCTCCGCGATCGCCTCGCCCCTGTCTTCCTGCAGGAAGTGCGCCCCGCCCTCGATCCAGATGTCCGGTTGCTCGTCCGCCGTCGGGAACAGGTCTCGGAGGTAATCACGCGATCCGTGCGTGATCGGGTCCGAGTCCGAGAAGAGCACGAACACGGGTTTCTCCCAGTCGCTGAACGTCTCCTTGGCCTCGGCCATGATCTGGCCGCCGTCCATATCCGGCTCGGTGGGGACCCGGCTCGGGAGGATCCGCGCGCCGGCCATGTGGTCCTCGTCCGGGAACGGTGCACGATAGGCCTCGACCACCTCGTCGGAGACGTCGGAGAGACAGCCGCCATCCACCAGCTGGCCGATGTCGAAGTTCGGGTCGTTCGCTGCCATGTCCTTGAAATCGTGCCACACCTCCGGCATCGACTGCGTTCCGTCCATCAGTCCGGTGTTCATCGGCACCAGCCGCGCGAACCGGTCCGGGTTGTTCGCCGCCACCGGCAACCCGAGCAGGCCGCCCCAGTCCTGGCAGACGAGGGTCACGTCCCGCAGGTCGAGTTCCTCGACGAACCGCTCGACGGTGTCGTACATCGCCCCGTAGGTGTACGCATCCTGGTCGGTCCACTTGTCCGAGCGACCGAACCCGATCAGGTCGGGGACGACGACGCGCCCGACCGACGAGAGCTCGGGGATCATCTTCCGGTAGAGGTACGACCAGGTGGGTTCCCCGTGGAGACAGAGGATCGTCTCGTCGCCGTCGCCCTCGACGTCGACGTAGGCCATCTCCGGGCCACCCACGTCACCAGAACGGTTCGCGTTCTGGTTGCCCGGTGAGGTTTCCTCACCGACGTCGACGTAGTTTGTCTCGTAATCGTAGCCGGGCAAGTCCTCGAACCGTTCCTCGGGAGCGCGTACCAGACCCATGTTCTTTTCCACTCCCCCACGATTCATAGTTATTTTCCTTCCAGTGGTAACGACTCGTGGCGAAATCGGCACCGACGTTCACCCGTCGCCGGCCTTAACCTCCTGACGTGCGGACGGACTGTCATGGACGTCGAATTCGTCTGTTACGCCACGATCAGGGATAGCGTGGGCGAGAAGCGACTCCGGCGGGAGTACGACGAGGGGACGACGGTCGGCGAGGCGCTCTCGGCGCTGGCCGACGAGTACGACAGCCTCGGTCCCTTACTGTTCGACGGGGACGGGGATCTGCGACCGCACATCAACGTCCTCGTCGACGAGGAAAACGTCAGGAACGGCGACGGTGCGGCGACGCGGCTCTCGGACGGTGCGACGGTGAGTCTCACTCCCGGCGTCTCTGGCGGCCGGCGTTGACCGACGGTCGCAAAAAATTGGTTCGCTCCACTGTGGTTCGTCCCTCGCGGGACGCCCTGTTCCCGGGTTACACCAGCCCGCGGAGTCCGCCCGGTGTCGGCATCTCGGACCCGCGGTCGCTGTCGTCTCCGTCCCGGTCTTCCTGCCCGGAGCCGGACCGTTCCGTTCGTGCCATACTGCGTTCGAAGGTCGCCCGTGATCCACCAAAAAGTTTGTTCCCGATTTTCATCCGATGGAATATACTCCACAACTGATTGTTCCTTCGTAGGAACCTATTCGAGGGCGTGCCGGGAGCCCCGCGAGCGAACGAAGTGAGCGAGTGGGACGTCGGCACGCCCGCGACCGGAGGGAGCGGGCGTGCCGGGATTCGAACCGGAGCCAGACGGTCGGCCTCACTACGTTCGGCCGCTGCGACTGGCAGGGCTCGAATCCCGGTTCCGGTTCACTCGGCGCTACGCGCCTCGTTGCACGGGCGTGCCGGGATTCGAACCCGGGATCGAGAGGTTAGGAACCTCTCGCCCTGTCCGCTAGGCCACACGCCCTGCACGCACTTGCGCAGGTCGCGGAAAAATCGTTTCTCTTCGCTCCCAACGGTTATGTCGGTTCGAGCGCAGGAGAGTCTATGGAGAAAGTCGCAGTAGATGACGTCGAGATTCAGAACAACCCGCTGGGAGTCCACTCGGTCCGCAAACCCGTCTCGGACGCGCTCGGGACGACCGACTTCGCCTTCAACTACTTCGAACTTCAGCCCGGCGAATCCTTCTCCGGCGGGATGCACCGTCACCACGATCAGGAAGAGGTGTTCTACGTCCTCGAGGGGACGGCGACGTTCGAGACGCTCGAGGAGACGGTCGACGTCCCCGCCGACGGCGCCATCCGGTTCGAGAAGGGCGAGTACCAGACCGGCGGGAACGAGACCGACGAACTGGTCCGCGGCCTCGCCATCGGCGCGCCCGACTCCAAACACGACTGGGACGAACTCGATGCCCTGGTCTACTGCAGCGAGTGCGGCGAGGAGACCGACCACGGGATGGGCTTTACCGACGACGGCCGGTTCTCGTTCACCTGCCGCGAGTGCGGGGCCGATCCGCAGGCCTGAGTCTCCCGACCGTTCCGCAGTGCCACCGCTACACGGGTGAATCGATCGTCGGCAGTGAGCCGGAAGAAGTGTCCTGTCGGCCTAGTTGCTCGAGGATTCGCTGCTCTTCTCGGTCGTGGAGTCGACTTCCGAGTCGACCTCGGAGCCGACCGAAGCGTCGGTGTCCGTCGTCGCGTCGGCGTCGGTCGACGTGGTGTCGGTGCCGCCCTCTTTCATCTCTTCAAGTTCTTCTTCGATCTCTTCGCGGCCCTTCTGGAACTCGCCGATCGCCTGTCCCGACGAGCGGGCGAGTTCGGGGATCTTGTTCGCGCCGAACAGCAGGATCGCGATGAGCAGGATCACGAGCAGCTCCGGCCCACCGGGAACCCCGGGAACGATTAACGGGAATAGTCCGGTCATCTGTATCTGAGCATAACCCGAGGCCTATTATAGGCTTTTTGCTCAAAACCAGTCCCCGACAACGGCGACACGGGCGTTCTCGCGCCGGGTCGATGGCACAACAGTAATCCCGCGCCCGCCCGAACGACTCATCGTCATGGTAGACGTAGGCGACGACGCCCCCGACTTCACCGCACCGCTCGCGAACGGCGACATCGAGTCCTTCACCCTCTCGGAGAACCTCGGCGACGCCCCGCTGGTCCTGGCCTTCTTCCCCGGCGCGTTCACGAGCGTCTGCTCCCACGAGATGACCGAGTTCCGCGACCGCATGGCCGACTTCGAGGAGATCGACGCGACGGTCTACGGGATCAGCGTCGACTCCCCGTTCGCGCTCAACGAGTTCCGCGACAAGCTCGACCTGAACTTCGGCCTCATCAGCGACGCCGACAAGAAGCTCATCGAGCAGTACGACATCGGCATGGACTTCGCCGAACTCGGCGTCCACGACGTCGCCAAGCGCGCGGTCTTCGTCGTGAACGGCGACGGCGAGGTCACCTACGCGTGGGTCAGCGACGACCCCGGCGTCGAACCGGACTACGACGCCGTCGAGTCCGCGGCCGCAGAGGCCTGAGACCGCGCCGCGACCCGACCACCACCGAGTCCTTTTTTACGTCGAGCGCGACCGGGTGACCATGAGCGACGCAACCGGCGAGAGCGACCCGGGTCAGGGCGGCGACGGGCGGGTGTACGATCCCGACGCGGAGCACGCCTTCCCCGACGAGCGATTGAACGAGGCACTCGCGTACGTCGACGACGACGAGGAGGTACAGGCCTACCTGGAGGCACAGAACGTCAACCCCGTCGCACGCAAGCGGTACAACGACCACGGAAAGAAACACGTCGAGATCGTCCGCAACCGGGCGCTCTGTCTCTACGACCTCCTCAAGGGGGAGGGCGTCGAGTTCAACGGCGCGCGGGATCAGGGCCTCGACGAGGCCGACGAGCCGGTCATCGTCTGCCTGGCCGCGACCCTGCACGACATCGGGCACGTCGTCCACCGCGACGAGCACCCCTACTACTCCATCCCGCTCGCAGCGGACCTGCTGGACCGGATCCTCGCCGATCTCGGGTACGACGTGGCCGACGCGGTCCGCATGAAGGGCGAAACCCTGCACGCGATCCTCTGTCACCACGTCGAGGAGGACCCGCTGACCCTGGAGGCCGGGGTCGTCCGCGTCGCCGACGCGCTGGACATGGAGCAGGGCCGCTCGCGCATCCCCTACGAACGGGGCGGTCGCGGCATCAACACCGTCTCCAGCCAAGCGATCAAGGAGGTCACGCTCCACCCCGGCGAGGACAACGCCGTCCTCATCGAGATCGAGATGACCAACGCCGCCGGCGTCTACCAGGTCGACAACCTCCTGAAGGCGAAGGTCAGGGGATCGGGGCTGGAAGACCGGCTCCGCATCGTCGCGATCAACGAACGCGAGGACGAAGACCGGATCGTCGAACGGATCGAGCTGTAGCCCCGTCTACCCGTCAGTCCTCGTCGAGCAACGCCGCGTCACCGTGGCGTTCGCGAAGCCGGCGGAACGCCTCGCGCTGCTCGCGGATCCGCGGCGTGTCCGTCTCGTAGGCGTTCGCGAACAGTTGCTCTGGGTCGGGTTCGTACGACGAGACAGCGTCGATGCAGTCTGCGACCGTGTCCTGGACGGACGCCTCGATGGCCTCAACGCCTTCGTCGTCCAGGAGCCCGCGCTCGCGGAGGAAGGTCTCCAGTCGCGGGATCGGGTCGCGCTCCTTCCAGGCCGCGACCTCCTCGTCGTCGCGATAGACCGAGGGGTCGTCGGCCGTCGTGTGCGCGCCGAAGCGATACATCACCGCCTCGACGAGCGTCGGTCGACACTGCTCGCCCTCGGGCTCCTTGGCCTTCCGGACCGCCTGCCGGGTCACCTCGTAGACGGCCAGGGGGTCCATCCCGTCGACCTGGATGCCGTCGATGCCGTAGGCGTCGGCTTTCCCCGCGATCGTTGGGCTCGCCGTCTGGCGCTGTCGTGGGTGCGAGATCGCGTACTGGTTGTTGTTACAGAAGAAGATCGCGGGCACGTCGAACACGCCGGCGAAGTTCAGCGCCTCGTGGAAGTCGCCCTCGCTCGTCGCGCCGTCGCCGAAGTGACACATCACGGCGTGATCGTCGCCTTTCAGTTTCGCGGCCCAGGCCATCCCGGTCGCGTGGGGCAGGTGGCTCGCGATGGAGATGTTCAGCGGGAAGACGTTCTTCTCGGCCAGCCACTCGTTGCCCCGCTCGTGGCCCATCCAGTAGAGCAGGTACTCCGGTGCCAGTCCCCGGGCGATCACGGCCCCGTGCTCGCGGTACTGGTAGCTGATCCAGTCGTCGTCGGCCAGCGCGTGGGTCGACCCGATCTGCGCCGCCTCCTGGCCCGCGAGCGAGGGATAGGTGCCGATCTGCCCCTGGCGCTGGAGACTGATCGCCCGCTCGTCGAAGTGGCGGGCGAGCCGGAGCTGGCGGTACATCTCGACCAGCCGCTCGTCGCTGATGTCGGGCACCGACGCGTCCTCGCGGACGTGACCGTCCTCGTCGAGCACCTGTACCCGGTCGGCGGGGACGTCGCCGGGTTTCCCCTGATCCGTCACAGTGTCGCCAGGGACGGACAGCCGAGACATAATGGTATCGCCTGGCGAGGTGAATACCACCCCGACACAACCGTTTAGTACTGCGGCGCGTATCTGTGGGTATGGGTAACACGCCCACCCAGCAGCCCTACGAAGGCGACTCCCCGAGCGGGGAGGATTCGCCCGCAGGCGCGTCGCTGCGGGAGACGGTGGTCGGGTACGTTCGCGGCGCTCTCGCCGGCCTGCGCCGCCGCGTTTCGGTGTTCCCGTCGCTCGAACTCGGGTCGGCCTTTTCAGTCTCGGAAGCGGACGTCGCCGAGTCGCGCCGCCTCCGGACACCCGACGCCGACGAGTCCGACGGCCAGGGCCAGTCGCTCGCCTCGATCCCAGACCGCGACCTGCCGCTGGTCGAGCCCGCGCGCGACACCGGGCAGGAGAACGCCCCAGACCTCGAAGCCACAGAGGACGAAGACGGCCGACTCGCTATCTACTACCCCGACAGCGCCGATGCGCGGATCACCTCGGACACCTGGGAAACCGTCGAACCCTGATCGCCGACCGTTCTCCGTGTCCCTCACGACGAGTCAGTCGGTGGGGTTCAAGTCGTGGGCGCTCGCTGGGGCAAACGGTGACTGTCCGTGTCCGACCTGCCGGATGATTTCGACTGCACGATCACGAACTGGGAGTACATCTACGGCCTCTGCCGCGACGTCAGCGATCAGGTCAAAGCCGCCGAGTTCGAGCCCGACGTGGTCGTCGCGCTGGCCCGCGGCGGCTGGTTCGCCGGCCGCTGCCTGTGTGATTTCCTGGGCCTCGACGACCTGACGAGCCTCAAAATGGAACACTACGTCGGCGCGGCCGAGAAGACCGACGAACCGCAGGTCCGCTACCCCATGCCAGAGGGCTCCGTCGCGGGCAAAGACGTCCTCATCGTCGACGATATCGCCGACACCGGCGGCTCCATCAGCCGCGCCCACGAGTACGTGACCGAGCGCGACTGCGACGAGGTCCGTACCGCCACCCTCCAGTTGCTCGGCACCAGCTCTTTCGAACCCGACTTCGTCGGCGAGCGCCTGGCCGAGTGGACCTGGGTCGTCTACCCATGGAACTTCGTCGAGGACATGATCGACCTCGTGAGCGACGTCATGGCCCAGGCCGACGGCGACGTCCACACCGAGACCGAGATCCGTCGGCTGCTCCGGTCGGTCCACGGCATCGAACGCATCGAGATGGAGATCGCTCAGCCAGACCGCTTCGAGGAAGTGATGGCCGAGATGGAACGCCGCGAGGTGGTCGCGGCCGCGGACGACGGCTGGCGACTGACAGAGTGACCGCTACTCGATCTTTTCCGTCACCCGGATGTCGATCCCGTCGTCGCTCCAGATGCTCACCGTGACGTTCGTGAGGTTGATCTGGACCGAGACGTCGAGGTCGGTCGTGTCCTCGAACAGCATGTCGATCGCGTCCGGGTTGATCGTATCGTAGAGCGTCAGTTCGTCCATACTCAGCGAGGAGTGCTCGTGGTCCTGCACCGCCTCTCGCACCGCCTCGCTCAGCGGCACGTTCTCCTCGACCGGGTAGTACCGGCGACGCTCTGGGTGGTCGTCCATTGTCGTCTCGTCCGTACGATATTGTCACTCAAGTGTCTTCGTGAACGGCGTCCTGAAGGTCTCAGAGCCCTATCAATCGGTTTTTCGTGTAGGATTACGAGGCCCACTCGATATTGCCCCGAAGCGCTCACAATCGTTCGCGAAACGAGGCGTTCACAGTCGTTCGTGCCTCGGATTGCGGCGACCGGGAGTGCGCGACTACCGTCGCGCACGCCGACCGACTTCGTCGGTCGGAATTTGAACCGGAGGAAGACATTCCTGCTCGCCTCGCAAGGCTCGGCTGTGCGGGCTGTGACTTCCAGGGTTCAAATCGCCTCCTGGCGCATTCGTCGCTCGCGGTTTGCGAGCGCCCGCTCACGGCTCGTAAACTCGCCGTTCGCGAACCGAGGCGCTCACAGTCGTTCGCGCCTCGCAATGCGGCGACCGGGATTTGAACCCGGGCCATGAGCTTGGAAGGCTCAGGTCCTACCACTAGACCATCGCCGCAGGTCGTTCACTTCGTTCACTCGTGCGCCTGGCCTCACCTCGCTTCGCTCGGTGAGACATCGCCGCACGTGTTCCGAATGCCGCCCCGACCGGGGTCACCAGTGATCCAGGCTGGGTCGCCACGGCGCGAGGTAGCAGGTTGGCGTACCGTGCGCCGATTTATGTCCCTTTCCCTTCGCCGTCGGCCACCACGGCGTAACAGTTCCCGCTGGAGACGAACACCTCGACCGGCGCCAGCCCGCTCGCGTCCAGATCCGCGCGGAACTCCGCTGGGCTGTAGATGTGATAGAAGCGGGGGACGCGCTCACCGCCCGGGAGCGTCCAGTCGACGGTCGTATCGAACCCCTCCTCGGCGTCGAACCGATCGTGGGCCGTGCTCCAGGCGCTGACCAGCGCGCGACCGTCCGGGTCGAGCACGCGGGCGAGTTCGTCCAGACTCGCGACCCGGAGGTCCCGCTCGGGGAGGTGGTGCAGCGTGGCGACGTAGACGGCCACGTCCACGGCGTCGGCGCGGATCGGCAGGGACGCGGCGTCGGCCTGAACGAGCCGGACGGCTCCCTCGGCGTCGGTGCCGGCCACCCGGTCCCGGGCTTCCTCGAGCAGGCCCCGGCTCACGTCGACTGCCAGCACGCGGTCGGCGAGGCCGGCGAGCGGTTCGGCGTGGCGACCGTTCCCACAGCCCAGGTCGAGGCCGACGGCGCAGTGCTCGCCGTCGGCGAGGAAGGACTCGACCTCCGGCCAGGCGTACTCGCGGGTGGCGGAGAAGTGGGCGGCGATCCGGTCGTAGGTGTCCCGGACGGTCGCGCGGCCGGGCTCGTCGTCCATGCCGGCGGTTCCGGCCCGGCGGGCAAGTCTGTTGCGCTAGTCGAAGGTGAACTCGACCTGGGTGGCTTCGACGCCGGGCGGATAGACGGCGTCGACCTCGCCACCGTCGTACTCGAAGGTCCGGTCCTCGTCCGTGTCCTGGTGTGGTATCAGTACGACGGTCTCCTCGCCCTCGACTTCCTGGTCCAGTTCGATCGTCACGTCCTTCGAGGTCCCGGCGGGGAGGTAGCCGCTGACGCCGATGATGTCGCCCTCCGGGGAGTTCTCGCGGACGACGATGAAGCCGCCCTCGGAGAGCGACGCGGACTCGACGGTGACCTCGTCGGTGCCACCGAACTGGCCCTGCATGTTCATCGACGCGACCGGCGAGGACAACAGGAGGAAGATGAGGTAGGCCACGGTCATCAGGATCGCTGCGTGTTTGACGCCGTCGCGGACCGATCCCTCGCCGAGCTGGCCGCCGATGAGCCCCGAGAAGAAGGCCTGCATCAGGCCGATGTGGAAGAAGATGAGGGTGTATGCGGCCTTGTCGACGCTACCGAAGCGGGCGAACTGACTCGCGTCGACGCCGAGCCGGTTGTCCGAGGGCGGCGTCGGCACGCTGTTGGGCAGGCTCGGCACCAGCACCTCCTCGACGGCGATGATGATCACCAGGAAGACCAGGAAGGCCACGTAGATGACGACCAGGTAGGTCAGCATCTGCCGGCGGCGCTGGCGTTTCATCCGCAGGTCCGCCCGCGCCTGCGTCCCCGCGATGCGCAACACGGCACCGATCGACCCGCTCGCCCGCATCGCGTTCGTCAGGAGCGTCACGGCCCGGGTGACCGGGATGGTCCGGACGCGCTGCCCGAAGCGGACCAGCGCCGCCTCGACGTTCGCCCCGAGGTTGATGTCCGCCCAGATGCGCTCGATCTCGTCGGTCAGCGCACCCAGGTCGCTCCCGCGGACGCGGTTGAAGCTCTCGACCACCGACATCCCGGCCTCGTTGAGGCTGGCCAGGCGTTCGAGCAGTTCCGGCGAGGCCGCCTCGATCCGGGTGAGTCTGCGCTTGTAGACGAACCGGACGATCGCGTAGCTCCCGAGGACGAAGAGGAGCGCCTGGACGAGCAGGTCGTCGAGGACGCGCACGTTGACCCCGACGCCGGTGAGCGCCGCGGGCAGTCTGAACAGCGTGACGACGAGCGCCAGCGGGATCGTCACGTACAAGAGCGTCGTCGGGTCGCGGAGGACCGTCTGGAAGGGCGAACTGGCGACGCGCCGGTAGCGCTGGAGCCGGTCGTAGACGGCCAGTCGCTCGAAGTTGTCGCCGATGGCCCGGGCCTGTCCGCCGTCCGCCGCGGTCACGTTCGCGTCGGTCGCCCCGCCGCTGACGAGCGAGGACGCGTCGGGGACCGAGGTCCCGTCGCTGCCGATCCCCAGGAGTTCCAGGCGCTGGTTCAGGAACACCATGAACCCGAGGTTCGCCAGCGGGATGGCCAGGTAGCCGAGCAACTGGAGGATCCAGAGCGTGTCGGTCGTCGTCAGCCCGAACACGAGCAGGATGGTGATCAGGAAGAGGGTCCCGGCGACCAGTACGGTCACGTAGGCCTCGGCGATTGTCGCCAGCAGTTCGAGTAGTTCCTCCTGGCGCTCTTCTGCCTCCTCCTGGTAGCGCTCGTACTGGTCGCGGAGGAACTGCGGGAGGCTCTGCCCGCTCTGGAGGACGCTCGAGAGGTTCTCGCTGAAGGTCTTGAACTCCTCGCTGGGCGTCCGCTGGGAGGTCCGGCGGATGGCGTTTATCATGTCGGTGCCGAACAGGTCCATCTGCCGGACGGCGACGGACATCTCGCGGGCGCTCTCGCCGTAGATCCCCTTGTTGTCCGCGAGGGTTCGCATGACGACCGGGAACGGCATCCCGCCCCGGGAGAGCGCGTAGAGGAAGGCGACGGTCCGGGCCAGGCTCTCGTTGATCCGTCGGCGGCGGGCCTCGGCCCGGCTGGCGAGCTGTTGCCACCGCATGACGTACGCGAGGACGCCCGAAATGAGTCCCGCGACGAGGCCGCCGGTCACGGCGACGGCCAGGAACACGTCCGGCGGCAGTTCAAGCGACCAGGTCGACGGCTGACCCAGGACGGCCGTCATCGTGTTCGGCAGGCCGGCCACGAGCCCCCCGATGGCCGGGATCGCGACGACGAACCCGGCGACGCCGTAGCCCCCGACGATGCCGCCCAGGACCGCGAACAGGACCGCGTAGAGGTACGACTTCGCCGCGTACGCCCGGTAGGTCTCGGGCACGTACGCGGCCTGGAGCAGTTCCTCGCGGTCGAGTCGGTCCTCGTCGACGAACCGGCCGAACGTGCCGCGTGCGATCCGGGTCAGGCGTCGGTTCACGCGGGTGCTCGACCCCGCCGCGAGCAGGAGGCTTCCGAGTGCCAGGGCGAAAAGCGCCGGGAGAAGGGCCAGTACGGAGACCATGTCAGGTCTCCACTTCGACGCCGGCGTCCTCGATCCGGTCGAGGACCTCGTCGGCGTCCGCGTAGTACTTGTTCACCATGGCCGTGAACCGCCGGTAGTCGTGGACGCCCTCCTCGCGGAGGTACCGGAGGAACTTCTTGCGGTTGCGGAGTTCGCGGAGCAACTCCGACTGGCTCCAGCCGCGCTCGTCGCGGATCTCCTCGAGCAGGTCGCTCCCGCTGTTGGTGAAGGTGTCCTCGGTCGCTTTCCAGTTGTAGGTGTTCGAGTAGTCGAGTTCGCCGGTCCGCTGGTCGATCCCCTCGATCTCGGCGAGGGTACGCATCCGCCGGACGCGCTCGCCGCCGGTCCGGGTCAGCACCTGCACGCAGAGCACGTCCAGCGACTGGACCATCGGACGCGGGACGTTGATCGGCTCGTTCTCGAGCCGGTTGATCACCGTCTGGACGCTGTCGGCGTGCATCGTCGAGAACGTCGTGTGCCCGGTGTTCATCGCCTGGAACAGGGTGATCGCTTCCTCGCCCCGGACCTCGCCGACGATGATGTATTCCGGCCTGTGGCGGAGCGCCGACCGCAGCAGGTCGTACATCGTGATGTCGTCGTCGTCCAGGCGCTCGCGGGTCACCGACGAGAGCCAGTTGTCGTGATACAGCGACAGTTCGCGCGTGTCCTCGATCGTCAGCACCTTCGAGCGCGGCGGGACGAACATCGAGACGGCGTTCATCGAGGTGGTCTTCCCGGCGGCGGTCCCGCCCGCGAACAACAGCGACCGGTTGTTCTCGATGGCCAGCCAGAGGAAGGCGAGCATGTCGAGGTTCGCCGTCCCGTACTCCAGCAGGTCGATGGGCGTGAACGGCTCGTCGGCGTACTTCCGGATGGTGAAGGCCGACCCCCGCGGCGTCACCTCCTCGCCGAGCGCGAGTTCGATCCGGGAGCCGTCTGGCAGCGTCGCGGAGACGACGGGGTCGGAGACGCTGACGTGGCGGCCCGAACGCTGGGCCAGCTGGATGACGAAGTTCGAGAGCTCCTCGCGCTCGAAGGTGACGTTCGATTCGACGTCGGTGTAGTCGTCGTGGTAGACGAAGATGGGGAGTTCGGGGCCGTCGCAGGAGATGTCCTCGACGTGGGGGTCGTGCATGATCGGGTCGATCCGCCCGTAGCCGTGAAAGCGGCGGTGCAGGTAGTAGAACAGCCGGTAATAGGTCTCGAGACCGACGTCGACGCCGTACCCCTCGAGGCGATTCTTCAGCTCCTCGCGCAGCGCCAGTTCGGGGTCGTCGGCCACCTCGTCCCGGTAGAGCAGCGGTTCGCGGATGTCCTCGGCCAGCCGGTCGAGCAGGTCCGCCTCCAGTTCGTCGAGGCGGGGTTCGACGACGTGGTAGCGGTGTTTGTCGTCGTCGTGGTCGTAGTTGATCGAGACGAACGAGAAGGGGACGTTGAGCCAGTAGCGGTCGAGTTCCTCGTAGTCGGCGAGGCCGTCGAAGGAGATGAGCCGGTCGTGTTTGTCCGGATCGTAGTTCTGGACCGGCAGCGTGGTTCCCCGGAGCAGGTCGGCGGTGTAGGAGAGCCAGCGGCGGACCTCTTCGACCCGACTGTCTCCGACGTCGTCGCCCGCGCTCGCGTGCTGTCCTGCCATAGATCGTCCCCGTCGCGTCCGTCGGTCGCGTTACTTGCGGTAACGGACCCACTTACTTAAATGCGCCACCCGTTTCCGCACGTTTAGTCACGACCGCTGATAGGTGGCGTCCGCCTGGACGTCGCTCACTCGCCGCTCGCTGGCGAGTCGTCTCCAACCGCGTCCGCCCCGTCCGCAGCGGTCGGGGTCGTCGGGTCACCTGTTTCCGCGGGCGGGGCGCCACTCGCTCCCTCGGGTGGGTCGTCGACGCGGTCCACCCGGAGCAGGGTGTACGCGAAGGCGAACTGGAAGACGACGCCGACGGGTACCAGGAGGCCCGGGAAACTGTCGGTCGCCACGCCCTCGATGGGCAGCCCACCGAACTGCAGCAGGGCGCTCGCGGCGGTGTGGAAGAGGGCGGCGACCAGCAGGAGACCGCCCATGACCCGGACCGGGTCGAGCCGCGACGTCTCGAATCGGTCCTCGAACGCGTACATTCCCAGACTCAACAGGACGGCGAGGCCGATCACGGCCGCACCGACCGTCCAGGCGGCGAAGGGGAGGGGACCCGGGGCCTCGCTGTAGAAGCCGATGGCCTCCCACGGGAACATGACGAGCGGGTTCGGGCCCGGCACTTCGATCCCGAACAGCACGCGGATCAGCAGGAAGGGGAAGTGAAATTCGATCAGCGATCCGCCCTGGATCTCCCCGAGCGAGACGGAGATCGACCAGGGGAGGAGCGCGCTCAGCCACGCGGCGAGGACGGCGAGTTCCTCTGCGTACGCCGACTTGACCCAGACCATACCAGTCCCCCGGGGCGAACTGTCAAAAATCCCCACGCCGGAACCGCCCCGTCGGTCGTAACAGGCGTTACGTTCATTGGTGCCGACGCCGTAGACGCAACTACCGAATGAGGCGCGATTACTTCACGCTCGAACTGCGCGAGGCCGGGGACGATCCAGCCGAGCAGCCGACGGTCCGAATCGAGTACGACGGCCCGTCGGACGAGCTCGAGACGCGCCTTACACCCGGAACGGACCTCGATCTCGCCTTCCGCTTCCAGACCGACGTCGAGGCGCCAGACGCCGACGGCGTACTCGCGGTCACCGAGCGCCTGACCGGCGAGTTCGTCCTCGAAGTCAACGCCGATGCCGACGCCGTCCTCGGGCTGGTCGACGCCGCGCGAGCCTACGACACGGCCGAGAGCGAGTCGCGCGGCTGCTACGCCCTCGAGATCGATATCGCGGGCGGCGACACCTACACGACCGAGGAACGGACGCTGCTCGTCTACGACGGCGACGGGAGCCTCCTCCGGAACCGCTCTCTGATTCCCTCCGGCGTCGAGCTCTGAGCCGGGCGGACCGCCGCCCTCTAAGTGGCTGTCGCTTCTTCGTCGGTGTATGACACTGTTCGGAACCGCGGGGATCCGCGGCCCCGTCGCCGACGCCGTGACGCCGGAGCTGGCGCTCGCGGTGGGTCGCGCCGCGGCGGCCGACGGCACCGAGTTCGTCCTCGGACGAGACGGCAGGGAGACGAGCGACGGCATCGCCACGGCCGTCCAGGCGGGCCTCGAGAGCGGCGGCGCGACCGTCCGCGACGTCGGCGCCGTCCCGACGCCCGCACTCGCCTACGCCTCGCAGGACCGACGCGGCGTGATGGTCACCGCCAGCCACAACCCGCCCGCCGACAACGGCCTCAAACTGTTCGTCGACGGGCAGGAGTACGACGGTGACGCCGAGCGACGGATCGACGAGCGCGTCGAGTCCGGCACGGCACCGGCGCCGTGGGACGAGTGGGGCGGCGCGTCGACGCTCGACGTCCTGGACCGGTACCGTGACGCCGTGGTGGACTACGCCGAGGGATTCGGCGCGTCGCCGGCGGACCTGACCGTCGCCGTGGACTGCGGTAACGGGATGGCGAGCGTCGCGACGCCGCAGGTGCTCCGGGCGCTCGGCGCGGACGTCCGCGCGCTGAACGCCACCGTCGACGGCCACTTCCCCGGCCGGGAGAGCAAGCCGACGCCGGAGAGCCTGGCCGACCTGCGCGCGTTCGTCGCGGACGGCGACGCCGACGTCGGCATCGGACACGACGGCGACGCAGACCGGATCGTCGTCGTCGACGCCGACGGCGACGTGGTCCACGAGGACACCGTACTCGCCGTCCTCGCCGAACGGTACGTTCGCGAGAGCGAGGCGAGCGACCCGGTCGTCGTCACGACGCCGAACGCCTCCGCGCGCATCGACGAGCGCGTCACAGCGGTCGGTGGCCGCGTCGAGCGAACGGCTCTCGGACAGCTCCACGAGGGACTCGCCGCGGTCCGCGAGGCCGGCGACGAGGAGACCGAGGCGGCCTTCGCGGCCGAGCCGTGGAAACACCTCCACACGGGCTTCGGCGACTGGATCGACGGCGTGGTCAGCGCCGCTGTCCTGACCCGATTGCTCGCGGCGTCGGGACTCGCCGGCCTCGTCGAACCCATCACCGAACGCCCCTACCGGAAGGACGACGTGGCCTGTCCCGACGAGCGAAAGCCCGCCGTCATGGTGACCCTGGAAGAGCGTCTCCCCGAAAAGTTCCCGGAGGCGACCGTCGAGACGGAGTACGGCGTCCGGCTGTCTTTCCCGGACGCGTCCTGGCTGCTCGTTCGGCCCAGCGGGACGGAGCCGTACATACGGCTCTACGCCGAGAGCGACGACGTCGACGAGTTGATGGCCGACGCTATCGCGACGGTCGAGGAGACGGTCTAGACGCCGGCGCGTTCGAGGGCGTCCCGCACTGCCTCGCGGTCGGGACCGCCACCGAGATCGAACCGGTAGCCGTCCCGCAACAGCCCGTCCGGCCGAACGACGAGCCGATCCGCGTCGAGGTCGTACGACGCCACCTCGTCCCACTCGATGAAGGTGCCGTCGACGGCAACGCCCGCGTCCGTCAGAACGACACGTTGCCGGTCGGTCCGGAGCGCGGCGAAGGAGAGCGCGCCCAGCATGACCGACCCGAGCACGGCGGCGATCGAGCCCCGATCCAGCACCACCAGCACGGCCAGCAGGCCCGCCACTGCCCCCAGGCCGACCGCCAGGGCGCCGTACGTCAACCGTCGCTCGCGCTGACTGGGTCGCGCCTCGAACCGCAACAGCACGGTCGAGCGCTCGATGCGGGCGATGGTCGTCCGATGCGTCCCCATCTCGACCAGCGCCATCGCCGGGCCGACGGCCAGGACCCCGAGCGTCGCCGGCCGCACGAACAGCGTCTGGAGGCCGATCCCGGGATTGTGGGCGAGAAGTGCGATCAACCAGACCAGCGAGGCGAGCGGCGGGAGGATCAGCGACACGGACAGCGGGGTGCTCGTCGCGATGCGTTCCGGGTCGATGCGCCCGCTCAGCGCGTACCCCAGGGCGCCGGCGACGACGCCGGTCAGCGCGAACGGGGGCCACGGGTCGGCGACCCCCGCGAAACCGGTCAGCGCGGCGACCAGGGTGCCGCCGCTGAGGGCGAGATAGGTCCCCGCGATCGACCGGGAGACGTCGGGCGAACCACGCATGTCCCCGAGTCGTCACTAGACCGTGATAAATCATCGGACCGTTCCGGCGCGGGGAAGCGTATTTGACGGGGCGCTCCGTGGCTTCCCCGCATGGAGGAGTTACTCGAGCGCGCACGCACCGCCCTGGAGCAGGCGCACGTCCCCTACTCGGAGTACCGGGTGGGGGCGGCGCTCCGGACCGCGGACGGCACGGTCTTCACCGGCTGCAATATCGAGAACGCCAACTACAGCAACAGTCTCCACGCCGAGGAGGTCGCGGTCGGGGAAGCCGTCAAGCGCGGCCACCGCGAGTTCGACAGACTCGCGGTCTCCTCGGGCGAGCGCGACGGCGTGACCCCCTGCGGAATGTGTCGCCAGACCCTCACCGAGTTCTGCGACGACGACCTGGTCGTCGTCTGCGACGAGGGCGACGCCGCACCCGAATACCGGCTGGGCGACCTGCTCCCGAACGCAATCAGCGCCGAGACCCTGGGGAAATGAGCGACGACGACGGCGGGTCGACCGACCGCGCGGCCAGCGAGGACCCGAACGACGGCGAGCAGTACCACCTCGAGGTTACCGCCGAGGACGTGGCCGACACCGTGCTCCTCCCGGGCAACCCCGAACGCGTCCCCAAGGTCACCGACGCGTGGGACGACGCCGCGGTCGTCGCCGAGCACCGCGAGTACCGGACTGCGACCGGTTCCTACGAGGGAACTCCGATTTCGGTGACCTCGACCGGCATCGGCAGTCCGTCGGCGGCCATCGCCGTCGAGGAACTCGCCCGGGTCGGCGCGGAGACGCTGATCCGGGTCGGGTCCTGCGGCGCCATCCGCGAGGAGGCGGCCGTAGGGGACCTCGTCATCACACGCGGCGCGGTCCGTCAGGAGGGGACCAGCGACGAGTACGTCCGCGAGGATTACCCGGCGGTCGCCGACCACGCGGTCGTCGCCGCGCTCGTGGCCGCCGCGGAGCGACTGGACTACGACTACCACGTCGGCCTGAGCTGCTCGACCGACTCCTTCTACGCCGGCCAGGGCCGCCCCGGCTTCGAGGACTTTTCGGCCCGCGGGAGCGACGAGCTGGTCGAGGAGTTGCGGGCGGCGAACGTCCTGAACTTCGAGATGGAGGCCAGCGCCATCCTGACGCTGGCGAACCTCTACGGCCTGCGGGCCGGCGCGGTCTGTACGGTCTACGCCAACCGCGTTACCGGCGAGTTCCGGACCGAAGGGGAGCGAAAAGCGGCGAAGACGGCCAGTCTCGCGACGCACCTGCTGGCGAAGATGGACGAGCGGGTCGCCGAGTCGGGCGCCGAGGAGTGGCACGCGGGGCTGGGGCTGGAGTAGCCAAAACGAGCATCCGCCGAGCGGCGAAGCCGCGAGGCGGTTCACCGAACGCGAGCCAGTGGCTCGCGTTCGGGAAGTTTTTGTACTAAATTTTTGCGAGTAGTGCGGGACCGGAGGTCCCGCATACCGTGCGAACGGGCGGCTTCGGCGCCCGTGAGCAAAGGGGGTCGCCGGAGGCGAATCCCCTCGAAGTAAAAATTTAGTCTTACATGTCGGGCCACGCCTTCGCGGCGCGGCCGGGGCCGGTGATGGAGGCGATCCAGCGGGCGGCGATGGCCTTCTTCAGGTTCCGGGCGAGGAACCCGCCGAAGGTCTCCATCGGGACGAACTGCACGTCGTGGGCGACGGCGTCCTCCCCGACGGAGATGGCGGTGCCCTTGCTCTTGAACGTCCAGTCCTCGAGGGGCTGGCCGCGCATCGCGCGGGCGATGTTCTCGCCGACGTGGTCGGCCGCCTCCCAGGCCGCTTCCGCGGTCGGCGGCGCGGGGTTCTCGCCGGGCTGGTCGATGAGGGCGCAGTCGCCGATGGCGAAGACGCGGTCGTCCTCCGTCTGGAAGTTCATCTCCGTGTTGATCCGGTGGTTGCGCTCGTCCTTCTCGATGTCCACGTCGCGGACGGCGTCGCGGCCGGTGATCCCGCCCGTCCACAGCAGGACGTCGTAGTCGAGTTCCGCCTCGTCGCCGATGTAGACCGTCTCCTCGTCGACCTCGCCGATGAACTCGCCGGTCATGATGTTCACGTCGAGCGCTTCCAGGCGCTTGCGCAGGGCGCCCTGCACCTCGGGATCGTTGCCCGGGAAGATCTCGTCGAGGCCCTCCACGAGGTGGATGTCGATGGGGGCGCGGTGATCGTCGCGGAACTCGGCGATCTCGCCGGCGCTCTGGATGCCCGAGAGACCCGCGCCGCCGACGACGACCTGTGCGGGGTCGGACTGGGAGGCCTCGCGGGCGGCCTCCTTGAGGTCGTCGTGGATGCCGAGCGCGTCGTCGAGGCTCTTCAGCGTGTGGGCGTGTTCCTGGAGGCCGTCGATGCCGAAGAAGGCGGTTCGGGAGCCGATCCCGACGAGGAGGTAGTCGTAGTCGACCTCGGAGCCGTCGTCGAGTTCGACGGTCCGGTCGTCGGTGTCGACGTCCGCGACTTCGTGCTGGAGGAAGCGCGTGCTCGGGGACTTGATGTCTTCGACGGGGATCGTGATCTTCTCCTGAATACTGGGGTCGCGGATACAGCGGTGGGACTCGTGGAGAACGAGGTGGTAGTCGACGTCCGAGATCCAGGTGATGTCCGCGTCCGATCCGACTTCCGATTCGAGACTCTTGATCGCGCCTGCCCCGGCGTAACCGGAGCCGAGCACGACGACGTCGTCGGTCATACCCGGACCTGCGGAGTCACCCGATACAAAGGCTTTGAAATCCCCATCCCGCTGTCGTCAGGTTTATCCGATCGCCTCCCTCCCTGGAGAGGGTATCCGCGGAGCAGCGGCTTCGAGACCGGTGGTTTCGAACGGGCGTCGAAAAGTACGTCCGCGGGACGAACGGTTCGTCGGAACCGAACGAGCGGCCGATCGCGGGGGTTACTTCTCGACTTCGCCGACGGGCGCCTTCATGTCGTCGATGGTGAGGATGAGGACGTTGCTCGTGTCGTCTTTCCCCTCGATGGTGCCGATGATGCGGAGCTTCGAGAGCGGCGTCGGGCCGACGGTCATCGTGTCCCCCTCGTGGAACGCCGAGATGGAGCCCTGGAGCTTGATCTCGGCGCGGCACTCCTCGGGGTGGTGGACGCTCGTCAGGTCGATCTCTTCGACGTTCGCGCTGGGCACGGCCTCCCCGTTGTGTTCGAGGGGGACGTCGGCGGCCTCGTCCATGTTCTGGACCTGGAGGGCCTCGTAGGCGTTCGAGGTCGGCTTGTAGCCACCTTTGGGGCCGGGTACGCCCTCGACCAGCTGGAGAGCCTTCAGGCTCTGCATCTGGTTGCGGATGGTGCCGGGGTTCCGGTCGACCTGTTCGGCGATGTCCTCACCCTTGACGGCGGACTCGGACTGGCGGTGGAGGTTCACCAGCTCCTGGAGGATGTTCTGCTGACTCGGTGTGAGTTCGATTGATGACATTACTGGTCGTTCGTCGTAGCTTTCCATAAAGCCGGCGGGTGTCGGTCCCCATAGAGACACGTTCGCGTCCCGAATCGCGCGATCGACGCAATATTCGCGTAACGTCCACGCAGATACTCCTCGAAACGATACGCATTTGACGAGCGACTGAGACGTCCAGGTATGGAGACGCAACGCGTACTGGTGACGGGGGGCGCCGGGTTCATCGGGTCGAACCTGGCCAACCACCTCGCCGCCGACAACGAGGTTATCGCCCTCGACGACTGTTACCTCGGGACGCCCGAAAACCTCGACGAAGGGGTCGAGTTCGTCGACGCGAGCGTCCTCGAGGACGACCTGCCGGTGGACGTGGACGTCGTCTTCCACCTGGCCGCCCTCTCCTCGCTGAACATGCACGAGGAAGACCCCCAGAAGGGCGCCCGCGTCAACGTCGAGGGGTTCGTCAACACCGTCGAGCAGGCCCGGGAGGCCGGCTGCGAGACGGTCGTCTACGCGACGACCTCGTCGATCTACGGCAGCCGGACCGAGCCCTCGCCCGAGGACATGCCCGTGGCCGTCAACACCGGCTACGAGGCCTCGAAGCTCGCCCGCGAGCGCTACGGCGAGTACTTCGCCAACTACCACGACATGAACGTCGCCGGCCTGCGCTTCTTCTCGGTCTATCAGGGCTACGGCGGCGCGGAAGAGCACAAGGGCGAGTACGCCAACGTCATCGCCCAGTTCGCCGACGACATCGCCAGCGGCGAGGCGCCCGTCCTCTACGGCGACGGTGAGCAGACCCGCGACTTCACGCACGTCGATGACATCGTCCGCGGCATCGAGGCGACCGCCGATAACGAGTTGACCGGTGTCTACAACCTCGGCACGGGCGACGCCTACAGCTTCAACACCGTCGTCGAGATGCTCAACGACGAACTCGGGACCGACGTCGACCCCGAGTACGTCGAGAACCCCATTCCCGAGGACGTCTACGTCCACGACACCTGCGCGGACATCTCGAAGATGCGGGCCGCGACCGGCTGGGAGCCCGAGATCGACTTCGAGGAGGGCATCGAGCGGGTCTGCGCCCAGTACCAGTAGTAAAGTAGGTTCGCGAGAGTTTCCTGTGGCATGGAGCGAGACGTGCGGATCATCGGCGTGCCGATGGACCTCGGGGCCGACCGGCGCGGCGTCGACATGGGTCCCTCGGCCATCCGTTACGCCGGGCTGGCAGACGCCGTCGAAGCCCTGGGCACGAACTGCACCGACGCCGGCGACGTACAGGTGCCCCGGCCAGAAGAGATGGACCCCGATGCGGGCGCCCCTGCTGACGGCGACGCGAAGTTCCTCGCCGAGACCGAGGCCGTCTGCACGAAACTCGCCCACGAGATCGGCGAGACCGTCGCCGCCGGCGAATTCCCCCTGATTCTGGGCGGTGACCACTCCATCGCCATCGGCACCGCAAACGGGATCTCCCACTCGCGGGAGACCGGCATCGTCTGGTTCGACGCCCACGGCGACTTCAACACCCCGGCGACCACGCCCAGCGGGAACGTCCACGGGATGAGCCTCGCCGCCCTCCTCGGGAAGGGCGAGTTCGCCGATTCGGGCTGGGCGCTCGCCCCGAACGTCCCCGAGGAGAACGTCGCGCTCGTCGGCCTCCGAAGCGTCGACGAGGGCGAGCGAGAGAACATCCGCGAGAGCGACGTGACCGCCTACACGATGACCGACATCGACGACCGCGGCGTGACCGACGTCGTCGAGGAGGCCCTCCAGATCGCCTCGGACGGCACCGACGGCGTCCACGTCAGCCTCGATCTGGACTGGCTCGATCCCACGGAGGCCCCCGGCGTCGGGACCCCCGAACGCGGCGGGGTCTCCTACCGGGAGGCCCACGCGTCGATGGAACTCGTGGCCGAGTGCCTCGCCGACAGCGACCGGCTGACGAGTCTCGAACTCGTCGAGGTCAACCCGATCCTCGACCAGCACAACCAGACCGCGGAGCTGGCCGTCGAACTCGCCGCGAGCGCGCTCGGGAAGGTCATCCTCTAAATTTTACGTCGTCGGGTTGCGCGCAGGGCGCGCAACCACTCCTCGCAAAATTTAGTTCAAAACGTCCTTCTCGCTCCCTCCGGTCGCGAGAAGTGAACCGCGCGCCACAGGCGCGCGGATGCAAGTTTCCCAAACCCGGGACAACCCCTTCCGCTGGGTAAAGTTCCTTGTCGTGAAGTATCGAAGCGTTCTGCATGGACTTCGCGGACAGGCGGCTCATCGACCTCAGCGTCGGCCTCGAACCGGGCGTCGCCAGCGAACCGTTCCCGCCGAGCATCGACTACATGAACCACGAGGAAGGCGGTGCGCAACTCGCCGCCAATCTCCAGGCGATGGGCCACGACGTCGACGTCGAGGAGTTCCCGGACGGCCAGGGCCTCGCCTTGGAGGAGGTTTCGGCCATCACCCACGCCGGGACGCACCTCGACGCGCCGTGGCACTACGGCCCGGACTGTGGCGGCGAGTCGTCGAAGACGATCGACGAGATCCCCCTGGAGTGGTGCTGCGGGAACGCCGTGATCCTCGACGTCACCGACCTCGACGCCGGCGAGGAGATCACCCCGGAGGTGATCGAGGATCGCCTCGACGATTTGGGCCACGACCTCTCGGCCGGCGAACTGGTCTTCCTGGAAACAGGCGCGGACGACCTGTGGGGCGATCCAGACTACCTGACCGAGTTTCCGGGCATGGGCGCCGCGGCGACGAAACACCTCGTCGAGCGCGGAGTGAAAGTGATCGGCACCGACGCTTACGGGTTCGACAAACCGTTCGACGAGATGGGCCGGCGTCCTGCCGAACCGTGTGAGGCAGGGCTCGGGTGACGACCGGAGGGAGTCAGCCGGCGCTACGTCGAGAGCCGGGACGAGGCGGAACTCTGGCCCGCTCACTTCGCCGGCCGCGAGGTCGAGTACTGCCAGATCGAGAAGATGGCGAACCCCGACGACCTCCCCCGCCGGACGGACGTCCCCGTCGTCACCTTCCCGGTGAAGATCGAAAACGCGAGCGCCGGGTGGGTCCGGCCCGTGGCGATGATCGAGGAGTAGGGCAGCGACGGGTCAGACGCGGTCGGCGTCGGCTTCCGCGTCCGACGGGCCCGACGGATCGGTCCAGTGGGCCAGCACGGTCATCGTCGCGATCTGGGGGACGACGACGAGCACCGTCGCGAGTCCGCCGCCGAAGAAGGCGAACTGCCGCGAGAGACCGAACACACCGAGCAGAACGAGAAACAGCGCGAGCGAGATACCGTAGCCCCGCATGCGCTGCCAGCTATTCCGGATCGCGACCGGGAGCGACGCACCCCGCACGAGCAGTGGAAACGCGACGAACAGGCGCACCGCGACGAAGAGAGTCAGGACGAAGACCGGCAAGAGGAGGACGGGAGCCGTCCGGACGAGCGCGTAGAGCAGGAGCAGGGCCAGGCCGAATCCGGCCACGTAGCCGACCGCGCGTACCGCCGCACCCGCATCGAGCGAGCGAAGACCCGGCCGGAGCCCGCCCTCGTACATCCCGGCGACGGCGACCGCGCCCGCCAGTGCGGTCGTGCCCGTCGTCACGGCGGCGAACACTGTCCGCTCGGCGAGCCAGTGGAGTTTGAGTCCCCACAGAGCGGACAGCGGCGTCGTCACGCGTCGCTGTTCGACCGGCACGATCGGAAAGGCCAGGTCGACGCCGCTGCCCGTCACCGACCGGGTCTTCGTCACCGGAACCGGATCGGCGAGCATGGCCTGCTCTACCCCCACGATCACGAAACCAGCGGCGAGGAAGGGAATGAGCAGGGTGGGGCGACTGAGAAAGACGCTGGTTCCGTAGCTCAGTGCCTGCGTAACGCCACCTCCACCTGTCTCGTCACGTGCCGACATACCGGGAACGCGGTACGGCACGTCAGGTACCTCCGTAAGCGGTGATAGAGCGCCCGTCAGTGAGGTAGAACCGACCGTCACCGACAGCCGGCTGGGAGACCTGCGCGTCCCGTTGGATCTGCCAGAGCGGGTCCCCCGTCGCGGCGTCGAACGCGCGGAGACTGTGGTTGTCGGGTTGCAAGACGACGTCGCCAGCGACGGCCGGCCCGTCTTCGTCCTCGCTGATGCCCGAGAGCGAGGCGTCCCACAGACGGTCGCCGGTAGCAGCATCGAGCGCGATGAGCCCGTCAGTTTCGTCGTCGAGCAGTCCGGACCCCACGGCGTAGACGGCATCGGACGTCACAGACGGTGGTGTCACGTATCGGCCGTACTCGCCCACCGGCTGGCCCCTCGTCCAGCGTTCGTCACCGCCGTCAGGATCGAAGGCCGTCACCCCCGTCTCATGAGCGAGATACACCGACCCGTTCGCGACGGTCGGCTGTCGTTCCTGCCGGACCGCGGGCGTCGGCGCGGTCCACCGCTGGGTTCCATCGGCGACCGCGTATTCCGAGAGACTCCCGTCGTAGGCGACGGTAAACAGACGACCATCGACGACAGCGGGGCGAGCGGCGAGTGCGTCGAACGTCGTCCGCCACTGTATCGATCCGGAACTGGCCTCGACGGCAACGATGCCGTCGTCGACCGTGAACACGCGTTCAGCCGCCGCGACGGGCGGTGACTGCCAGCCGCCGCCGAAACCCATCGACGTGAGGATCGACTCGTCCGGCTGTTGCCCCGTCGACCAGCGTTGTGACAGCGCGCCACCATCGACCACCGGCAAGTCTGGACCCCCATCGATTCCGACTGCCCGGAGCCCGTCCTCCGATGCGGCGACGAGACTCGGCGTCACGTACGCCCGGGCGGAGGCGACTGCCGGGGTGGACAGGAATTCGGTGGCGTTGTTTTCAGACCCGATTCGAAACACGCGGTCGCCGGACTCGACGTCGAACGCGGTGAGCGACTGCCGGGCCACGAACACCCGACCGTCGTGCAGGATCGGCGCGGGCGTCGTGAAGCCCAGACTCTCGAACTCGTGCGTCCACAGCTCGGTTGGTTGCTCCCGCGGCACGCTCGCGTCGGGGGCGTGGGCGGTCCCCGCGGCGTCGTGGCGGTACATCGGCCAGTCGGAACCATCGAAATCGTCGTCACCGGCGGCGACGAGCGCCCCGGCACCGATCCCGAGGGCACCGAGTCCCGACAGCAGGGCGCGTCTGGAGAGTGGAGGGCGGTGTGGCACGCGGAGCGATTTCGCCGCCACCGTAGACAACCTTACGGTTCAGTGAAGGGTTCGCTCGTCCTAATCGTCCGCCGCCACGGCCGGTTCGCCGTGTTCGATTTCGGTGCCCAGCAGGTCGAGGAACTCGGCGAGCCACTCGACGTGGTCGCTCCAGTCCTGCGCCGTGACGAGGTTCCGGTCCCGGGTCACCTCGTCGACCCACGAACAGCCCGCTGCCTCGGCCTCGGCGCGCACGGCCGGATAGGTCGTCATCTCGTAGCCGTCGAGCACGTCGGCGGCCGCGAGGATCTGCGGGCCGTGACAGAGCGACGCCACGGGCTTGTCTTCCTCGAAGAAGTGTTGAACCGTCTCGATCACCGCGTCGTAGGTGCGCAGGTACTCCGGCGCCCGTCCGCCGGGGACCACCAGCGCGTCGTAGTCGGCCGGGTCGATCTCGGCCATCGTCTCGGTCACCTGGAAGTCGTGGCCTCGCTCCTCCAGGTAGGTCTGGTCGCCCCGGAAGTCGTGAATCGCCGTCTTGCAGGCGTCACCCGCCGCCTTCTCCGGGCAGACCGCTTCCACCTCGTGGCCCACGGCCTGGAGGGCCTGGAAGGGCACCATCGTCTCGTAGTCCTCCCCGAAGTCGCCGACGATCATGAGAATCTGCTTGCCAGTCATGGTGTCTCTGTGTTCGTTCAGAACACGTTCTATGATACCGTTACCCACGAGTATAAAGGTAGTCGCGCGAGGGCGAGGGGTTCGTCGACTGCCCCGCCAGCGAAGCTTAAATACCGGCCGCGCCTATGGGGGTCGAGACCGCGGGGCGTGACACGGCCCCGCAGTCGGCGACTCACCAGCCCATGACGACAAAAACCGACGACAGCGCGAGTTCCGCCACGGACGACTTCGAATCCGCACTCCAGACGCTCGTCCTGGAGTCATTCGCGGCCGGGGAGACGGTCGCCGGGACGTGGACCGTCACCTCGTCCTCCTCGGTCGTCCCGAGCTGGCGGGTGACCATCGAGAAGACCGACGAGGCGACGCTCTCGCGGGACTCGACCGTGTTCCTCGACGAGTAGCGTCGGGCGAGCAACTGGTACGGATCGGGTCCGAAGCGGTTCGCGAACCGCCGCGACAGCGACTCTCGGATACGCAAGTGGTGCCATCGGGTACCGACGTTTAAGCCGCCGACCGTCAATGGCCGACCAGTGCTCGGATCCAGGGGGTCGACGGGACTCCCGAGTGACCCGGGCGCGGAGTATCCGATGCCGACAACAGAACCCAACAGCAACCCGGGCCGCGAGGGCGCGCTCTCGACGACGACCGTCTGCGGCCTGCTCTCGAACGAGCGGCGGTTGCGGACCTTGCAGCACCTCTCGCGCGCCGTCGGCGCCGTCGCGATCCCCGACCTCGCCGATCACCTCGCCCTCGCGGAGGGCGAGCACACGAGAGAACACGTCGAACGGGTCTGTACCAGCCTCGTTCACGTTCACGTCCCGAAACTGACCGACGCCGGCGTCGTCGAGTACGACTCGGACGAGGAGACGCTTCAGTTACTGCCGGCCGCCGACGTCGTCGCCCCGTATCTGGACCTGGCGGCCCGCGAAACGAGGTCGCCGCGGAGCGACGGCTCGAAATCGAAGAGCCGATCGTAAACGTCGTTTCGGCGGTTTCTTTTGCGATTTCGCGGTCTACGGGCCGGGTCCGTCACAGTGAGGGGAGTAGTCGCGTCGCGGATCACCGTGAAATGTACACCCGGAACACTACCGGGCGAGTTTCTACTAGTAGGCTCAGTGAATGTGACATTCTACCAAAAGGACTCTATCCTATGCCGTGAAATCGGTGGCGCACACGGGTCTATGCATTCAACGAATTTGTCGTGTAATGATTGCAGAAACACCTATGCATATCAATTTGTATTCGATTAGCAGATGGCAAAGATTTTTCAAAATGTTGATATTGGGATCGTCATTTCCACTCCGAAGTGGATCAGTGATCATCCGATCTCAGAATTATTGCTGTGATCCAGCTCCCGGCTGTTGCGGCGAAAAGGATCACTGTGACCGTAAGTAATCCGTCCAGCTTCGGCCGTGTTTTCGGTACGCCAGGATACAAGCCAAAGAAGTATAAAGATGTTATCACGAGAGAGAATAGAAATACAGCTGTGACCATAGTCGCATAGGGATGCTTGTAGAAGACGGTTCGTGGATCCATTATTCGTTAGCAGTCCTCATCAGTGTCAAGTTGAGGAAACGGCATTAATGGTTCCCCTCAGAGTGACTCGTCAGTCAATCGTGGGTCCGAATCGATATGTTTCAATAGAACTTCGTTAGTCGGTAACCACCTACCGGTTCGGCTCTGTGCGTTGCGATATCCCTGCTAGTTCTCCACTCCTCCTGATTATACCCCCCAAAAGAATGCGATACCGACTGTCGTGACGACAGTCAGTATCAATTGTAATGGCGCTCCGACGCGTGCGAAATCCGTGAATTTGTATCCGCCTGGGCCGTAGACCATGAGGTTGGTCTGGTAGCCGACGGGGGTCAGGAGCGGGGTGCTGGCGGCGAAGGTCACGGCCATTACGAACGCGAAGGGATTGGCGCCGAGTTGGCTGGCGACCTCGACCCCGATTGGCAACAGCAATACGACGCTGGCGGAGTTGCTGACCATCTCCGTGATGACCGCGGTCCCAAGGTAGAACAGCCCCAGAACCGCGATCACGGGAAGGAGCTCACTGACGGAAACGACGAGGTCGGCGATGAGGTCCGCCGTGCCCGAGGCCTCGACTGCGATACCAAGCGGGATGACACCCGCCACCATGAAGATCACTTCCCAGTCGATGGCTTCGTATGCGTCCTCGGGCGTGAGGATGCCCGTGAAGAACATCGCCGCGACGCCCGTCAGCGCACTCGTCATCAGCCCGAGGACGTCGAGTGCTGCGAGTCCGAGGGCGCCGGCGAGGATTCCCAGCGCGATGGGGATCTTCGAACGGTCGAAATCCTCCCATCTGTCCTCACCCCCGATAGCGACGTTCGTGTCCCGCGCGATGCGATCGAGTACCTGGTCGGGCGCCTGGACGAGGATGACGTCGCCGGCCTGCAACCGGACCTCTCGGAGGCGCTGGCGGATCACCTCGTCGCCGCGCCGGATCGCCAGCACTGTCACGTCGTAGTCGCGCTCGAAGTCTGCAACTCCGCTGCGCCGACTCGACCAGGGGCCGGGCAATAGCACGACTTCGGTGAGTTCGATCGCCTCGTCGGAGGCCTCCTCGGCCGTCTCGTCGCCGTCCTCCGCCGTGTCTTCGCTCGAGGCCTCGTCCTCGGCGAGAGAGTCGCTGCGTTCCGCGTCGAGCGACTCCCAGCCGTGACGCCGTGGCGAGAAGCCAGGCGGGAGGGACGCATCGTCCTCCGTGGCCGCTTCCATGACCTCCGGTAACAGCTGCACGTGGTCTTGCTCGATGACCTCCTGGAGGGTTTCCTGGTCGGCCCTGACAGAGAGGACGTCGCCAGCCTGGATCCGTTCCGATCCGAGTCCCCGGGCGATCGTCCGGTTGCCACGAACGATCTGGAACACGTCGAGGTCCAGATCTTCCTCGCTCAATTCACCGACCCGGGAACCGACGAGCGGCGAGTCCTCCATGACGACGACGTCGGTGAGGTAGTCGGTCATGCCGAACGCGTCGGTGGGCGACTCAGTCGGCTCGATCCGTGCTGGAGTGAGGTATCGACCGACGGTGAGCAGGTACACGATCCCCACGAGCAAGACGATGGCGCCCAGGTGTGTGAACTCGAGCAGCGCGAAGGGCTGTGCGTCGGGACCGCCTACCTGGACCCACACCTCGCTCGCCAGGAGGTTCGTTATCGTCCCGACGACGGTGAGCATGCCGCCGAGCATCGAGGCGAACGACAGTGGTATCAGTAGCTTCGAGGGGGACGTCTTCGTTTGCCGAGCGAGATTCATTATCGCCGGTATCAACACGGCGACGACCGAGACGTTGCTGACGACTCCGCCCGGCGGCCCGGAGAGAGTGACCGTAGCGAGCAACTGTTTGAACTCGTTGTCCCCGGCGAAGGCGATCAGTTTCCGCGTGAGTATCTGGATGACGCCGGTCCGTCGGACGCCCTCGCTCAGAACGAACATCGCCAGCACCGTGAGCGTCGCCGGATTCGAGAACCCCGAGACGCCCTCCGCTGGTGACACGCCGGTCCACTCGCCGAGGAGGACGAGTGCGACCACGAGACCGACCGCGGTGGCGTCGATCGGTACCGGCTGGGTGACGAAGAGGACGAAGACGATGGCGATGATCGCCAGTACGACGGCCACGTCGGGCGAGACTGGCAGCTGCACGGGGAGTTGCTGTAGAGGGAGACTATTGTTCCATAACAAAAGAAAAAAGAGAGGACTCATCTATTTTCTCTCCTCCGGGAGTTGTTCGACTGATCACATAGAATTTGTGCTATATGCAGCACGGATACCCAAACCTGATAGATGTGAGTCCTTCCGCCGGACCTCGTCTCTGGAGCGTCGTCGTCAATGATTTCAGAATTCCGATGAAAAAGAGGGGCCAATACGGAAGAACTTGCCTCAACGATAGACGGTGCTTGAAGTGACTTATATCATTTATACGTGTTACCAGTAGCACACTCAAAATGTACACCCGGAACACTAACGACCGGCCTCATCCGGGGCGGTGTGCCCTGTCGGCCGGGAAACCCTCGTGCCGGGTGGGGGACGCGATAGCGTCCCCAAATACGCGAGGCGGCTTGCGGCCGCCACTCGTGTGTCGCGTGCCCGGGTTCTCCGCGTGGTCATCGCGCCCAGATGGGTGTGCTCGGGCGGGGACTAAAGGCACGCACTCGGCGGTAGGCGACCCACCGGCAAAGGGCTGTCGCGCTAGAACAGGTAGTCGTCCTGGCGCAACTGGACGTACCGGCCGGAGCCGAGGCTCAGTTTCCGGAGCTTGTACTCGCCGACGAGTTTGATCCCGTTGAGGCCGGCGGTCAGCGCCTGCGAGGGCGAGTACGACCCGCGGTCCATCATGCCGTCCACGAGCCTGAACGTATTGTCCCAGTCGGCCGGCTCCCAGCCCCGCACCATGTCCGCCAGGGCGACGTTGCGGCGGACCTCCTCGCCGATGGCGCGCTTCCACTGGCGGTTGTACTTGTCCAGTCGGCCCTGCCCGGCGAGTCGGCCGGCGATCTTCCCGGTCCGGACGGCGACGTGGTCGCCACCTTCGTGGAACGCAGAGGTCGCGCCCATCGCGCCGCCGACGACGGCGACGCCCGCCTCAGTCGGGGACTCGATCGGACGGGTCGAGGAGATGGGGTAGGCCTCGGTGCCGCCGCGCTTGCCGCGGTCCTCGACCAGCGGGAAGTCCTCGTCGACGTCGTACTCGGGGTACTCCCGTTCGAGCAGGCGGCGGACGTACACCCGGCCCGGCGGGATCTGCTCGTCGTCGTCTTCGAGCAGCGCGTAGTCCCCGCGGTTCTCGACGTCCGCGAGGTCCATCCCGATGGGCATGGTGAGCCCGATCCGTGCGACGTTGTTGTCGTTCGGGAAGATCCAGGGATACGCGGTGTGGCCGGGCATCACGCCCCACCAGAACTTCAGGAGGCCCTCTTCGAACAGTTCCTCCGGAATCCTGCGATGTTCCTGGTAGGCGATGTGGTTCGCGGTGTTCGGGTTCAGGTACTCCTCGACGCTGTGGTCGTGGGGGAGGAACTGGTCCACGGCGTCGGTCGTGACCGTCCGCTGGGGACCGTCCGCGAGGATCAGGTACCGCGCCTCGACGGTCTCGCCGTCGGCGAGTTCGAGCCGGTGGGAGTGGCCGCCGGTCATGTCGCTCTCGACGTCGGTGACAGAGCTGCCGATCCGGAAGGTCGCGCCGACGTCTTCGGCGCGTTCGCGGAGCCAGTCGTCGAAGCGCGCGCGGTGGAAGGCGAAACCGAAGTCCGGATAGGAGGCGTCGATGCCCGTGTCCCGGATGGTGACGGACTCGGTCGGGCCGATGAACGACGCGCCGTCGAGTTCGCTGAGGATCACCTCGTCGGGGATCTCCTCCGGTCGGAAGTCCATGATGTCGACCCAGTAGTCGAGCATCCCCGCGGCGTCGGTCGAGTCCGGACCGACGCCCTCGCGATCCGCTCGCGGCACCCCCTTCTCGAAGACGACCGCATCGGCGCCCCGCGCCGCGGCCTCGTAGGCCGCCGACGAACCGGCGGGGCCGCCGCCGACGATAGCCACGTCCACCTGTTGCATACCCGGTAGCCTGCGCCGAGGGGAGTTAAATGCCGTTCATTCGACACCGCGGCGGGCCGCGATCGGCACCGGAAACTAGTCGGTCGGTGAGACGGACCGTCCGACGGCGAGCTCAGGAAGGAGACTGCGGAGGCTCGTCGGACCGCTCCTCGCCACCGGTCCCGTCCGCGAGCGCGAATTCGAGCCGTCCCTCGAGGACGTGAGTCTCCTCGCGCGGACCCGTCTCGGCGAGTTCCGCGGTACTCTCGACGACGAGTGTCCGCGCCGATTCGGGCCACCGGGTAACGATTAGGTTGATGGTAACTGTCTCGTCGGCCAACTCGCCGAATTCGTGGACTTCCAGTACCGCTGCGGTCCCGTCCTGGGTTCGAGACAACGAGACCGACGGATGCGGCTCGCGGTCGCCCATGAACGGCCCTTCGAGCGCGAGCGTCGGCCACGGTCTGCTCCCCTCCGTGCCGGGCGTCGCGAACCGCTGTGTGAGCGATCGCAACTCCGTTCCGTCCCGGTGCCAGATCGACGTGGCGAATTCGCTCGGGACGTCGAGTGACGGGGGCGTGACACCCACGTCGGCGAGGTCCGACCCGTCAGCCCGGAAGGCGAGGTACTGGATGTCGTCACGAGGATTCTCGTCGGTTTTCTCCGTCGGATTCGAGTGCTCGGTACGCGGGTGGATCACCCCACACCCCGGAGTCAGGGCCGTTCCGGCGGTCAGTGCGGACGCGAGGAACGCGCGGCGGCGCATACGTGCTGTTGTGGCGATGACAGTAAAAGCGTTCAGAATCGGAGATCACAGACCCCGTCTGCCCGACGACGCACCACACGCTTTTGCCGACAGGCCACGGCCCAGTCGATATGGACAGTCGACACCGCACGGGTGATCGGCCGTGAGTTCGGAACTGCTGGTGCTCGGCGAGAAGTTCAACGGGCTCGATCCGGCCGACCTCGCCGCGATCCTCCGCGAGCGACTGCCCGACTGGCGGATCACGGAAGGGACCACCGCTGCCCGGGCGGAGGACCTCGCGGCGAGCGCGACCGTGATGGTCGGGCCGGACGTCGACCCCGCCCTGATCGAGGCGGCCGACGAACTGGAACTGTTCGCCTGCGCCTACGCCGGGTACGATCACCTGCCACTCTCCGTGCTCGCAGAGAACGACGTGGCGGTGACGAGCGCCTCCGGCGTGCACGTCCCGAACGTCTCCGAACAGGTCATCGGGTTCGTCCTCACGTTCGCCCGCGGTCTCCACGACGCGTGGCGGCGCCAGCAGCGTCGCGAGTGGCGCGTGGCCGACCCCGGCGAACTGGCCGGGAGCACGGTCGCGGTAGTCGGCCTCGGCGAGATCGGTACCGGCATCGTTGACCGGCTGGACCCCTTCGGCGTCGAGACCGTCGGCGTCCGCCACTCGCCCGCCAAGGGCGGCCCCTGCGACGAGGTGCTTGGCTACGACGACCTCCAGGAAGCGCTCGCCCGGGCGGAGTACGTGATCCTGGCCTGCCCGCTGACCGACGAGACCAGGGGGCTCATCGGCGACGCGGAACTGAACGCGCTCCCGGCCGACGCCGTCGTCGTCAACGTCGCCCGCGGCGAGGTGATCGACACCGACGCGCTCGTCCGATCGGTACGGACCGGCGGCATCCGGGGCGCGGCGCTGGACGTGACCGACCCCGAGCCCCTCCCGGAGGACCATCCGCTCTGGAACTTCGGCAACGTCCTGATCACGCCCCACAGCGCGGGGCGCACGCCGGCCTATCACGACCGCCTGGCCGACGTCGTCACCGAGAACGCCGAAACGGTCGCCGCAGGCGACCTCGAGAAGCTGCGGAACCGCGTCGATCTATCCTGATACTCAGAGCGGTTCGATGAGTTCGACGACGTGGCCGTCGGGGTCCTCGACGAAGGCGGTGCGCGCGCCGGCGGCGGGCTGGTCGGACGGTTCCTGGACGACGCCGTGATGGTCGATCTCGTCGAAGGCCGCGTCGACGTCTTCGACTTTCACCGCGAGGTGGTCCCAGCCGCTGCCGAACTCGAACTCGTCCTCGCCGTCGGTGTCCGAGAGCTGGATCTCGACGCCCTGACCGTCGGCGACGTAGACGTTGCGCGTCTCGCCGTCCTCGCTCGTGAACTCCCAGGAGCGCTCGAAGTCGAGCTCGTCGACGTACCAGTCGGCCAGTTCGTCGGCGTCCGAGACGTTCATGCAGGTGTGTAGGATGTCCATTGCGACCCAGACTACCCACGAGAGCGGCTTAAGTGGGGTGGCTCGGCCCCGGCGATCGAGGCGGCCTACTCCTCGGCCGGTTCGATGGTGATCGTACCGTGGGAGCCGGTTCCGTTGGCCGTGAGGCCGTGGACGTACGTCCCGGGCTCGACGTCGTCCGTGTCGACCGTGAGCTCCACCTCTCGTTCCTCGGTGCCCTCCATCGCCAGTTGTTTCGCCGCGAGCACGTCGCCGTCGAGGCGGTACTCGTATCGCTGCTCGTCGTCGAACTCGTCGTAGTTTTTCACCTCCGCGGTGATCGTGAACGTCTCGCCGACCTCGACCGAGTCCGGCGCGTCGATCTCGTCGATGTCGTACCCCCTGGTCAGCGAAAGGGGCGCCATCTCGCCGCGGTCACCGACCAGCACGCCCGTGTAGTACTGCCCGGACTCGAGCCCGATCCCCATCGTGTTCTGCTCGAAGGTGACGGTCCGCCGCTCGCCGGGGTCGAGCGTCACCGACCGCCGCTCGTACCGCGTCCCCGCCATGATGAACTGGACCGTGCGGGTGAGACGGTCCGGTCCCTCGTTCTCGAGGACCGCCTCGACGCGGACGTCCGTCCCGATCCGCGAGCGGTCGGGAGCGGTGACGTCGACGACGTCGACGGAGCCAGCCGACTCCGTCGTCTGTCCGCCGGCGTCCACGTCGGCCGTCGCCGTCTGCGGCCCGAGTGATTCGGTGACCCCGGGCTGGACGGCCACGGTGAGAGCGACCAGTACCACTAGCAACGACAATCGATAGTACTTCGACATCGGTGGAGAGGGTCCACAGCCACGCCGATAAATCGCCGCGACCATTTACGATCGAAGCACCGCAGTACCGCGATCCCAGTCGGATCTTATCCGTCGGCGCCGGCTACCGCGTCGGTCACTGCGGCCGCGTCCGTGCCACCCGCTCGCCGCCCAGTCCAGCCCTGCAAGACCCATAAGCACCATCTATCGGTTTCGGTATCAGGAGATTATTCGCCGACCGCGGGCGACGCGGCGCCGATCGTCTCGGCAGCACAACTCGATGGCACACTCGCCGACGCCGGAAGCGAACCGGTCGCGCTGCGCGTTCGATCGGCACCGAATCCAGTCAACTGACCGAGAGGAATCCGGCGTCTCCGACCGTAACGTCTTCGTTCACGAATGCGAACTATTATCACCCACGATTTCCCCTGATAGAACATGAGGTACGGGACGTTCGTGCTGACGCCGAACCAGGGGTGGTTTCATCCGATCGAGGTCGCGTTTCGCGAACGCGGGGTGACGACGGTCGCGATACGGAACGTGACGCTGCTGTCCGACGGGACGGTGGTACTGCTTCACGAGTTGAACGGGCCGACGGAGGGGATCCTCGAGGCGGTCGCCGAGACCGACGAAGACCTCATCGACTACCAGCTCAGCGACGCCGACGACGGCACGCTGTTGCGCTGTCACTACCATCCCAGCGACCTGGTGACGGGCCTGCTGGAGATGCTCGAGGACTTCGCCGTGCTCCCGGAGTACCCCCTCGAGTACGTCGATCCGGCCCACTCGAGTCTGAAGGTAACGCTCATCGCCGAGGACAGTTCCCTCAGAGGGATGCTCGACGACGTGCCCGACGGCATCTCCGTGGACCTCCTCCGCATCGGGAGCTACGATCCGGACAGCCGAACCCTGTTCTCGGGGCTCACCGAGCGCAAGCGCGAGGTGATCCGCAAGGCCGTCGAGAAGGGCTACTACGAGATTCCGCGCGAGGTGACCTGCGAGGAGATCGCCGCCGACCTGGACTGCTCGGCCGGCACGGTCGCCGAACACCTCCAGACGATCGAGAGCCGGTTCGTCCAGGAGATCGTCCCCGCGGAGTACGACGACGGCGTCGCCCGCGAGTCCGTGCGGCCCGTTGGCCGGTCCTGACGGACGGTCGGGACCCGAACCGACGCTAGATGTAGCCTTCTTCCAGCAGCAGTTCGCCGTTCAGCACGGAGGCGCCGGCCGCGCCGCGGATCGTGTTGTGGGCGAGGCAGTTGAACTGCAGACCGTCGGCGGTCTCCTGCAGACCGCCGACCGCGATGCCCATGCCGTCGGCCTGATTGCGGTCGAGGCGGGGCTGCGGGCGGTCGGGTTCCTCGAACACCTTGATGAGCTGGTCGGGCGAGGATGGCAGGTCGATGCTGGGGTACTCGCGCAGGGCCTCGGCAGCGGCTTCGACGGTCACGTCCGCGGCGGTGTCGGCCCAGACGTTCTCCAGGTGGCCGTCGAGGGTGGGAATGCGGTTACAGGAGGCGGCGACCTCGGCGTCGTCCCACTGGACTTCCGCGCCGTCGAACTCGCCGAGCAGTTTCCGGCTCTCGGTCTCCATCTTCTCCTCCTCGCCACCGATGTGCGGGATCGCGTTGTCGATGATCTCCATCGAGGTCACGCCGGAGTAGCCCGCGCCGGAGACGGCCTGCAGCGTCGAGACGCGCACGTCGGTCAGGTCGAAGGCGTCGTTCAGCGCGGCCAGCGGCGGGACCATCGTGATCGTCGAGCAGTTGGGGTTCTTGACGAGGGCGCCGTCCCAGCCGCGCTCGTCGCGCTGGACCTCGATCAGGCCGAGGTGGTCGGCGTTGACCTCCGGGATCGTCAGCGGCACGTCGGGGTCCGTCCGGAAGTTCGAGGAGTTCGACGAGACGACGTACCCCTCCTCGAGGAAGGCCGGCTCGACGGCCTCGCCGACGCTGGAGGGCAGCGAGGAGAACAGGAGGTCGACGTCGTCCCGGACCGCGTCGGGGTCGGTCTCGACGACGGTCGTGTCGGCGACGTCCTCGGGGATCGGGCTGTCGACGCGCCACTTCGCGGCCTCGCGGTAGGACTTGCCCGCGCTGTCCGCAGAGGCCGTCAGGGCGGCCAGCTCGAACTCCGGGTGGGGGTCGAGCTGCTGGATGAGTCGCTGTCCGACGGCACCGGTCGCACCGAGAACGCCTACGCGTACTGTCATTGGTACCCACAGCTACGGCCGGGCCACCTCAAAACGGTTTGGATAGTCGCCGGAGGCGGGTCGAGAATTCGAAGCAGATGCGCGAGCCCGCGGCGTCACTGGTCGAGAGAGAACGCGGCCGAGAATTCGCCGCTCAGGCGGGGACCTTCGCGCCCTCTTTCCGGGTGATGTAGCCCGCGATCCGGTTGCGGACGCCCTTGGACTCGATGTTGGTGAGTTCCGTGACCAGTTCCTTGTTGTGCTCGAAGTCGTGGCCGAAGGCCTCGGGGTAGCGCTCCATCAGGATCGTCCCCGTCTTCTTGACGTAGGCCGGTTTGATCGCCATGTTGTGCGTACGTGCTGGCCGAACTCTGAAAAAGGGTTCGAAAGCCGACCCGGCTGCGGACCCCCAACCGAGGCCATCACCCATCCCACGAGGAGTGCTCGCGCACGACGGCCATCGCCGCCCGGTCGCACTCGCCTCCGCATCGGTCGACCACGTCGGCGAAGTACTCCAGTCGCCGCTCCAGGTCCGCCCGATCGTAGCCAGAAACGCCCAGCCGCGACGCCGCGACCGTCGCCTCGACGACGGCGCCGGTGGCCCGATCGAGCGTCGGCACGGTCTCGCGCTCGATTCCCGTCTCGACCGGTTCCAGGGCCCACTCGACCCACTGGGTCCCCCCGTCCTCGCCGTCTTCGATCCGTTCGACCGTCGCGCGCGCCCAGGCGTCGGCACTCGACAGGACCGGCTCCGCCTCTTCCCGGACCGTGAGGGCGGCCTCGGCGAAGTCCAGCGGATCGGTCGTGAACTGGACGTACCCCTCCCCGCGTTCGCCGAAGTTTCGCCAGGTCCGAGTGCGGCCCCACGTCCGGGCAGTCGCAAGACCGTCGCCGTCGGGCGCGTGGAGTCCCAGCGCGGCGACGTTCCAGCGGTCGTTCGGGCCAAGCGTCGTCACGACGGTCTCGGTGATCCCTTCCAGAGGGACCGGCCACGCCTCAGCCATCGAGACCCACCTCCGGATCCCGGTCGAATCGGTGGCGAAGCGCCCCGCCGGCCGCCCCGAACAGCGTCGCGGGCAGCGCGTAGGCCACGGCGATGCCCATCAGGCCGAGCAGGAGGAACGTGGCCGGCGCGTCGACGCGCAGGAAGAGCGCGCCCTGCGCGATGGTCGTCCCGACGAACACGGCGCGAAAGCCCGTGTCGGCACAGCGACGGAGGGACCCGCCGTCGATCCAGCCCGCGACGACGGCCCCGGGATAGAGCCCCAGCGCGCCCGGCCGGAGGACGGTCGATAGCGACGCCGACCTGTCGAGTCCGGTGGCCAGGGCGACCGCGGCGTATCCAAGGATCGCGACGGTCACGCCCGCACCGATCGCGAGCGGTCCGGATTCGGCGGAAAGCGGGAGCCGACCGGCGTCAGGCATCGCCCGTCACCCCGCGACGGTCGCGACTGCTCACACGTCGAGCCCCCGTTCGAGCGCGACGAACAGCGCCCCGGCGGTGAGATCGGCCGTCGTCCCGGGGTTGATCTCCTCGGCGACGAACTCGTTGGCCAGCGCCCACGGGTCGCCGTCTTCCAGTGCCGCGGCCGCCCGGCGGGTCGCCTCCGCGGCGACGTCGGCGTCGTGCTGGGTCGCGACGAAGGTATCCGGTTCCTCTGCGAGCAGTTCCAGGAAGACCGTGGCCGCCCGGTTTGGCACCGGCCCGTCGAGTTCCAGAAGCCGCTCGGCGGCGTCGACGGTCCGCTCGAACTCGCCGGTCCACTCGCGGGCGATGCCGTCGACCTCGGTCGAGCGGTCCATCACGTCGTACAGCGTCAGCCCGCGCTCTTCGAGGGTCGGCACCGCGGCCGCCCCGCGCCGCACGTCGAGGGCGTCCATCCCCTCGGGCGGGTCGTCGACGGCCACGTCGACGTGCTCGAAGGCCCGGTAGAAGTCGGCCGCGTCGGCGACGGTCGTCTCGGCAGCCAACTCCCCGGCCCGCGTTCCCGAGAGGTCGCCGTCGGCGGCCGCACGGACCAGGGGGGTCAAGAGGAGCAGCGCCCCGAACTGCGTGTTCCCGGCCCGCTGTCGGCTCATCCCTGCGACCGCGCGCTCGAACGCCCGGCCGAGGCGCTCGCCGTCGGCGGCCATTTCCAGGCCCCGCTGGGCCCCAACGGCGCCCGCCATGAAGTGCTCGAACCGCAGGTCGTCGTAGTCGTGGGCCCGGTCCACGTTGCCGGGTTTCGGCGTCCCCGTCACCTCGAGCAAGAGGGCGAGTTGGGCGTTCTGGACGACGGTTCGTTCCGGGGCCGGTTCGACGCCGGAGCCGTCGGTCTCCGCACTCTGACCGTCGCTCACGGCTCCACCTCCCCGGCGAACCACGCCTCGGTGGCGTCCCGGACGCGGTCGAGGACGGCCGGTTCGTCGCTCGGCCGGCCGACGCTGACCGCGTCGGCGCCGTACTCGAGGTACTCCCGGACGCTCCGTTCGTCCCGTACCTCGTTGTTGGCGATCACGAACAGGTCCGCCGCGGCGGCAACGTCGCCGACCACGGGTTCTGAGTCCATCGCGTCGACGTGGATCGCGTCCCCACCCGCGCTCTCGATCCGTCGGGCAACGGCCGGGAGATCGACGCCGGGCACTTCGGCGCGGACCTTGACGCTCACCGTCGCCCCGGTCTCGGCGGCGGCGGCGACCAGCTCTGAGAGGCGGTCGGCGTCCCGGAGCAGGACTTCGCCCGCGCCAGCGGCACACATCTCGTCCTGCCGGCAGTGGGCGTTGATCTCAAGGATCGCGCCGCGGTCGCGACAGACCGCTCCGACCTCGTGGAGCGGTTCGAGTTCGGTCGTCCGGACGTTGAATCCCGCCTGTACGGGGGAATCGGCCAGCGCGGCCAGTTGCTCGTCGACGAACCCGACTGGATCGGCCGGCAGGAACTCGGTCCGGTCGCGATCGACCAACTCGCGGGCGGCCTCGCGGGTCGGCTCGTCCAGGGCGATGCCGCCGAGGAAGGCCGCGCCGGCGTACTCGCTCCCGGCCCGGGCCCAGTCGGCGTCGGCCTCGCCGCTGAGACTCGCGAGGGCGACTCGTGGGCGGAAGTCGAGCGGATCGGGGGGCGCTTCGGGGCTCACGATACCGCCTCCATGGCGTCGTCGACCGCCTCGGCCACCCGTCGGGCGTCGGACTCGGTTCCGAGTTCGGTGTCGGTCCGCACGACCGGGCGGTCGAGGTCGGTCCCGTCCTCGGTATCCAGGACGAACGCGTCGGCGAAGTCGTAGGCGTCGGCAACGCCCGCCGTCGAGGGGTCGTAGCCCACGGCCTCCATCAGTTTCGCCGCCGGCCCGGAGAACACCTCGTCCTCGACGAACGGCGAGACGGCGACGACCGGCGTCTCGCGGAGCGCGTCCTCGATTCCCTCCACGGCGAGCATCGGGCCGATGCTCGTGACGGGGTTCGACGGCCCGACGACGACCGGTTCGGAGAGCGCCGTCAGCACCGGGTCGGTCGCGTCGGGTTCTCCCCGAAACTCCACGTCCTCGACGGTCGGTTCGCCCTCGTGGCCCACCCAGAACTCCTGGAAGTGCATCGGCCCCTCGGGGGTGTGGACGATGCTGGCGACGGGGTCGTCGCTCATCGGCAGAATCTCCCACGACACGTCGAAGGCGTCGGCGAGGGTCCGCGTGACCGCGGTGAGCGATTCGCCCTCGTCCAGCAGTCCGGTGCGGGTGAGGTGAACGGCGCGGTCGCGGTCGCCGATCAGCATGAACTCCGCGACGCCGGAGAAGCGCCGCCAGCGGGCGATCCGGCGCCCAGTAGTCTGCTGCTCGTCGGGGAGATATCGCGGCCCACCGTCGAGGCCGGCGGCGTCGGCTAGCGCGTGGAGTTCGTCGTCGGTGACCGTCGAGTCGTCGGCGATTCCCCACCAGGTATCGAGATCGAGTTCGTCGCCGCCGAGGAAAAGGACGGTGTCGACGTCCGGGCAGACGAGGTGGCCCGCCAGTTCCACGTCGTCGCCTGTGTTACAGACGACGGTCGTCTCGGCGGGCGGGAAGACGCCGTCGGCGCCCCGGAGGAGTTTCGGCGTGCCCGTCCCCCCGGAGAGAAACGTGACCATACCCGGTCGTCGGGAACCGGCGCGGTAAATCCTTTCGCCAGGGGCAATAGGGTCGAGAACTCCGAGCTAGTCGGACGTGACCGCGTTGGCCTGCCCGAGCCAGATCGGGCTCCTGACGGTCGTGTCACCGACGTTCCGATACTCGACGTCGACGATGTACCGGAACTCGATTCCCTCCGAGTTCGTTCCGGTGGTGTCGTAGCGGAACGAGCGGATCCGCCCGTCCTCGGTCACGCTCAGTTCGGCCCTCTCCGCAGCGGCGTAGACGTGGACGGTCTCGTTGTCGACGCTCTCGGTCCCCTCGTAACTGTACTCGAAGCCGTCGATGTGCTGGCGGATCCGGGGCGTGAGGTAGGACTCGGAGCCGTTCCCGGTCCTGTTCTGGCGGTCGTAGGCGGTCTGGTTCTCGATTCGCTGGCGCAGGTACGCCGTCCCGGCGGAGCCCGCGTAAATCTCGGTGAGCGGCGAACCCGTCACGTTGTGCGTGGCGCGGTAGGTCCCGTTGCCCTCGTCGACGGTCGCCGTCACGTTTCGGTACTGGACGATGCGCGACGGTTCGACCGTCCGCGTGGTCGAGGTCCGCCTGAACTGGAAGGTCCCCGCGTCGATCAGCGCCGCGCGGTGGCGCTCTAAGACCTCGGTCCCGTTCAGCGGGAGGTCGTAGGGCCCGTCCGTCTCGACCGTCTGGGGGGTTTCGGGCGTCCCGTCGGTCGCGTTGGCAGGTGACTGGTCGGTCTGCGGTCCCGAATCGCCGACGAGGCCGCCGCAGCCGGCGAGGGCGACCGCGGCGACGACGGCGAGCAGGGCGACTGTAGTGCGGTTCACGGCCGGGTCCACGTCGGCCCCCGTCTTGAATCACGCGTCTCGAACCGAGCGGCTGGCGCAGGAAGTAAAGCCCCCGCGGTCCGAATCGCGAGTAGATGGATATCAAGGACAGCGTCCACGACCACATCGAGGTTCGGGGGGTGGCGAAGGATCTGCTGGACACGCCGCCGATCCAGCGGCTCCGGCACGTCCGTCAGCTCGGGACCGTCACGCTGGTCTATCCCTCCGCGAACCACACCCGCTTCGAGCACAGCCTCGGCGTCTACCACCTCGCCGACGAGGCGCTCTCGCACCTGGCCGTCGAGGGCCAGCAGGCCGAGCGGGTCCGCGCGGCGGCGCTCCTCCACGACGTCGGTCACGCCCCCTTCAGTCACAACGTCGAGTCGGTCGTCCACCGCCACACCGGCAAGTGGCACGACGACGTCCACGAGATCCTCGAGTCCGGACGGGTCGCCCGCGTGCTCTCCGACCACGGCCTCAACCCCGACGCCGTCGCCGATCTGGTGGCCGGCGACGGCAAACTGGGGCAACTCGTCTCCGGCGAACTCGACGTCGACCGGATGGATTACCTCGTCCGCGACGCTCACCACACCGGCGTCCCCTACGGCACGATCGATCACGAGCGGCTCGTCCGGGAACTGTCCTTCGTCGACGGCGAACTCGTCCTCGCGGAGAACAACGTCCAGACCGCCGAGAGCCTGCTCGTCGCCCGCGCGCTGATGACGCCGACGGTCTACAGCCACCACACCGCACGGATCGCGAAGTCCATGCTCCGGCGCGGGGCCGAGCGCCTGCTCGCCCAGACCGACACCACCGCCGAGGAGTTGCGCCGGATGGACGACCACGACCTGCTCGTCGGACTGCGCCAGTGCGACGCGACCGCCGAGACGGCGCGCCGGCTCTCCGAGCGCGACCTGTTCAAGCGGGCCGTCTGGGCCGAGATGGGCGACGTGCCGCCGGACCTGCTGGAGCGGAGCCACGACGGCATAATCGCGGACGAGCAGGCCATCGCCGACGAGGCGGAGGTCGATCCCACGGACGTGATCCTCGACGTGCCCGGGCGACCGGAGATAACGGAGTCGACGAGCCGGGTCGTCGTCAACGGAGAGATTAGACCCCTCGGAGACCAGTCGACACTCGTGAGCGCGCTCCGGGCCGTCCAGCGCGATCAGTGGCGGCTCGGAGTGTACGCCCCCGACGACGTCGCAGAACGCGTCGGCCACGCCGCGAGCCGCGTCCTGGGGCTCGAAATCGACGGGTCGCTGGTCAGCGACGGTCGCCCGGGCGTCCACACGACGCTCGACGACTTCCAGGGGGGTGAGCCGTGAGCGACCGCAGCGTGCTCGAGGGGACGATCCTTCGAGGGAAAGCATTCGAGGCCATCGAAGGCCGGGTGATCCTGTCGGACGGGCAGATCGTCGGCGTCGAGGAGGAACCGGTCGAGAGCGACGATGTCGTCGTGCCGGCGTTCGTCAACGCCCACACGCACATCGGCGACTCCATCGCCAAGGAGGCCGGCGAGGGGCTGGACCTGGACGAACTCGTCGCGCCACCGGACGGCCTCAAACACCGGCTGCTCCGGGAGGCTTCCCACGAGGAGACCGTCGCCGCGATGGAGCGCAGCCTCGGCTATATGCGACAGGGCGGGACCGCCGCCTGCATCGAGTTCCGCGAGGGCGGCGTCGACGGCGTCCGCGCGATGGCCGAGGCCGCCGAGGGACTTGACGTGGACGTGGTCACCCTCGGTCGCGAGGAGATCGCGGCCATGGAGGCCGGCGACGGGTTCGGCGCGAGCGGGGCCCGCGACGGGGAGTTCGGCCGCGAACGGACCGCCACCAGGAAGGCGGGAAAGCTGTTCGGGATCCACGCCGGCGAGCGCGACCCCGACGACATCAACGGCGCGCTGGATCTGGATCCGGACTTCCTGGTCCACATGGTCCACCCCGAACCCATCCACCTCGATCGCGTGGAGGACCGGAACGTCCCGATCGTCGTCTGCCCGCGCTCGAACCTGGTGACCGGCGTCGGCACGCCCGACATCGCCGAACTCGCCTCACGGACGACCGTCGCGCTCGGGACGGACAACGTGATGCTCAACAGCCCCTCGATGTTCCGGGAGATGGAGTTCGCGGCCAAGCTCTCGGACGTCCCGGCCCGCGAGATCCTCGCGATGGCGACCCACCACGGCGCCGAGATCGCGGACCTGAACTGCGGCGTGATCGAAGAGGACCGCGACGCCCGGCTGTTCGTCCTCGACGGCGATTCCGACAACCTCACCGGCTACCAGAACGCCGTCCGTGCCGTCGTCCGCCGCGCCGGCGTCGCCGACGTGCGCGAGGTCGTCCTCCAGACAGCCGAGTGAGAGTTTCTCTCCGGCTTTTCGACCCCAGCAGGAACAGTTATGCCGCTCGGGAATCGACATTGGTAATAGATAACAATGTACAATCGCATCCTCCTGCCGACCGACGGCTCGACGGAGATGGAGCCCGTCGTCGAACACGCAGCGGCGGTGGCCGACCGCGATGACGCCCTGCTCCACGGGCTGTACGTCGTCGACTCGACGAGCGTGGCCAGTCTGCCGATGGAGACCGGCTGGGACGGCATCTCCGGCCTCCTCTACGACGCCGGGGTGGAGGCGCTGAACGACGTCGAGCGGATCGTCGACGACCGCGCCGAGGTCGAGCGGATCGTCACCGAGGGCCGACCCAGCGCCGAGATCGTCGAACACGCCCGCGAGGACGACTGCGACCTGATCGTCATGGGGACCCACGGCCGCGGCGGCATCGACCGCCTCCTGCTGGGCAGCGTGGCCGAGCGCGTCGTCCGCCGTTCGCCTGTCCCCGTGATGACCGTCCGCGTCGGCGAACCGGGCCGCGAGGATCCAAAGCGCGACCCCGAGCAGAAGATGAGAGCCTAGACGGGCCGGAGGTGCTCGCAGTCGCCCGTCGTCACCCGCACCGGACCCTCGTCGGTCTCGACGACGAGCGTCCCGGGGAACTCGACGTCGACGGCCTCCCCCACAACCTCGCCGCCGGGCGTCTCGACCCGGACCCGGCGACCGAGCGTGTCCGCGTGCTCGCGCCAGGCCGGGACGACGCGCTCGAGATCCGTCCGCAGGTCGTGAAACTCCTCCAGCAAGCGCTGCGTGAACGCGCGCCGGTCCACGTCGCCCGTTTCGGCTCGCAGGCTGGTCGCGCCCTCGACGAGGTCCGCCACGTCGACGTTCGCGTTGACCCCGATCCCGACGATCAGCCATGAGACCCGATCGGCCTCGCCTTCCATCTCCGTGAGGATGCCCGCGAGTTTGCGGGTGTCGCCCTCTTCGTCGGGGACCAGCACGTCGTCAGACTCCGTCTGACTGGCTCCCGTCCCTGTCGGGACGAGAACGTCGTTCGGCCACTTGATGACCGCGTCGACGCCCGCCTCCCTGGCCGCGCGGGTCGTCGCGACGGCGGCGGCGAGGGTGAAAGCCGGCGCGTCCGCCGGCGGCACCGTCGGCCGGCAGAGGATCGACAGCCAGATTCCACCGGACGGTGAGGACCACGCGCGATTCAGCCGGCCGCGCCCGCCGGGCTGTTCGTCCGCGAGGACGACCACGTCCTCTCGGCCCTCGGCCGCCAGCTCCCGCGCCCGGTCGTTCGTGCTCGGGACGGCGTCGTGGTACTCGACCTCGAAGGGAGCCTCGAGCCCGAACTCGACGGCCTCGCCGCCGAAGTCGGGCACCGCGGCGAGTTCGTAGCCCGCGTCGGTGCTCGCGATCTCGAAGCCGGCGTCCCGCAGCGCTTCGACGTGTTTCCAGACCGCCGCCCGGGAGACGTCCAACCGGTCGGCGATGTCCGGGCCGGAAACCGGTCCGTCCGCGAGGGCGTCGAGCACCGCGTGGCGCGTGTCCTGCATGCCAGTTCCTGGCTCGCCGAGGGAGAAAAAGCGACCGATCGCGCGCCGCGTTTTTGACGGCGCCGTCCTAACGGGGCCTATGCGCTACTTCGAGGACGTCGACGTCGGCGAGACCGGAACCTTCGGCGCGGAGACCCTGACGAAGGCAGACATCGTGGCCTTCGCCGAGCAGTGGGACCCCCAGCGGTTCCACGCGGACGAGGAAGCCGCGGCGAAATCGGTCCACGGCGGCCTGATCGCCAGCGGCCTGCACACCATCGGCGTCGCGATGTACCACTGGGTCGAGGGGTGGCTCGACGACGTGGCCAACCTCGGCGCGCGGTACATCCGCGAGATCCGGTTCGAGGAACCCGTCCGACCCGGCGATACCCTCGGAATCCGGGGCGAAGTGCTCGAGAAGACCGTCCCGGACCACACGGACGGCCACGGCTATCTCGACTACGAACTCGCAGCCTACGTCGACGGGGAGCCGGTGATGACGATGGTCACCGATCTCGTCGTCGAGCGGCACGGGGAGTGAAGACGGATCGGCGGCGATCCGGCGGTGGAGGCGTGCCGGTGTCGCTCAGTCGATGACGATCAGCAGGTCGCCCATGTCGACGCTCTCGCCCTCCGCGATGGCGACCTGGGAGACGGTCCCGCCGGCGGGCGCGACCACGTCGTTTTCCATCTTCATCGCTTCGAGCACGCAGATCACGTCGCCGTCGGCCACCTCGTCACCCTCCTCGACGTTGACCTCCAGGATCGTGCCCTGCATCTCGGCGGTGACCTGCTGGCCTTCGGCCGCCGCGGCCTGGCCACCGCCGGAGTCGTTCCCCCCGCCCCGGCCGCCGGCCGGTCGCTGGGGTTGCCCGCCGCCACCGCCGCCGTCGCCGACGTTGGTCGGGATGGGCGGCGCGCCGCGCTCCTCGAGGTTGACCTGGAAGCGCTTGCCGTTGACCTCGACGGTGAACTCCCGCTCGACGACCTCTTCGTCCCCGTCGTCGCCCTCGCCCTCGGCGCTCCCCCACTTCTCCTGGGCTTCGTCGATGCGTTGGGGGTCGAGTTCCTCGTCGAGGTACTTCGTGTGATGCGTGCCGTTCACGAACGGATCGTCGGTGAGCATCAGCCGGTGGAACGGGATGATGGTCGGAATGCCCTCGATGTCGTACTCCGCCAGCGCGCGCTTCGAGCGGTCGATGCACTCCTCGCGAGTCGCCCCGTGGACGATCAGCTTCGCGATCATCGAGTCGTAGTCGGTCACCAGGTCGTCGCCCTGCCGGAGCGCGTCGTCCATCCGGACGCCGATCCCGCCCGGCGGGTCGTAGGTCTCCAGGGTGCCGCCGGTCGCGGGTGCGAAGTCGTTCGCGGCGTTCTCGGCGTTGATGCGGAACTCCATCGCGTGCCCGTCGGTCTCGACGTCGTCCTGCGCGAAGTCGAGTTCGTCACCGGCGGCGACCCGGAGCTGGTACTTCACGATGTCGATGCCCGTGATCTCCTCCGTCACCGTGTGCTCGACCTGGATCCGCGTGTTCACTTCGAGGAAGTAGAAGTCCGTCTCCGCCCCGAGCACCTCGTCGGGGTCCCGGTCGGGGTCCTCCTCGACGAGGAACTCGACGGTCCCGGCGTTGTAGTAGTCGGCGGCGTCGACGCCGCGGCGGGCGGCCTCGCCGATCTGCTCCCGGAGTTCGTCGTCGAGGGCGGGACTGGGCCCCTCCTCGATGACCTTCTGGTGGCGGCGCTGCAGCGAGCAGTCACGCTCGCCGAGGTGGCGGACGTTGCCGTGGTGGTCGGCGATGATCTGCACCTCGATGTGGCGCGGGTTCTCGATGTAGCGCTCCAGGAAGACCGAATCGTTGTCGAAGTACGCCTCGCCCTCGCGCTTTGCGCTCTCCAGTTGCTCCTCGATCTCGCCTTCCTCGTAGACGATCTTCATCCCGCGGCCCCCGCCACCGCCCTCGGCCTTGATGGCGATGGGGTAGCCGTGTTCCTCGGCGAACTCCCGGACTGCCTCGGGCTCCTCGATGGGGTCCGTCCCGGGGACGATGGGGACGTCGGCGTCGCTCATGACGTTGCGGGCCTTGGTCTTCTCGCCCAGTCGCTCCATCGCGTCGCCCGACGGGCCGACCCAGGTGACGCCCTCGGTGGCCTCGACCTTGCGGGCGAACTCGGCGTTCTCCGCGAGGAAGCCGTAGCCGGGGTGGATCGCGTCGGCGTCGGCCTTCTGGGCGGCCTCGATGATCGCCTCGTGGTCGAGATAGGAGTCGGCGGCGCGGGCGGGCCCCACGTTGTAGGCTTCGTCGGCGTACCGGACGTGACCCGAATGTTTGTCCGCCTCACTGTAGACAGCAACCGTGTCCACCCCGAGTTCCTCGCAGGCGCGCATCACCCGGACAGCGATCTCTCCGCGATTCGCGACGAGAACCGTATCGAACATGTCGGTGAGTACCGCGAGTTGCCCCTTAAAGGTATGCGACCGCGGCATGGCGGCGGCCGTCCTCGGCGCGCGATACCCCGTCGAGTTTGCATATCTTTATCACGCCGACTACTGAGCCATTCGGTACGATGGAACACGTCACAGTCTCGGAACTGGACACCTTCCCGCACCCGGCGGGCGCGACGGAGGGCGGCCGTGCGCTGGCCGCCGCCCTCGGCACGACCGACGTGGCGATGAACCACTACACGCTCGCGCCCGGCGAGGCCCCCGACGGGGGCTACCACACCCACCTCGACCAGGAGGAGGTCTTCTACGTCCTCGAGGGCACCGTCACCTTCGACACAGACGACGGATCGCGAGAGGTGAACGAGGGCGAGGCCATCCGGTTCGCCCCCGGGGACTACCACCACGGCGAGAACAAAACGGACGAGGAGGCGGTGGTGCTGGCCATCGGCGCCCCCGACAGCCGCCACGACTGGGAGCAGATCCGCGTCCCGGTCCCCTGTCCGAACTGCGACGACGTGGACGCGCTGGGCGTCGACTTCGGCGCCGGCGATCAGGGCGGTCTGAAGTGTCCGGAGTGCGGCGAGACGATGAGCGTCTAGGGTACAGTCGCCGTTTGACCTATCCCCTCACTTTTCGAGGGGCGCGGCTGAACGAGTCGTCGTGTCCGAAACACCACCCATCCCGTCGCCGCGGTCGGTCGCAGAGTACGTCGAAGACGGCGCGTACGTCGCCGCCATATTGCTGGTCTGGGGCGCCATCGCCGCGTTCTTCGCCTTCGGCCTGACGGAGATCGGCGTCTTCGCCGGCCTGTTCTGGCATCTCGGCGGCGCGTTCGCGATGGCTGGCGTGCTCAACGCGGTCCTGTTCCTCTGTTACCGCACCGTCGACTACTGGCACGCACGGGCCTGAAAACTGCTCGCGGCGCGTGGGGTCGCCTACATCCGGTCGGCACGACCGGCCGCAGTCCACGGATCCTTCGGCGCGTCCGTCCGCACCCGGGTCCAGCGGCGGCGTTTGCGCGCGAGTTTGCTCCCGAACGCCCACTTCCCCTCGGCCCAGTTCGGGCCCTCGTCCGTCTCGGCGGCCGCCGCCGCGGCGGCGAGTTCCTGATCGCAGACGTGGGCGCCGATGGCGGCCGCGACGGCGGCCGCCTCGTCGTCGTCGGCCCCCTCGAGCGCGGCTTCGATCGCGGCGAGCAGTTCCGCGCGTCCGGCCTCTGCCGGAGACTGATCTTCGGCCATCTCAGAGCGGGATGTTGCCATGTTTGCGGTCGGGCGTGTTCTTGCGCTTCCCGCGGATCATCTCGAGATCGGTGATCAGTCGGGAACGGGTGTCCTTCGGTTCCAGCACGTCGTCGACGAAGCCGCGTTCGGCGGCCGTGTACGGGTTGGCGAAGGCGTCGCGGTACTCGTCGATCAGCTCCTGGCGCTTTGCCTCCACGTCGTCGGCGTCTGCGAGTTCGTCGTCGTAGAGGACGTTCACCGCGCCCTTGGGGCCCATGACCGCGATCTCGGCGGTCGGCCACGCGTAGTTCATGTCCGCCTCGACGTGTTTCGAGGCCATGACGTCGTAGGCGCCGCCGTAGGCCTTCCGGGTGATGACGGTCAACAGCGGCACCGTCGCCTCGGAGTAGGCGTACAGTAGCTTCGCGCCGTGTTTGATGATCCCGTCGTGTTCCTGGTCGGTGCCGGGCATGAAGCCTGGCACGTCGACGAACGTCAGGATGGGGATGTTGAACGCGTCGCAGAAGCGGACGAACCGCGCGCCCTTGACCGAGGAGTCGATGTCGAGCGTCCCCGCGTTGACGTGCGGGTTGTTGCCGACGACGCCGACAGAGTGCCCGTCCAGCCGGGCGAAGCCGATGGTTAGGTTGCGCGCGAACGCCTCGGCCACCTCGAAGAAGGAGCCCTCGTCGACGATCCGGTCGACCACGTCGCGCATGTCGTAGGGCTTCTGTGGCTGGTCCGGGACGACGTCCATCAGGTCGTCGGGTTCGCGCTCGGGGTCGTCCCACGGCTCGACCCGCGGCGGGTCCTCGACGTTGTTCTGCGGGAGGAAGGAGAGCAGATAGGCGATGTCGTCGAGTGCCGCCTCCTCGGCCTGGGCCGTGAAGTGAGAGACGCCGGACTCGCTGGCGTGGGTCTGGGCCCCGCCGAGTTCCTCGAACCCGACCTCCTCGCCGGTGACCGTCTCGATCACGTCCGGGCCGGTGATGAACATGTGGCTGGTGTCCTGAACCATCATGATGAAGTCCGTGATGGCCGGGGAGTAGACCGCGCCGCCGGCACAGGGGCCCATGATCGCCGAGATCTGCGGGACGACCCCCGAGGCGAGCTGGTTGCGGTGGAAGATGTCGGCGTAGCCGGCCAGCGAGTCGATCCCCTCCTGGATGCGCGCGCCGGCCGAATCGTTGAGACCGATGATCGGACAGCCCGTCTCGATGGCCTTGTCCATGACCTTACAGACCTTCTGGGCGAACGCTTCGCCCAGCGAGCCGCCCATGACGGTGAAGTCGTGGGCGAAGACGAACACCTTCCGCCCGTCGACCTCGCCGTAGCCGGTGACCACGCCGTCGCCGGGCATCTCCCGCTCGGCCATGTCGAAGTTGGTCGCGCGGTGCTCGCGGAGGGTGTCCACCTCGTTGAACGTCCCGTCGTCGAGGAAGTAGTCGATCCGCTCGCGAGCGGTCATCTTCCCGCGGTCGTGCTGGGCCTCGATGCGGTCCTCGCCGCCCCCTAGCTCCGCCTGGCGCTTGCGCTCACGCAGCTCTTCGACCCGGTCCTCGATCGTCATCGCAGATCACGCCCTCGTCGGAATCCGTCCATCTTGGGTCTGAACACGAAGCGGTGTGAAAAATGTTTTCCGACCTCGGTACGGCGGTGGCAAACCGCCAGGGCTTAGTCGGGTGGGCGCCCTCGTCGTCGGCATGACCGCACAGCCGCCCGCGACGCGCTTTCGCGCACTGCTCGACGGTGACGGTCTCGTGGCGCTCCCGGGCGTCCACGACGCGCTCTCTGCCAGGCTCGCCGAACGGGCCGGCTTCGAGGCCCTGTTCACCTCCGGGTTCGGCATCGCCGCCTCGACGCTCGGCCTCCCCGACCTCGGCCTCATGTCGATGGCCGAGAACGTCGACCGGATCGACCGAATCGCCGGCAGCGTCGACGTCCCCCTCGTCGCCGACGCCGACACCGGCTACGGGTCCGCGCTGAACGTCCGACGCACCGTCGGCGAGTGTCTCGACGCCGGCGTGGCGGGCGTCATCCTCGAAGATCAGGCGTGGCCCAAGCGCTGTGGCCACATGGACGAGAAGCGTGTGGTATCGGAGCAAGAAGGCGTCCGGCGGATCCGCGCCGCCGCGGACGTACGCGAGGAGCGCGATAGCGACCTCGTGATCATCGGCCGGACCGACGCCCGGGCGACCGACGGGCTGGACGAAGCGATCGAGCGCGGGCGGTCGTTCGCCGACGCCGGCGCGGACGTGGTCTTCGTGGAAGCCCCCGAGTCCCGCGGCGAACTCGAACGGATCGCGAGCGAGGTGGAGGCGCCGACCTTCGCGAACATGGTCGAGGGCGGGAAGACCCCCGTACTCTCCGCGGCGGAACTGGACGAGATCGGGTTCGACGTGGCGGTCTACCCCCTCTCCGCGCTGTTCGCCGCCACGAAAGCGATGGCGGACGCCTACGAGACGCTGGCCGACGAGGGGACGACCGAGTCGGTCGACGGCGTCACTTTCGACGAGTTCGAGGCCGTGGTCGACGCCGACGGCTACAGAGAACTCGAACGGCGGTACGCCGACGACGGGGAGTGAGTCGACGCCGACTGGCCTCCGCTGACGATGGCCGAACACGTTCCCAAAATTCGATAACAGTGCTCTTGGATTAAGGCCGGTCGAGTGGAATCGTATCCTGTATGTACGAGACGGTACTCCTGCCGACGGACGGAAGCGAGGTCGCCGCAGGTGCGGTCGATCACGCGATCGACGCCGCCCGACGCCACGACGCGACGATCCACCTGCTGTACGTCGTCGACGAGAGCGTCGCCCAGGCCGCGCCTGGGCTGGCGATGGGGGAGATCAACGAGCAACTGCGCGCGGAGGGCGAGCGAGCGATAGCGGAACTCGAGGAGGCCATCGCGGACGCGGGGATCGCCACGGAGACGGCGATCCGCGTCGGCGCGCCGGCCGAGGAGATCTGCAGACAGGTCGACGAGACGGGCGCGGATCTGGTGGTGGTGGGATCGACGGGCAAACGGATCGTCGAGCGCGAACGCGTCGGGAGCGTCACCGACAGCGTCCTCAGAAAGGCGAACGTCCCGGTGCTGTCGGTGCCCCGGGCGTAACGACGACGCCGCTGCTTTCGACGGCGACTACGACTCTTCTCGGGCCAGCGACAGCGACCCGACGAAGCCGAAGTAGGCGATCACGCCCGCGAACATACAGAGGTAGTAGGCCCACTGCGGGCCCTGCAACACCTCGAACAGCACGGACACGACCGTCACCCAGACGACGGCGAACACCAGATCGAACACCATGCCGTCGCGGTGTTCGCGAACGTGCTCGCGAACGGCATCGACGACGCTCATCGGCCGCCCCTCCGTCCGTCGTTCGGCTGCGGTCGCGTCACGGGATCAGTCTCCGCCGGCCTCCTGGTAGTCGACGACCAGCACAGGGCGATGGGTCGAGCGCAGGACGCGCTCGGTGACGCTCCCGAGTAGCGCCCGCGTGACGCCCGCGCGGCCGTGGCTGCCCATGACGATCAGGTCGATGTCGTGGTCCTCGGCGTAGTCGCCGATCAGCGAGTGCGGGCGACCCGGGAGCACCTCTTCGACCACGTCGAGGCCGTGTTCGGCGGCCCGCTCGGCCACGTAGCCCGTGGCCTCGTTCGCGCGGGCCTCGAGTTCCTCCATCTCGCCGAAGCGGCCCTGTCGGATGCGGTCGACCTGTTCGGTGCCGAGGCCGAGGTTCACGGCGTCCATGTCCACGACGTACAGTGCGTGGAGCGTCGCGTCGTACTTCGAGGCGAGGTCGATCGCGGTGTCGACCGCCGCCTCGGCCACGTCGCTGCCGTCCGTCGGAACGAGGATCGTGTCGTACATCTCAGTCGTCCTCCGTGGGTTCGCCGCCGTCGGTGACGACGTCTTCCGCGGTCTGTTGCTGTCCCATCGGTTCGGGACTGTGGCACTGCCGCACCATCCGCTTGGTGTGGGTCGGCGGATCCGCAGTGACGAGCGAGACGACGATCGTGACGACGAAGACGATCGGCGTCACGACGAGCGCGGACCCGATGGCGGGCATCCACGTCGCGAGCGCGGGCAGGACGGTCTCGCCGCCGAAGAAGCCGTACGCGGGCACGACTTCGTTGACCATCGGCACCATCCAGAGGATGAGGCCGGTCGACATGCCGGCCAGCGCGCCCTGTCGGTTGGTGTTCTCCCACCACATGCCGAGGAAGAACATCGGGAACAGGACCGCGCCAGCGAGCGAGAACGCGTAGGAGACCAGCGCGGCGATCGGTGCCGCGGGGTCGAGCGCCGCGAGCGTCGTGAGGACGCCGAGCGCGACGATACTGAGGCGGCCGACCAGGATCTGCTGGCGCTGGGTGGCGTCCTCGTTGATGATGTTCGCGTAGAGGTCGTGTGAGATGGCCGACGAGCCGGCGATGAAGAGGCCGGCGACCGTCGCGATGGCGGCCGCGATGCCGCCCGCGGCGACCAGTCCGACCAGCCACGAGGGGAGACCGGAGAGCTGCGCCGCCAGCACGACGATCACGTCGGCGGCCGCGCTGGTCATCCCGGGATCGCCGAACACGTCGCCCACCTGCTGGGAGTACAGGTCCGTCCCGAACGCCGCCATGGCGGGCGCGCTCCAGTACAGCAGGCAGATGAAAAAGAGGCCCCAGACCGTCGACCAGCGGGCGGTCCGCTCGCTCTCGACCGTGTAGAACCGGACGAGGACGTGGGGCAGGCCGCAGGTGCCGACGATCAGCGAGAAACACGTCGCGATCCAGAGGTAGTAGCTATCGAAGCTCTGGAACGGCTCCGAGAACTCGGCGCTCAGTTCGCTTATCAACATCCCGTACTCCAGTTGCGGGATGACGGTCGAGTAGCCGTTGACCCACCCGACGACGGTCACGCCGACCAGGAAGGCCGCGATGATGATGACGTACTGGACGGCCTGGTTCTTCGTCGCGCCGAGCATCCCCGACAGCGTCAGGTAGCCGACGGTGACGGCCATCATCAGTATCACCATCACCTGGTAGCCGCTGAAGCCGGCGACCCCGAGGTCGCCGAAGATGTACAGCCCGACGAGGCCCATCCCGCGGGCCTGGCCGATGGCGTACACGAACCCGATGAGGAACGTCGTCACGGCCGCGATGGCGCGCGCGCTGTCGGAGTTGAACCGGTCCCCGACGAAGTCGGGCGCGGTGTACTTCCCGAACCGGCGCAGTTGCGCGGCCAGGAAGATGAGGAGGATGAAGTAGCCGGTCGTCCAGCCGACGACGAACGCGAGGCCGTAGACGCCCGCGGTCGCGATCAGCGCCGCCATCCCCAGATAGGAGGCGGCCGACATCCAGTTCGAGCCGATCGCCATCCCGTTCTCGACGTTCCCGATGGATCGCCCGGCGACCCACATGCCCTCGGTGTCGGCCACCTTGAACACGTAGCCGATCGCCAGGAACAGGAGCAACATGGCGACGACCATGATCGCCGGCAGGAGCTTGAACGAGACGTTCAGCCCCTCCGGGAGCAGCCCCGACTGCAACAGGACGGCCGCGAGGCCGCTCATCTATCGACACCTCCGTCGGCGGCGGCGACGTCCTCGCTGCCAGTCGTCTCCGGTTCGTCGGCGTGGTGGATGCCGTACTTGCGGTCCAGCGCGTCGCGCTTGCGCGAGTACCAGAACGCCAGGAGCAGCGCCCCGGTGGGACCGCCGATGGCGATCAGGAAGTAGTGCAGCGGAAAGCCCAGCACGGGCATCCCGACCGACAGCGTATCGGGCGCCAGGAAGGTGGCCGTCGGGGGTCCGAAGACGATGAGGAACCAGGCGAGAAAGCCCGTCCAGACCACTTTGAGGTGCTCCCGCATGAACGGCGTGCTGGGTTTGAGTATGTTGACCTCCCTGTCGAGGTAGTTCGTGTCTCTGTGGTCCTGTGCGGCCTGCGTCACGGTTCCACCGTCCGTCTCGGTGACCGGCGGCCCGTCGCCGCTCCCGGCCGCAGTGCCGTTCGTCGAATCGTGCGTGTTTTTGTCTGCCATATTACGGTCGTGTGTGGATCGGTATGTGATCGGTGTCTGTCACGGAATCGAGTGCTGGTGTGAGAGGTCGCCGCCGGCCGGGTTCAGTCGCCCCGGACCTTGTTCTCGATGTCGCGGACGACCTCGGGGTTGCGCAGCGTGCTCGTGTTGCCGAGTTCCTCGCCGTTGGCGATGTCCTCGAGCAACCGGCGCATGATCTTGCCAGACCGGGTCTTCGGGAGTTCCGGCGTGAAGATGACTTCCTCGGGGCGCGCGATTGGGCCGATGGCGTCCTCGACGCCCTCGACGATCCGGTCGCGGAGGCCCTCGTCGCCCTCGTAGCCGTCCTCGGTGATCACGTAGGCGTAGACCGCCTCGCCCTTGATGTCGTGCTTCCCGCCGACGACGGCGGCCTCGGCGACGCCCTCGACGCCGACGATGGCGCTCTCGAGTTCCATCGTTCCGAGCCGGTGGCCCGAGACGTTGAGCACGTCGTCGACGCGCCCCAGCACCGTGATGTAGCCGTCCTCGTCGATCTTCGCGCCGTCTTCGGGGAAGTAGACCCACTCGTCGGCGTCCTCGTCCGAGTACTCCGTCCAGTACTCGTCGATGAACCGCTCGTCGTTCTTGTACAGCGTCCGCAGCATGCCGGGCCACGGTCGGTCGACGGTGAGGTACCCGGCCTCGCCTGGCTGGACCTCGTCGCCGCTCATGTCGACGACGTTCGCGCTGATCCCCGGCAGGGGCGGCCCGGCCGATCCGGGCTTCATCTCGCCGACGCCCGGGAGCGTGGTGACCATCATGCCGCCCGTCTCGGTCTGCCACCAGGTGTCGATGACCGGGCACTCCTCGTCTCCGATGTGTTTGTAGTACCACTTCCAGGCGCGCGGGTTGATCGGTTCGCCGACCGTCCCCAGCAGTCGCAGGCTGGAGAGGTCGTGTTGCTCGGGGTACTGCTCGCCCCACTTCATGAACGCCCGGATGGCCGTGGGGGCGGTGTAGAGCTGGGTCACGTCGTAGTCGTCGACGATCTCCCAGAGTCGGTCCTTCTCGGGGTAGTCCGGCGTCCCCTCGTACATCACCGTCGTGGTCCCGAGCGCGAGCGGGCCGTAGACGATGTAGCTGTGGCCGGTGATCCAGCCGATGTCGGCCGAACACCAGTAGGTGTCGTCGGGCTTGACGTCCAGTACCGCCTGTGAGGTCCAGGCTACGTAGGACAGGTAGCCGCCGGTCGTGTGCTTCACGCCCTTGGGCTGGCCCGTGGTCCCCGACGTGTACATCAGGAACAGCATGTCCTCTGCGTCACGCGTGACCGGTTCGACCTCGGCCCCCGCGTTGGACGCGACGAGGTCGTCGTAGTCGTGTTCGGCGTCGCGCAGGTCGTGGTCGAGGTCCTCGCCGAGTCGGTCGACGACGACCGTCTCCACCTCGTGATCGACGCCTTCCAGGCCCTCCTCCGCTTTCTCCTTGTGGTTCAGCGGGTCGCCCCGGCGGAAGTAGCCGTCGCAGGTGACCAGGTACTCCGAATCGGCGCTGTTCATCCGCGTCGCCAGCGCGTCGGCGGAGAAGCCGGCGAACACCACCGAGTGTGGCGCGCCGATCCGGGCACACGCCAGCATCGCCACGGGTAGCTCCGGGATCATGGGCATGTACATCGTCACGACGTCGTCCTCCTCGACGCCCATGTCCCGCAGCGCGGCCGCGAATTCGTTCACTTCCCGGTACAGGCCCTCGTAGGTGTACGTCTGGGTCTCGTCGGTCGGTTCTCCGACCCACTCGATCGCGGCTTCGTCGCCGCGGCCCGCCTCGATGTGGCGGTCGAGGCAGTTGTACGACGCGTTCAGTTTCCCGTCCACGAACCACTCGTAGAACGGGGCGTCGTCGTCGTCGAGCACCTGGTCGTAGGGCTCCTCCCAGTCGATCAGGTCGGCGGCCCGCTCCCAGCAGTCCGGCCAGTTCTCCTCGAACTCCTCGTAGATGGCTTCGTCGGAGACGTTCGCCTGTTCGACGAACGACTGGGGCGGCTCGAAACTCTCTCCCTCCGGTAGTCGGGCTTCGAGTTCACCCTCGGATTCCTCGGACATGGTCCATCATCATCATTCACGACAGCCCCCTAAAGGAAGGGTTCTAATTATGCTAACCCGTGACGGACCGGCGTCGCCGACCTGTCGGGCGAGAACCAGAACCAACGGACGTCGCGTTGATCGCTCCGCGTGAATATCAACCGCGGACCACAGATCCCGGCCCGGGAGTGCGCTCCCGGTATCGGCCGAGCACTAAACAGTTAGCGACGGGGCGGCTGCCACAGTGACGTGGTCAGCCGTCGGCCCACGGCGACGCCGCGTCTTCGGACCGCTGCTCGTCGGTGAAGAAGGCCGTCAGGAGCTTCTGCTGGGCGCGCCGGAGGTGATTGTGGAGCGTCGGGGAGGTGATGCCGATGGCGTCCGCGAGTTCCTCGGCTGTGCTGCCGCGGGGCCACTCGAAGTAGCCGGCGTGGTAGGCGGCCTGGAGGACGGCCGACTGCTTGTCGGTGAGCGAGTCACGCAGCGAGGCGCGGAAGGCGGTCGGCGTCTCCGCCGGTCGGTCGCGCTCGCGCTTGGTGACCAGCTCGGTATCAGGAAAGGCGCCGGTCACGTCGCCGACGAGCCGTCGGACGTCGGTTTCGGCCGACACCTGGGCGACTACCCGCTGGGTGCCGCCCGACGCCTCCATCTCGGCGACGGTCGCGCCGCGGTCGACGAGCGTCGGCGCCAGGTCGGCCCCGTCGAGGACGAGTTCGAGCAACGCCTCGTCCCCGTAGTCGCGCACCAGCCGTGCGTCCGCGACGGCCGTCCGGTCTGTCGCCCACGAGAGGACCGCTTCGGTCCCCGCATCGGCCAGCGTCACGAAGTAGACGAGCGTCCCCGCCTCCCCGGGGACGACGCCGTCCAGCGTGACGGTGCAGTCGTGTTCGCCCGACAGCGCGACGAAGAAGGAGTCGGTGTCCGTGCTCTCGACGGTGAGTTCGACGACGGTGTCTGCCAGCAGGAGCTTTCGCTGTTCGACGACGGTGATCGCCCGCCCGACGCGGAGCCCGAGGTCCGACAGGAGCGCCCGCTCGCGCTCGCCGACGGGGGCCGCCGTGCCGACGCCGAGGACGCCGTCGGTGGTCTCGCCGTCGCCGATGGGGACGACGGCCGCCGCGCGGTACCCGGTCGCGTCGGCGTGATCGCGCCAGGCGGCGAAGGCCGGGTCCGTCTGGACGTCCTCGGTCGTCCGGACCGTCCCGGATTCGAGCGCCTCGCCGACGGCCCCCTCTGTTGTGTTCAGCCCGTCCAGTTCCACCGCGCCAGGGCCGCCCTGTGCGGCGACGGTGACCGTCTCCCCGCGCCGTTCGCCGACCCACGCCGCCTCGTAGGGCTCGCCGTCGATCAGCCGTTCGCAGAGCCGCCGTTCGACGCCGCCGCGGGTCGAGGCCGTCGACAGCGCGTCTGCAGCGTCCCGGAGTCGCTCGAAGGCGGCCTCGAACCGGCCCGCGACCACCGTCGCCGCCTCGGACGGCTCGTCCCCGCCGGCCACGAGCGACGTCCGCTCGAAGGCCCCCGCCACGTCCGTCGGATCGAGGTCGGGCAGGAACCGCTCCAGCGCCGACAGCCGCTCCCAGCCGCCGACGGTCGCGACGACGTGGGGATCGACGCCCTCCTCGGCGAGCAGGCGACGCGCGAAGAAGCGACGGAGCGTCCGCGACGAGATTGACCGGAACCGCTCGTCGCCGGTCCGGTCGGCCGCGCGCTCGCCCGTCTCCGAGACGAGCATCTGGACCCGCCGCGGCGTGACCGGGACGAGTCGGTCGCCGTCGTCGAGGTCGTTCGCGCGGGCGTACTGCCGCGCGTCGTGCTCCAGATCCGGCGAGAGGTACGCTCGCCGCGTCGGCTCGTCCGCGTCGTCCGCACCAGGGATCGCCAGGAAGTAGTGCTCCGTCCCGTCACGGTCGAAGGCCGTCACGTCGCCCGGCCGCACCCGGGCGATCTCGGCGGGCCGGAGCCCAGCCTCGGCGGCGAGGCGAACCACGAGTTCCGCCCGCAGCGTCTCCGTCGCGCGCCGGAGCCGCCGGTAGGCGGCCGGCGTCAGTTCCGCGACGGTCCCGTCGTCGGTCTCGACGACGCGCATGTTTCGCGAGTATTTGGAAAGGCGAAGCTTGAACCTTGCGTCCGTGGAGTCCAGCGTCGGCATCTCCCTCGTGGGGCCGACCCTCGTCGGGAGGTCGTTTCGGAAATCTCGATCGGAGCGAAACGTCAGTCGTCGTCGAGCGTCGATTCGAGTTCGCCGACGACCTCGGGGTTGCGCAGCGCGCTGGTGTCGCCCAGGTCCTCGCCCCGGGCGACCGACTCGAGCAGGCGGCGCATCACCTTGCCCGAGCGCGTCTTGGGGAGGTCCGGCGTGAACACGACCACGTCCGGGACGGCGATGGGGCCGATGGCCGCCTCGACGGCCTCGTCCACGAGCGTCCGGATCTCGGCCCGGTCCGCGCCGTCGGCGAGGCTGACGTAGGCGTACACCGCCTCGCCTTTCAGGTCGTGGGGGCCGGCGACGACGGCGGCCTCGGCGACGCCGTCGACGTCCGCGATGGCGCTCTCGATCTCGGTCGTCCCGAACCGGTGCCCCGAGACGTTGAGCACGTCGTCGACGCGGCCCAGGAGGGTCACGTAGCCGTCATCGTCGACGGTCGCGCCGTCCTCGGTGAAGTAGGCCCAGTCGAACCGGTCGAGCGACGGGCGGGTCGAGCCGCGGGCGGCGAACCAGTCCTCGTCCTGAACCATCGACAGCGGCATCCCCGGCCAGGGATCGGTGAGCACCAGATACCCCGACTCCCCCGGGTCGACCGGTTCGCCGTCGCCGTCGACGACTTCGGCGCCGATGCCGGGGAGCGGTCGTCCCGCCGCGCCGGGTTTCATCCGGTCGACGCCCGGGAGCGTGGTGACCATCATGCCGCCCGTCTCGGTCTGCCACCAGGTGTCGACGACCGGGCACTCGCCGTTCCCGATGTGTTCGTGGTACCACTTCCAGGCGCGTGGGTTGATCGGTTCGCCGACCGTCCCGAGCAGGCGGAGACTGGAGAGGTCGTGTCTGTCCGGGTGTTTCTCGCCCCACTTCATGAACGCACGAATCGCGGTCGGGGCGGTGTAGAACACGTCGACGGCGTTGCGCTCGATCAGTTCCCAGACGCGGTCCTTCTCGGGGTAATCCGGCGTCCCCTCGTAGAGCATCGTCGTCGTGCCGAGCGCGAGCGGGGCGTAGACGGTGTAGCTGTGCCCGGTGATCCAGCCGATGTCGGCCGAACACCAGTAGGTGTCCGCGGGCTTGACGTCGAGGACGCTCCGGGCGGTCCAGGCGACGTGGGCGAGGTAGCCCCCGGTCGTGTGGCGGACGCCGGTCGGCTCTCCCGTGGTACCCGAGGTGTAGATCAGGAACAGCTGATCGGTGGCCGCCCGGGAGACGGGCTCGACCGTCGCGCCGCGATGGGTCCCCACCAACTGGTCGTAGTCGTGTTCCCCGTCGGTCAGCGGCGTCCCGTCGCCCAGTCGGTCGACCACGACCGTCGTCACGTCGTGGTCGAGGCCGATGGCTGCGTTGTCGGCCTTGCTCTTCTGGTGGACCGGCGCGCCCCGGCGGTAGTAGCCGTCGCAGGTGACCAGGTACTCCGAATCGGCGTCGTCCATCCGCGTCGCCAGCGCGTCGGCGGAGAAGCCCGCGAACACCACCGAGTGCGGCGCGCCGATCCGCGCACAGGCCAGCATCGCGATCGGTAGCTCGGGGATCATCGGCAGGTAGAGCGTGACCACGTCGTCCTCCTCGACGCCGAGGTCGCGCAACGCGGCCGCGAACTCGTTGACCTCGCGGTAGAGTTCGAGGTAGGAGTAGGTCCGCGACTCGCCGAGGCGGCCCTCCCAGGTCAGCGCGACCTGGTTCTTCCGCCCGCTCTCGACGTGGCGGTCGAGACAGTTGTACGACGCGTTGAGTTCGCCGCCGTCGAACCAGCGGAAAGGCGGGCCCTCGCCGCCCAGCACGGCGTCGTACTCCCGGTCCCAGTCGAGCAGGTCCCCGGCGCGGGCCCAGCAGTCGGGCCAGTCGGCCGCGAACTCGTCGTAGACCGATTCGTCGGCGACGTTCGCCTGCTCGACGAAGGCGGGCGGCGGGTCGACCGTCTCGTCGACGGACGGGCTCGCCGACCGGTCCACCGGGTCGTCGGAGGGCATCTGGGTCGAATCTACGGGCTGGCGCGAATAAACGTTGGCACTTTCGCAACGCGACCGACCGCCGGCGCGTGAATCGACCGCCCGGACGGGTCGCTTTTGGTGCCCGGGTCCCACCGACCGCCGTGGAGAACGTCACGGACCGGCCGTCGAACCCCTTCGGGATGACCTACCCTTGCGAGCGGGTCGTCCCCGGCTACGGCGACGCCAACGCCCACTTCCACGTCCTCGGCGACCACCCCGGCGTCCACGGAGGACGCGAGTCCGGCGTCCCCTTCACCGACAGTGCGGCTGGGGAGGCCCTTCAGCGCGCGCTCGCGGCCGGCGGGCTGCTCGCCGCGACCGGGACGCCGCCCGAGGTGAACCGGACGTTCCTCTCCTACCTGTACCCCTGCGTGCCCGACGGTGATCCCAGCGCGGCCGACTACGCGGCGGTCGAGCCGCTCGTCGACGCCGAACTCCGGGCGATCACCGCCCACGTCCTCCTGCCGGTCGGCGAGCGAGCGATCGAACACGTCCTCGCGACCCACACGACCGAGCCGACGCCCGAGGACCCGGGCGTCCTGCACGCACGCGAACTGACCGGCAGCGGCTTCCTCGTCGTTCCCGTCGTCGACCCCGCCGACTGGACGGTGGAGGACGAAGAACGGCTGGTCGAGCGCCTGCGAGAGCTCCAGCGGACGGACTACCGCCGGGAGGTCGACCTCGGGCGCTTCCTCCCGGGCGGGGAGTCCTACTTCGTTCGGTGAGAGAGGGGGCCCGGACGGGTTCCGCGGCCCGGGGAGATCAGAACGCGGACGTCGGCCGGCGCAGCACGGCGATCGCGCCGACGACGAAGCCGACGGCGGCGACGAGGAGCCACGTCCCGGGGACCGCCACGCCGACGATTGACGACAGACTCGACAGCAGTGTGAAGGTCAGGAAGACCGGCAGGACGACGGCGATGGCGTACAGCCACGGCCGACCGAGCGCGCGGGCCGCTCGTCCGGCCCCCGAACCGTACTCCTCGAGGGCGTTCTTGCCGAGCACCCAGCCGGCGAACAGGAGGAAGCCGAGCAGGCCGGTCGTCAGCGCCACGTTCGCCACGTCGTCGGCGAGCAGCGTGAACAGGTCCGGCGACATCGCGGCGGCGCTCCCGGTGGCCAGGAACAGGACGCCGACGCCGGCGGTCGCCTGCGGCCGCGAGAACTCGCGCTCGTCCACGAGGTAGGCGACGGGCACCTCGAACAGCGAGATGGCCGAGGACAGGGCCGCCAGGGCGACGACGCCGAAGAACGTCACGCCGATCACGCGGCTGTAGGGCAGGTCCCCGAACGCGCCGGCGAGGCTGACGAACAGCGCGCCGGGGCCGCCCTGACCCGGCGGGACGCCGAGCGAGAAGAGGACGGGGAAGATGACCAGCCCCGCGAGCAGGCCGACGATGGTGTTGAGGACGGCGATGATCGTCCCGTCGGCCGCCAGCGAGCGGTCCTCCCCGAGGTAGGAGGCGTAGGTCAGCATGACGCCCGCGCCGACCGAGAGGGTGAACAGGGCCTGCCCGGCGGCGGCAGCGGCTACATCGACGAAGTTCGCCTGGAGGTAGCCCCAGTCCAGCGAGAGGTAGAACTCGTAGCCGCCGGCCACGTCCGGCAGGGTGCTGGCCCAGGCGGCCAGGCCGACCAGGAGGACGACGATGCCGGGGACCATCACCGTCGTCGCGAGTTCGATCCCGCGGTCGACGCCGGCGTAGACGACCGCCGCCGTCAACAGGAGGAAGATGACGTGGAAGGCGACGGCGCCGAGGCCGTAGTCGATGGCGGCGAAGAAGGCCTGGGGCGCGTCGAAGTACGCGCCGGTCGCGCTGCCCAGCAGGTAGCGCAGGATCCAGCCGCCGACCACGGAGTAAAAGGAGAGGACGACGACGGAAGCCAGCAGCGCGATGCCGCCCATCGGCCGCCAGTTCCGGCCGCCGAGTTTCGCGAACGCGCCGACGGGGTCGCTGTCACCGCGACGACCGATCACGAACTCGCCGAGCAGGCCGGGGACGCCGACCAGGAGGACGAAGAGGAGATAGAGGAGCAGGAAGGCGGCCCCGCCGTTCTCGGCGGTGAGCCAGGGGAACCGCCAGACGTTGCCGATTCCGACGGCGCTGCCGACGGCCGCGAGGATGAAGCCGATCCGGGTGCGCCAGGACGCTCTTGTCATCGTCAGGGGTTGCGAGGGCGAGCGAAAAAACGTGTCGAGACGGCCGGGACGTTCAGGAGCCGCTGAACGGGGCGAAAAAGGTCGGTTCGGGCGCCAGGAACAGTTCGTACACGCCCAGTCCCAGGGTCACCAGCACGAGCAGCGGGACGACGAGGCGCAGCCCCCACAGCCAGATCGGGCCGAACGTCTCGACGCCGTCTGTGCCCTCCCGGAGTTCCGCGACCGCGTCGCCCGCCAGGACCCAGCCGACGAACAGGACCATGAGGAGGACCGACAGGGGCAACAACAGGCTGTAGGCGATGTTGTCGAACCAGGTGAGATACGACACGTTCCACGCCGAGGGCAGGCCGAGGACGAAGAGAGCGACGCCGATGCCGACCGCCAGCACCGGTCGCGACACGTCGTAGTTGTCGTTGGCCCAGGCGACGGTGACCTCCATCAGGCTGATCGCCGAGGACAGCGCCGCCAGGGCGACGACGCCGAAGAAGATCACGCCGATGACCTCACCGAGTGGGAGGCCGCCGAACCCGGAGGCGACGGCGACGAACAGCGCGGACGCGCCGCCCTCCAGCGCGGGATCGATGCCGTTCGCGAAGAGGATGGGGAAGACGACGAGGCCGGCCAGGATGCCGATGAGCGTGTTGACGACGACGATGACCCCGCCGTCGACCAGCAGGTTGTCGTCCTCGCCGATGTACGAGGAGTAGGTGATCATGATCGCCATCCCCAAAGAGAGAGTGAAGAAGGCCTGTCCGACCGCGAAGGGGATGGCCGTGCCGGCGTTCGCCACCATCGCGTCGAGGCTCGGCGTCAGGAAGTAGGCGTACCCCTCGCCGGACCCCGCCAGCGTCACCGCCCAGACCGCCAGCGCGCCCATCAGGAGCACGATGCTCGGGACCATCACCTTCGTCGCCTTCTCGATGCCGTCCTCGATGCCGAGCGCGACGATGCCGACGACGATGCCGAGGAAGACCAGTTGCGCGAGGATGGCCTCCGGCCCGGCGGAGACGGCGCCGAAGTACTCGGCCGGCGCGTCGAAGTAGGCCCCCTGGGCGCTGCCGACGATGTACCGCAGCACCCAGCCGCCGACCACGTTGTAGTACGAGAGGATCCAGAAGCCGGTCACGACCGCGAACGCGCCGAGGACGCGCCACTGGCGGTGGCCCAGTTCGGTGAACGCGTCGACGGCGTTGCGATGGGTGCGCCGCCCCAGCACGAACTCCGCGAGCATCGCCGGGAACCCGATCAGCAGGACGGCGATCAGGTAGAAGGCGACGAACGCCGCGCCGCCGTTGCCCGCCGTCTTGAACGGGAACTGCCAGAGGTTGCCCAGTCCGACTGCGCTCCCGATCGCCGCGACCAGGAATCCGACCCGCGTCGCCCAGGTTTCTCGTTTCGCCATTGTTACTCTCCTGGTACCTATTCGCTCGGCTATGAAATGTTTACTGTCGAACCGCGGGGCGTTTGCAGCGATGCGCAGGGTGGCGACGGAGGTTCGATCTGTCTGAGCGGAGTCATCTCTGGACAGGACACTTCGAAACCGTCGCTGGTATCAGCGACCCCGGCGACCGTCGGCGCTACGCCTCGCCGTACACCGGTACCGCAGCGCCGCTGGTGACGCTCGTCGCGTCCGAGCAGAGCGCGAGAACTGTTTGCGCGATGTCGGCGGGGTCGACCCACGCGTCGTGGTCGGCGTCGGGCATCATCTCCCGGTTCGTCGGTGTGTCGATGACGCTGGGCATGATCGCGTTGGCGCGGACGGTCCCCCGGTTCTCCGCGGCGACGCTCTCGGTCAGCAGGCGCACGCCGGCCTTGCTGGCCCGGTAGAGGCCGTCGCCCTCGCCGCCCTCCAGCGAGGACCGCGAGGCGACGGAGACGACCGCCCCCTCGCTGTCCTGGAGGTGCGGGAGGGCGTGTTTCGACGCCAGGAACGCGGTCTTCAGGTTCACGTCGAACAGGAGGTCGAAGTCGTCGACGCTGGTCTCCTCGATTGGGTCCCCGCCGCGCCAGGTGCCCGCGACGTTACAGAGGTAGTCCAGGCCGTCGTTCTCGTCGACGACGGTCTCGACGGTGTCGGCGACGGCGGCCTCGTCGGTGAAGTCGGCCTGGTGGTGACAGACCGGGTCGGGGTCCGCGAGGAAGTCCTCGCTGTCGGGGCCGACGACGTCCGCCCCGCAGACGTCCGCGCCGGCCTCGTGGAAGGCCTCGATCACCGCGCTCCCCAGTGCACCCCCGGCACCCGTCACCAGGGCGGTCTCCCCGTCGAAATCGAACTCGACTGGCATGCCGTGGAGTACCGTTCGGAGCGGCAAAAAACTACGAGGGAAAACCCTTTCTCGGTGCCGGTCCCACCCCGGGCCGTGCGCTGTATCGCCCACAGGGGATTCGCCGAGACCTACGCGGAGAACACGGCCGCCGCGGTCCGGTCGGCGGCCGACCACACCGACGCCGTCGAGGTCGACGTGCGCCAGTGTGGCTCCGGCGAGCCGGTGGTGATCCACGACGAGACCGTCGACCGGGTCACGGACGAGACGGGCCGGGTCGACGAGTTCACCGCCGCCGAACTGGCCGCTCTCGACGTCCTCGGCTCCGGCGAGGGCGTCCCGACGCTCTCGACCGTCCTCGACGCGGTCCCCGACGGCGTGGAACTCGTCCTCGATTGCAAGGAGTCCGGCGTGGCGGCTGCGGCGGTCGACGCCGCGACAGACGCCGGGGTCCCGGTGGTAGTCTCCTCGTTCTCGGTCGAGATCCTCCGCGAGGCCAGCGAGGCCGGCGCCGAGCGGCTCGCGTACCTCTCGGTGGAGAACGGCGAGAAGGGCCCGATCAACGTCGCGCGCGACCTCGACTGCGTCGCGATCCACCCCCACTGGCAGCTCTGCGTCGACGAGTTCGTCGAACGCGCCCACGACGCCGGCCTCACGGTCAACGCCTGGACGGTCCCCTCGAAACACGACGCCGAGGCGCTCGACCACGTCGGCGTCGACGGCGTCATCGTGGACCGGCCGGCGGTCTGCCCGAGCGAGTGAGGCCGGCCGGCCGCCGCGTTCGGGCCGCCGTCGACAGCGGGCGCTCCCGAATCGAAAACGCGGGAAGGTGGGGAGTTGGTGGGGGTGGCACAGCGCTCTGTGCCAGTAAATTTCGCTCGGGACGCGACGGTCATAAATCCACCGGCCGTTTCCGTCGCGCCTACAGGCCGGCGACGTTCTGCCGGAGTTTGATGGTCGCGGTCATGAGCGTCGTCGCGGTCATGATGACGAACACGACCTGCACGTGCCTGACGACCGCGACCGGGAGGCCGAGCAGGAGGGTGAGGTCGACGATCGACACCAGCAGCGCGAAGGCGACGACGGGGAGGAGGTGGCGCAACAGCGAGTCGAGCAGCGTACCCCGGACCGCCGAGCGGGCGAGGTGGCGACGGCCGTAGACGAGGCCGTAGCTCGCGACGGCCAGCGCGGTGGCGCCCTCGAGCGCGGTCAGCGCGTCGGGGCTTCCGACGGCCAGCGAGCCGACGAGCGAGACCGCGATCAGGAGGGCGAAGGCGGCCTCCACCGCCCGGCGACCGCCAGAATCGGTGGCCGCTCGCCCGGCGTTCGCGAGCGCGTCGTTGGTGTCGATCTCGCGCATCGTCAGCGCGAGCGTCAGGAGGAAGGCGAGCAGGACGCCGTCCCGGTAGGGCGTCGGGACGACCGTGGTTCCCGGAGTGACGGCCGTCGCGGCTTCGACCACGCCCAGCGCGCCGTAGACGGCGGCCGTCAGCCCCACCCACTGCAGGTATCGCCAGAGGGGCGCCTGCGCCTCGATCTCAGTCCGGCTACCGTTCAGGTAGGCGTAGAGACCGAACCGGACGCCCAGGACGGCCATCAGGGAGAAGGCGATGAAGAAGACGAAGGCGAGGCCGGCGTCGCGGGTGAACACCGACGTCTGGAGCGCGAGGCTCACGCCCCGCCACCCCGTTCGAGTTCGCGAGCCACCAGGGTCGCCGTCTCGTAGCGCGTGAGCTTCTGTTTGGCCATGGCCGTCCGGACGACCTCGTCGATCCACGTCGGGATCTCGGGGTTGATCGATGAGGGCGGGGGCGGCGTCGACTCCAGCACCGCCGTCCGGACCTCGGCGTAGGTCCCCTGAAACGGCGGCCGTCCGGTCACCAGGTAGTAGACGACGGCGCCAAGCTGATAGACGTCGGTCGCGTGGCCGACGTCGCCAAAGCCGCGGTCGTAGTACTCGGGCGCGGCGAAGCGGGGATCCAGCAGCGACGCGGGATCGACGTACGAGCGCATCGCCGACAGCAGGCCGACGTTGGTCACGAGCGGTCGGTCGCGGTCGGCCACGGTGGAGCCGCTGTAGACGACGCTGTAGGGGTCGAGCCCGGCGTGGACCACGCCGCGCTGGTGGATCGCGGCCACCGCCTCGGCCACGCGAACGCCGTTCCAGATCCCCTCGTCGATGGAGAGGTCGATCCGGTCGTACAGGGAGTCGGCGGTGAAGGCCGTCAACATCCACAGCGACGGCTCGGTCCCCCAGTCGTACAGGGTGACCACGCCCTCGTGATCGCTCACCGACGCCCAGTCGCGGAGGCTCGCGGTCACGTCTGCCTCGAACCCGTCGGAATCGTCGGGCGCCTCGAAGAGCCGGAGCGCCACGCCGTCTTCGGACCCGTCGAGTGTCGCGCGCGTCCGGTAGACGGTGGTGAACCGGCCCTGGACGCCCGTCGAGACGACCTGTAAGTCGTCGAATCGGCTGGCTGCGGCGATCGCGTCGAGGTCGACCGCCGCCGCGACCGATGCCAGTTCGGCCTCCTGTCTGCGTCGCTGCGCGGCCGGCGACGCCGGTTCCTCGTCGGCGTTCGATCCCGCGGACGCCTCGCCAGCGGCTTCGGCGGTTCCGTCCTCGTTCCCGTCGACGGTCCCGTCACCGGATTCGTCCGTCGTCTCGTCGTCGCCATCGGCAGCGTCCTCGTCGCCCGCTCCGTCCAGTCGGTCGCGGGCGTCGTCGCCGCGCGTCTCCTCCGGGGGCCCGTCGATCGGGTCGCCGGATTCGGCGTAGACGTTCCGGGGGTCCCCGCTGCCGGCGCTGCCGGGCGTCTTCGTGCGACCCACGTCGCGGTTGCGATCCGAGCCGGTCACGTAGTCGCTACGCGCGAAGCCGTGCGAGAGGTTCAGATAGCGGCGACGCCGGGCGCGTTCGTCGGCCTCCGCCGCCTGCTCGGCCAGGACGGCGTCGACGCGGTCCGGGTAGCGCTCGCGGAGGTACTCGATCGCGTGTCTGGTCTCGGGCCGGTCGGCGTCGACGACCAGCCGATCCGCGAGCCGCCGCGAGATGGCCTCGACCGTGTCCGGATCGGCCGTCGCCACGAGCGTCAGCGCCCAGGCCGCCGAGAGCCGCGTCTCCCGGTCCTCGGCGTCGAGCGCGCCGAGCAAGGACGGAACGTGGGACCGGCCGTCCGCCGGGTCCGAGAGCACCGCTCTGAAGACGGCCTGGCCCGCCGACGCCCCGTCCTCGTCCGGCGATGACATGGAACCCTCTCGACCTGTCGTAACTTTGGTAGCATGCGATATGACTGTTGTGCCGATTACCGGCGGTGATGGTCGGGTCGGCGAACCGGGTGCTGCGGGTGACTCATCGGGCAGAAGGTTATCAGGTCTGAAAACTGCGGAGGAACCCTTACGGTGGTTTTCCCGATGACTAGAACGATGACAGCAGACAGGGATTCGCTCCTTCCCTCTTTCGTCAGCGATCGATACACGAGACGACTCGGGTTCGCGCTGGGGCTCGCGATTCTCGTGGTCGTCGTGTCGGGCGTCGCGATCAACGCCCAGGCCCAGGCGACGCTCGGAGACGACGTGCGGAATCAACTCGTGAACGACGCGGAGACGCGCGCCCAGCAACTCGACACCTGGACGCGCGCGGTCGAGAACGACGCACGGACGACCGCAGAACTGTCCGTCTACGCGTCGGGAAACGAGAGCGCGATCCGGGCGGACCTTCGCGACCGCGTCTCGGCTGACCACGTCCCCGAAGACGTGGTCGCGGTCCACTACCTGAACACGTCCAGCATGGTCTTCGAGGCGAGTTCGAGCGAGGCGTTCGAGGGCGTGAGTCCCGCCGAACAGGGCGCCCCCTTCGCGACCGATCCGCCCGCCTTCGAGGGACCGGACGACGTCTACATCTCGGAACCGTTCCGCGTCCCCGTCGCCGACCACCCGGTCCTCGCGGTCGTCACGCCCGTGCCGGACGCCGAGAACAGGGCACTGGTCTACATGATCGACCTGTCGAGTCGCACGGCGTCGCTGACAGGGAGCGACGGCTTGACGACCGTCGTCGTGAACAGCGACGGGCAGTACGTCGCCCACCCGAACGCCTCGATGATCCTCGAATCGCACCAGGGCGGCGAGGGCGAGGGTCAGTTCATGGAGACGGAGATGCACGGGGAAGAGATCGTCATGGGGATGGCCGGGATGTCGAGCCGTGACTGGACCGCGATGGTCCACAGTCCGACCGCACAGGCCTACGCGCTCGGTGACCAGATCAGCTCCGACCTGATCGGGCTGATCCTGCTCGCGGTGATCAACCTCGGACTGGTCGGCGTGACGATCGGCAGCGGGACGGCGATCTCCCTGCGCCGACTCGCAGGCCGCGCCGAGGCGATGGCCGCCGGCGACCTCGACGTGGACCTCGCGTCCACCCGGGACGACGAGATCGGCAGCCTCTACGACTCCATCGATCGGATGCGCCAGTCCCTCCGGACGAAGATCAGCGAGACCGAGCAGGCCCGCGAGGAGGCCGAGTCGGCAAAACGTGACGCGGAGTCGGCCCGGGAGACCGCAGAGCGCGAACGCGAAGAGGCCACCGCGCTGAACGAGAAACTCGAGCGGAAGGCCGAGGAGTACGGCGACGTGCTGGAGGCCGTCGCCGCCGGGGACCTCACCGCGCGGGCCGACGCCGACGTCGACAACGAGGCGATGGCCGACATCGGACGGGCCATCAACGAGGCGATCGCGGACCTGGAAGCCACGGTGGCCAACACGCAGGACTTCGCCGAGAACGTCCTCCGATCGAGCGAGGAGGTCGACGCGAGTGCGGCCGACGTCGAGGAGGCGAGTCAGCGGGTCCGGAACTCGATCCGGGAGATCTACGACGGCGCGAGCGAGCAGCACGACTCCCTGCAGGACGCCGCCGGGGAGATGGAGAACCTCTCCGCGACCGCCGAAGAGGTCGCCTCCTCGGCCCAGGAGGTCGCCGAGACCTCCCGGAAAGCGGCCGACGTGGGCGAAACCGGGCGCGAGGCCGCACAGGACGCCATCGCGGGGATGAACGAGATCGAGGAGGAGACCGACCGCACCGTCGAGGAGATCGACGCACTGGACGCCGAACTCGCGGAGATCGGCGAGATCGTCGGCGTCATCTCGAACATCGTCGAGCAGACGAACATGCTCGCGCTGAACGCCTCGATCGAGGCCGCCCGCGCGGGCGAGGCCGGCGAGGGCTTCGCGGTCGTCGCCGACGAGGTCAAACAGCTCGCCGAGGAGACGAAAGAGGCGGCCCAGGACATCGAAGGGCGGATCGAACGCGTCCAGGCCCAGGCGGGCGACACCGTCGAGACGATGGAACGGACCCAGGAGCGGATCTCCGACGGCGTCGAGACGGTCGGAGACGCGGTCGACGCGCTCGAGACCATCGTCGAGCACACGGAGGAACTCGACCGGGGGATCCAGGAGATCGACGACGCCACGGCCGAACAGGCCCGTGGCGCCCAGGAGGTGATGGAGACCATCGACCACCTGACGGCGATCAGCCAGCAGACCGCCACCGAGGCAGACACGGTCGCGGGGGCGGCCGACGAACAGACCGACTCGATCGACGCGGTCGCGGGCAACGCCGAGGCGCTGCAGTCCCGGGCCCGCGAACTGTCGAACCTCCTCGACCGATTCGAGACGGACGCGATCGACGCGGCCGCGGGGCCGTCTGAGTCCCCCGCGACGACTGACGACTGACCATGCAGAACATCACACTCTGGTTCCAGCTCGGAACCCTCGGCATGATCGGCGGAACGCTCGCGATGGGGTACGCGCTGTGGCGCGTCCCCGGCGAAACGGCCCGCGAGGACTGGCTCCTCGTGGGCGTCGGCGGTATCGCCACCGTCGCCTACGCGCTGTTGACGGTCGGCTTCGGGACGGTCTCCGGGAGCAACGGCCACACGGTGTACGTCGTCCGGTACGTGGACTGGCTGCTGACCACCCCGATGCACGTGGCCTTCCTGGCGATTATCGCCGGGGCGAGCGGCCGACGGCTCTGGGAACTGGTCGGCTTCCAGGCTGCGACCATCCTCTTCGGCCTGGCCGGTGCGATCGTCTCCGGGCCCGCGAAGTGGACGCTGTTCGCCGTCGGCGGGCTGACCTTCGGCCGCGTGCTCTGGCTGCTCTACGGCCCGGTTACCGACGCGGTCCGCGAGCGCGACGAGGGGACCGCCGGGATCCACCGGACGCTGCTGAACTTCGTCGCCGTCCTGTGGCTCGTCTATCCCGTCATCTGGATCCTCGCGCCGAGCGGGATCGGGGCGATGGACCTGGAGACGCAGGCGCTGGTCGTGACCTACATCGACGTGGTCGCGAAGGTCGGGTTCGGCCTGATCGCGCTCAACTGGCGCGCGGTCGACGCCGTCGTCGGCGGTGAGGCGACCGAGGCCGACGCGGAACCCGCGGCGGAGGACGTTTCGACGGCCGACTGAGAATCGGCGGCGTCAGCGGACGCCGATGGCTTCGATCTGTTCCTGGTAGCGATTCCGGATGGTGACCTCGGTGACCTGGGCGACGTCTGCGACCTCGCGCTGGGTCTTCTTCTCGTTGCAGAGCAACGAGGCGGCGTAGATGGCCGCGGCGGCGTAGCCCGTCGGAGACTTCCCCGAGAGCAGGCCCTTCTCCGCGGTCTCGTCGATGATCTCGTTGGCCTTGGACTGGACCTCCTCCGAGAGGTTCAGGTCCGAGGCGAAGCGCGGGACGTACTGCTTGGGGTCGACCGGCTCCATCTTCAGGCTGAGTTCCTGGGCGACGTAGCGGTAAGTCCGGCCGATCTCCTTCTGGTCGACGCGGGAGACGTCCGAGACTTCCTCGAGGGAGCGCGGGATGCCCTCCTGGCGGCAGGCGGCGTACAGACACGAGGTCGCGACGCCCTCGATCGAGCGGCCGCGGATGAGGTCCTCGTTGAGCGCGCGCCGATAGATCACCGAGGCGACCTCCCGGACCGAGCGCGGCACACCGAGGGCCGACGCCATCCGGTCGATCTCGGAGAGGGCGAACTGCAGGTTGCGTTCGCCGGCGTCTTTCGTCCGGATGCGCTCCTGCCACTTCCGGAGCCGGTGCATCTGGCTCCGCTTCTCCGAGGACAGGGACTGGCCGTAGGCGTCCTTGTCCTTCCAGTCGATCTGGGTCGTCAGCCCCTTGTCGTGCATCGTCTGTGTCGTCGGCGCGCCCACGCGGGACTTGCTCTGTCGCTCGCTGTGGTTGAACGCGCGCCACTCCGGCCCCCGGTCGATGTTCTCCTCCTCGATCACCAGGCCGCAGTCCTCGCAGACGATCTCACCCCCGTCTGCGCTGGACACCAGGTTTGCCGACTCACACTCCGGACAGCTCTGCATCTCCTCGTCCTCCCCGGTCTCCTTTTCAGTCGCTTGATCCTGCTCACGCTCCCGCTGGCGACTCGGACGAACCATCGTTCTTATATAGAACAAGCAGGAGCATATTTAACTCCTTCGCCTCGGTTGTGACAGTGTCGCACGACCCCCGTCAACGGCCGTCTGAGGGGTTCACGAAACACTTACGTCGGCGGACTTGAATTTGTGGGAACGAGAATGGACGACCGTCGGGTGCTCGGGCTGGGTCTCCTCGTCGTCGCAGCACTGTTGCTCGCGAACCCGTTGCTCGTCTTCCAGAACCCGGACGAGGTCAACGAGGTCCGGGTGCTCGAAGACTACGACGGGACACCCGCGGCGAACTACACGTACGCCGAGCTGTCGCCGCGGGCGCAGGAACTGCTCGACGAGGCTCGCGCCGCCGACTCGGGGCGGACGGTCTTCCACGGGAACGAGAACCGCCCAGAGGAGTTCGCGTTCGTCGACGAGGAACAGGCGGTCGGCATCGCGGGCAACGTCTACCGCATCGAGGACGGGAGCGAGCGCTACCACGTCCGGGCCTTCGAGCGGCCGAGCGTCGGGACGGAGACGAATCGCTCGCAGGGGCTGCTTGGGCTCGGGCTCGTCCTCGCGCTCATGGGGGTCGTCTACATCCGGTGGCCCCAGCCGATGACCGTCGGCGCGGTCAACGGCGCAGTCGGCGCCGTGGCGTTCGCGTTCAACGGCCTCTTTCGCTACACCGACCTGCTCGGGCCCCTGGGCTTCGTCGGTGGCTGGGTCACCCTCCTGCTCGCGGTCATCGCGGCCATCGTCAGTCTCGGGTACCTCCTCTACAGGGTGATGCGCGAAAAACAGATGGCGGGAGAGCTGTGACCGCGCTCACGACGGCGGCGTAGGCAGCCATTAACTAACCGTCTGGAGTCCATGTAGTCCGATGGGGATCAGACGTGCCAGCAACACGACCATCGAAAGCGACGGGTGGGACCGAGTCTGACGACCGCGTGTCGTATTTCACGTGCAGGTACTGCGGCGCGAGCGAACGCTCGACGGACGTCTCGTACGGGCCACTGGGCTATCCGCGCTGTCCGGATTGTTACACTCGCGACGGTCACTGAAAGCCTCGCCCGGCCTTGGAGTCGGCGGGCGAGAAGACGGGTGGGAAACGGGGTGGGGATGGTGGGTGTGGCACTGTTACGTGCCAACAGGTGTAGCGTCCGGTTAGTTCGTATTGAATCTTCGGTTCAAATTATCGCATTCGAAAGTGGACATTACGTCGAATAATACGGTTGAAACCGGACGGACGCGCTGCGTAGACCTGTCGATTCGACTGCAAACCGGGCACGGACCGGGTGGATTTAAGCGCGTCGCGGGCGCCCATTCGGATTGGTAATGAAGCTCCACGAGTACCAGGCGAAACGGGTCTTCGCGGACGCGGGCATCCCCACCCCGGACGCGAAGCTCGCCGAGACCGTCGACGAGGCGGTCGCGGCGGCCGACGACATCGGCTACCCGGTCGCGATCAAGGCGCAGGTACAGGTCGGCGGGCGCGGCAAAGCCGGCGGGATCGAACTGGTCGACGACGCCGCGGAGGCCCGCGAGGCGGCCGAGAACATCCTCGGCATGGACCTCAAGGGCTACCACGTCGACCGCGTGCTGGTCGAGGAGGCCGTCGACTTCACGAACGAACTGTACGTCGGCGTGACGATGGACCGCGGGGAGGGCGAGCCCGTCGCCATGGTCTCGACCCGGGGCGGCGTCAACATCGAAGAGGTCGCCGCCGAGGACCCCGACGCCATCGCGCGGGAACACGTCGATCCCGCGTTCGGCATGCACCCCTACCAGGCCCGGAAGGCCGTCTACGACGCCGGCGTCGACCGCGAGGTCGCCAACGACGTGGCCGGCGTGCTCTCGACGCTTTACGACCTCTGGGAGGACAAGGACGGCGCCGACGCCGAGATCAACCCCCTCATGGTCACGGCCGACGACGAGGTCATCGCCGCCGACGCGGTCATGAACATCGACGGCGACGCCCTCTTCCGCCAGCCCGAACTCGCCGAGATGCAGGAGGACGCCGCCGAGGACGACCTCGAGGCCAAGGCCAACGACTACGGCTTCGACTACGTCCGCCTCGACGGGAACGTCGGCATCATCGGCAACGGCGCCGGACTGGTGATGACGACGCTGGACCTGGTCGACCACTACGGCGGCGAACCCGCCAACTTCCTCGACATCGGCGGCGGCGCGAAGGCCGAGCGCGTCACGAACGCCCTGGACATGGTCTTCTCAGACGAGAACGTCGACGCCGTCGTCTTCAACATCTTCGGCGGGATCACCCGCGGCGACGAGGTCGCCCAGGGGATCAACGAGGCCCTGGAGGCCTTCGACGAGATTCCCAAGCGGGTCGTCGTCCGACTCGCCGGGACCAACGCCGAGGAGGGCATGGAGATTCTGAACACGGATCTGGTGACCGTCGAGAAGACGCTGGAGGACGCCGTCCAGCGCGCGGTCCAGTACGCGGAGGAGGATTCAGCATGAGCGTTCTAGTAGACGAAGACACCCGCGTCGTGGTGCAGGGCATCACGGGCGGAGAAGGGAAGTTCCACACCGAACAGATGCTCGACTACGGGACGAACGTCGTCGCCGGCGCGGTCCCCGGCAAGGGCGGCCAGGAGGTCGCCGGCGTCCCCGTCTACGACACGGTCGACAAGGCGGCCCGCGAGGAGGACGCCAACGCGGCCGTCGTCTTCGTCCCGCCCGCGTTCGCGGGCGACGCCTGCTTCGAGGCGCTCGACGCCCCGGTCGATCTCGTGGTGACGATCACCGAGGGCATCCCGACACAGGACATGAGCAAGGTCTACCGCAAACTGCAGGAGACCGACACGCACCTCGTCGGCCCGAACTGCCCCGGCGTCATCACCCCCGGCGTCGCCAAACTCGGCATCCTGCCGGGCAACATCTTCTCGGAGGGCAACGTCGGGTTCGTCTCCCGGTCGGGGACGCTCACCTACCAGGTCGTCGACAGCCTGACCGAACGAGGGATCGGCCAGACCACCGCCATCGGCATCGGCGGCGACCCGATCATCGGGACGGACTTCATCGACGCCCTCGAACTGTTCGAGAACGATCCCGACACCCACGCCGTCGTCATGTGCGGCGAGATCGGCGGCGAGGACGAGGAGGAGGCGGCCCAGTACATCGCCGCCAACATGGACACGCCCGTCGTCGGCTTCATCGCCGGCCGGACGGCCCCGCCGGGCAAGCGGATGGGCCACGCCGGTGCCATCGTCTCCGGGAGCGGGACCGGGACCGCGCAATCGAAGATCGACGCGCTGGAGAACGCCGGCACCCCCGTCGGCGACACCCCCGAGGAAGTCGCCGACCACGTCGAAGACATCCTCTGAGGCCAGCCGGCCCAATCTCGTCCGCGATTTTGCTGCGATTTCGACGGTCGATTCGTCGGCGCGACCGCCGCTCGATTCTGGCCGGAAGGTTTCGATAGTTTTACGTTAAAGATTAAAGTATTCGTGTAGCAATCCGAACGCCATGAACGCCGCCTCTGAGGGGTCGCGTTCGGTCCTCGGCGTCGGGACCGATCCGCGGCTGCTGGACCGATCGACGGCGCAGTGCTCCCGGCACGGAGCGGTGTCCGTGGAGACCGTCACCAGCGCCGCGGAGGCCGTGTCGCGGCTGCCGGACGTGGACTGTCTGGTCACGGCCTACGAGCTCCCGGAGTCCGACGGCGTCACGCTGATCCAGCGGATCCGGGACGAGTATCCGGAGTTCCCGGTCATCATGGTGACCGACCAGTCCGACGACCGGGTGGCGAGCGCGGCCATCGGGGCGGGCGTGACCGACTACGTCAGGCGGGACGCGGACGAGGCCGTCGAGAACCTCGGCGCGGCGATCGAGGCCGGCATCGACGCCTGGGACACCGAGCAGGAACTTCGGGAGCGCGAGGCGCGCTACCGGATCCTGGTCGAGCGCAGCCACGACGGCATCTACATCTACCAGGACTCGCGGTTCCTGTTCGTCAACGACCGGATCACCGAGATCACGGGGTACGAAGCCGACGAACTGTACGAGATGGAGATCTGGGAGCTCGTCCACCCCGACGACCGCGAACGGGTGAAGGCCTTCGGGGCGCGCCGCCGCCGCGGCGAGAACGCGCCGAACACCTACGAGGCCAAGATCGTCACGGCCGACGGCGAGACCAGACACCTGGAGTTCAGCGTCCAGTCGACGACCTACGACGGCGAGTGGGCGGTCCTCGGCTCGGTCAGGGACGTGACCGAACGCCGCCGCCAGGAACGGGAACTCGCCGAGACCAAGGAGTTCATCGAGACGATCCTCGACACGCTGGAGGACGTCATCTTCGTGTTCTCGCTCGAGGGCGAGTTGCTCCGGTGGAACGATCAGCTCTGTGCGGTGACGGGGTATACCGACGCCGAACTCGCGGAGATGGAGGTCCGGGACCTGATCCCGACGGAGTACTACGACGACGCCGTGGGCCAGGTCCGAACCGCCGTCGAGACGGGCAGCAGCGTGATCGAGTCCGAGGTCATCACCGAGGACGGCGACCGGCTCCCCTTCGAGTTCCGGGGCGCGCCACTGACCGGCGAAGACGGCGACACCGTCGCCATCGCCGGCGTCGCCCGCGACATCAGCGACCGGCTGGCCCGCGAGGAGGAACTCGTCCAGTACCAGACGATCGTCGAGGCGGTCGGCGACGCCGTCTACACGCTCGACGAGGAGGGACGGATCACGTTCGTCAACGACGCCCTGCTGTCGGTGACGGGCTACGACGAGTCGGAGTTGCTCGGCGAGCACGTCAGCAAGGTGATGCGCGAGCAGGACGTCGAGACCGCCACCGCGCTCATCGCGGAGTTGCTGGAGAGCGGAGACCGGACGCGGGCCACCTTCGAGATGGAGGCGCTGACCGAAGACGGCGAGCACATCCCCTGCGAGGACAACATGGCGCTCCTGTGTTCAGACGGTGAGTTCCGCGGCACCGCGGGCGTGGTGCGGGACATCTCCCAGCGGAAGGCCCGCGAACAGCAGTTGCGCCGGCAGAACGAGCGCCTCGATCGGTTCGCGGGCGTCGTCTCCCACGACCTTCGCAATCCCCTGAACGTCATCCTCGGTCGAGTCGAGGTCGCCCGCGAGCGCGACGACGAGGCCGATCTCGACGCCATCGAGCGATCGGCGCTCAGGATGGAGCGGCTGATCGACGACCTGCTGACGCTGGCCCGGGACGGACAGACCGCCGGCGAGCAGGAGCCTCTCGACCTGGCGGCGGCGGTCCGGCGCGCCTGGAAGAACGTGGAGACCTACGACGCGACCCTGCAGGTCGAAGCGGGCCTCGGGTCGCTGCTGGCCGACCGTGATCGGCTGGCCTCGCTCCTCGAGAACCTCGTCCGCAACGCCGTCGACCACGGTGGCCGCGAGGTCACCCTGACCGTCGGCCCGATCGACGGAGCGGAGGACGGCGATGGCTCCGGGTTCTACGTCGAGGACGACGGCGACGGCATCCCGCCGGAGGACCGCGATCGGGTGTTCGATTCGGGGTACTCGACCGCCAGCGACGGGACCGGCCTCGGACTGGTCATCGTCCGGGACATCGCCGACGCCCACGGCTGGTCGCTCCGGGCCACCGAGGGCTCGCTCGGCGGCGCCCGGTTCGAGGTCCGGGACGTCGACCGGCCCGGGCAGTGAGCGCCGACTCGACTCGCCGTCGACCGCACCTGTCAGCGGGTGAATGTGAAACGGCCACAACCCCCGTGGGAAAGCACTGCATAATTGCTCGTAGTGAGTGGTTGCGGGGTCCTGAAGTCGGCCGAACGGGGCGGGCTCTCCGGACTGGCACCGGCGTCCCTGCGCCCGCTGTGGGGTTTATGCTGTCGATAGCGTCAAACCCGGGGGCGTGAACGTTCCGGTGCAGATATAAGGTTCGATTTGAATTGTGTCTAGTATGGCTCACACCTGCAGGAACTGCAAGCGGACCTTCGCCACGGAACTCGAACTCGACCTCCACCTCGACACGTGTTCCGAGGGCCAGTTGTTCTGTGACAACTGCGGCGAGCGCTTCACGGAGCGCTCGGCCACGACGGACGGGTGGCACTATCGCTGCCCGACCGACGACTGCGACGGCGAAGGCATCGGCGAGGACATTCATCAGGTAGCGAGCGCACGCGTCGCGAAACAGTAACGGCCCGTTCTCCGGATCTGCGTTCGTCGCATCATTCCTGCAGTCCGTTTTCCCGCGTCTGATAATCGGGACCCAACGTATACGGTGTGGGCTTCGTTACACGAACGCGAATGATCGAGGTCCGGGACCTCCGGAAGGAGTACGGCGGGTTTACCGCCGTCGAAGGGAGCACGTTCGACGTGGACGCCGGCGAGGTGTTCGGCATCATCGGCCCAAACGGGGCGGGCAAGACCACGACGCTGAAGATGCTCGCCGGCCTGCTCGAACCGACCGCCGGCGACGTCTCCGTCGCCGGCCTGGACGCCGGCACCACGGAAATGCGTCGCCGACTGGGCTTTCTCCCCGAGGAATCGCCGCTGTACGAGGAGATGACGCCCCTCTCCTACCTGCACTTCTTCGCCGACCTCTACGACGTCCCGAAGGGCGTGGCCGACCGGCGCATCCACGACACGCTGGACGAACTCGACCTGGAACACAGGGATAGGCAGCTCGGCGACATGTCCAAGGGCATGAAGCGGAAGGTCGCCATCGCTCGCTCGCTGATCAACGACCCCGACGTGCTGGTCTACGACGAACCCGCGAGCGGACTGGATCCCCTCACCACGAACTACGTCATCGACTTCACCAGCGACCTGGCCGCCGAGGGCAAGACCATCGTCTTCAGCGCCCACAACCTCTACCACGTCGAGAGCATCTGCGACCGGGTCGCCATCATGAACGAGGGGCGGGTCGTCGCCCAGGGGCCCCTCGAGGAGCTACAGGCCGAACACGGCGAGACCGAGTACCACGTCTTCACGACCGTCGAAGTCCCCGGTAGCGTCCGGGAGAACGGCCGCCACCGGACGATCGTCGAGTCGATGGACGCCGTCGAGCGCACGCGGACGGCCGCGCAGGACGCCGACGGGAGCGTGGTCGACATCCGGACCGAGGAGTCCAGCCTCGAAGAGGTGTTCCTGGACCTGGCCGAGTCGGAGGCCGAGACGTGAATCCGCGGAAACTGCTGCGGATCGCTCGCTGGGAAGTGACCAAGAACGCCGGGGGCGTCGACCGGCGGACCGTCATCGTCGGCGCGCTCGCGCTGCTGGCGATGGGACTGGCCGCGCCCTACGCCGCGACCTCGGGCGTCGCCGTCGACAGCGGCATCTACCGGGTCGGCGTCACGGAAGACAGTCCCTACCGCGCCGTCGTCGCTGACGATCCGACCTTCGCGGTCCGCGACCCAGAGGCCGAACTGGGCGAGGAGATCGATCTCCGGATCGACGGGCTCGTGATCCAGCGCGCGGCGACGGCCAAGGGCGGTGCCGCCCAGACGGAACTGCGTTCGACCGTCCGGGAGTACAACAACCGACTGATGGCGAACGAGGAGAACCAGACCGCCGCGTTCCCCGTCCTCGTCTCGCTGGGCTACGCCGAGCGCACGCAGGTCCGGGAAATCGTCGGCGAGGCGCAGGGCCCCGACGCCGGGGACGACGGGACCGACGGGCAGACCACAGACAGCGGCAGCGACGACGGCGGCACCAGCGACGGGAACGGGACGGCCGGGAGCGGCGACGGCTCGGCCGGGACCGGCGGCGACCTGGACGGCGCGGCCGGCGGTACCGGCGGTGTCGGTGGTATCACCGGGCAGTTCACCGGCGGCAACGCCTCGGGCACGCCATCGGACATCTCGCCGCCGTTCCCGTTCGAGTCGCTCGTGCTCGCCTTCCTGTTCGTCCTGCCGCTGAACTTCATCATCCAGGCCTACGGGAGCACGATCCTCTCGGAGCGACTCAACCGCCGGGGCGAGTTGCTCCTCGTCGCGCCCGTCTCCCGGTTCGACATCATCGGCGGGAAGACCCTCCCGTACCTCGGGGCGGCGGTCGGCATCGCAGCGGTGATCGCCGCCGCGCTGGAGCTGCCCGCCGTCGATCCGGTCTCGGTCGGCGTCTCCGTGCTCGCCGTCCTGCCCATCGCCGTCTTGTTCCTCTCGGCGACCTTCCTCGGCGCGATGTTCGCTCGCTCGTTCAAGGAGCTCACCTTCGTGACGGTGACGGTGACGGTGTCGCTGACGACCTACGCGTTCGTCCCGGCCATCTTCACCGACGTGGGGGCCATCGCGCTGATCTCGCCGCTCACGATCGTCGTCCGCAACCTGCAGGGCCAGGCCATCGGCCTGAGCGAGGTCGCGTTCTCGACGCTCCCGCCCCTGTTGACCGCTGTCGTCTTCTTCGCCCTCGGCGCTGGCATCTACCGCGAGGAGGATATGTTCACCCAGCGGTCGATCCCGCTGAAGGCACTCGACGCGCTGGCGGCGAGAGTACATGGAAAGTGGTCGGTCGCGGTGACGACGGCCGTGTTGATCCCGTTCGTCCTGGTGGCCGAACTCCTGGGCGTCGCGGTGTTGTACATGCTGACCCAGGTCTTCCCGATCGAGATCTCGATCTCGATGGTGCTCGCCGTCGTCGTCGTGATCGAGGAGATCGCGAAGAGCCTGCACGTCTACGCGGGCTACGCCCACCGGCGCTTCGGAGAGGGGCTATGGCCCGCGGTCGTGATCGGGGCCTTCAGCGGCCTCGGCTTCTTCGTCGCCGAGAAGTTCATGCTGATCGTCCAGCTCGTCGGGTTGCCCGAGCAGGTCCCCGCCAGTCAGGCGGTGTTCGCGACGGGGACGGGCGTCCCGTCGGTGCCGATCGTGCTCGGCCTGCTGCTGGCACCGCTCGCGCTCCACGCGGTCACGGGCGCCATCTCGGCGATCGGCGCGAGCCGGACGAAGCGCGCCTATATCGCCGCCCTCGCGGTGGCGATGACGGTTCACTTCGCCTACAACTACACGGTGGTGAGTATCAGTGGCCTCGTCTGATCCGCGCGTCGCCATCGCGCGACGGGATCTGGCGTCGCTCTCCCGCGAGAAAACAATCGTCCTCGCCCTGCTGATCCAGCTGTTCGTCGCCGCGTTCTCCTCCTTCCTGGTCGTCGGCCTCACCTCGCTGTACGACCCGGGCGCGACCGCGTCGGGCGACGTCGACGTCGGCGTCACGGGCGAGGCCAACGAGAGCCTGCTCAGAGCCGTCCACGAGAGCGAGGGCGCGGAGGCGACGCTCTACGCCACCAACGCGACCGCGTTCGAGGCGTTCCAGCGAGGCCAGGTAGACGCAGTGATGGTAGCGACGAGAGGGGCGGACAGTCGCATCGCCGTCAGCGCGACGGCCCCCGACGGCTCGATCCAGACGACGCTGATCGTCGTCCAGATCCGGGAGACGCTCCGGACGCTCGAACGCCAGCAGCGGAACCTCCGGGTCCAGTTCCTCTCCAACCCGCCGGTCCCCCTGCCAGAGGACGCCTCGGCCAGCCCCTACTTCGGGTTCACCTACACGATCCTGTTACCCCTGCTGCTCTTCCTGCCGCCGTTCATCAGCGGCTCGGTCGCGGTGGACGCGATCACGGAGGAGATAGAGCGCGGCACGCTCGACCTGTTGCGGGTCGCGCCGGTCGACCTCGTGGACATCGTGGACGGGAAGGCCGCGGCGATGGCCGCGCTCGCGCCCGTGCAGGCGCTCCTGTGGATCGTGCTGCTGTCCTTCAACGGGATCTCGGTCGCGAACGTCCCGTGGCTCCTCGTCACCGTCGGCGCGATGGCGGCCATCGTCGTCGTGATCGGCGTGACGCTCGGCCTCGTGATGGGCGAGCGCAAGAGCGCGCAGTTGCTCTACTCCATCGGCGTGCTCGCCCTGTTCGCCTCTGCGGTGTTCCTGCCCGAACACCCCGCGACGACGGTGGCGAAACTCGCCGTCGACAGCGCGACCACGACCACCTACGCGCTGGTCGGCGTCTACGCCGCGATGGCCGTCGGGCTGTACTGGCTGGCGCGGTGGTACACCCGGCGGCTGGACGTGGAGAGTCTCTGACCGAGGGCGCCGCATCGAGGTAACTTTTTGGAGCGGCCACCCCACCCACCGCCATGGAGTACACGACCCTCGGATCCACTGGCATGGAGGTCAGCCGCCTCTGTCTCGGCTGTATGAGTTTCGGCGACCCCGACTGGCGCGACTGGGTGCTCGAAGGAGACGAGGCCCACGAGATCATCGACCGGGCGATCGACCTCGGAATCAACTTCTTCGACACGGCCAACATGTACTCGACGGGCGAGTCAGAGCGCGTCCTCGGGGACGCCCTCGACGGCCGCCGCGAGGAATCGGTCGTCGCCACGAAGGTCTTCTTCCAGATGGACGAGGACGACCCCAACTCGGGCGGGCTCTCCCGGAAGACGATCGAGCAGGAACTCGACGCCAGCCTCGACAGGTTAGGGATGGACACCGTCGACCTCTACCAGATTCACCGGTGGGATTACGACACGCCGATCGAGCAGACCATGCGGGCGCTCGACGACGCGGTCCGGCGGGGGAAGACCCGGTACGTCGGCGGGAGTTCGATGTGGACCCACCAGTTCGCCGACGCGCTGCACACCAGCGACGAACTGGGTCTGGACCGGTTCGCCACGATGCAGAACCACTACAACCTCGTCTATCGCGAGGAAGAGCGCGAGATGCTCCCCTTCTGCCAGAACGAGGGGATCGGCGTCATCCCGTGGAGTCCGATGGCGCGGGGCTACCTGACCCGACCCCACGAGGACGTCGACGCCACGACCCGGGGCGAGAGCGAGGAGTATCTCTACGACCACCCCTACATGGAGGGCGGCGGGCCGGAGATCAACCGCCGCGTGCAGGAACTGGCCGACGAGTACGACCTGACGATGGCGCAGGTCGCGCTCGCCTGGGTACTCGACAAGGAGTGGGTCGACGCCCCCATCGTCGGCACGACGAGCCTCGAACACCTCGAACAGGCCGTCGAGGCCCTCGACGTGGACCTCGACGAGAGCGACGTCGAGTGGCTGGAGGAGCCCTACGAGCCGGTACCCGTCTCGGGCCACCAGTAGCGCGACGGCCGGTCAGAGCGCGCCTTCGAACCGGTGCTCGATCGATCCCTGCGCCCGGAACCGCCCGACGCCGAATCCCGTGAACGTCGCGAGCGCGTCGACGACGACATCGAGTTCCGACACGTCCGCGGCGGTGTCGACGACGAAGGAGAGCGTGACCGTCCCCGCGCCCTGCCGACCCAGATCCGGGACCTCGACGAGCGTCCGGGAGGGGGCCTCCGCCTGCCGGAAGGTGATCGGCGGCCACGAGTCGCCGCTGGGACGCTGCAGGAAGACATCGGCCGGCGTGCCGGACGCCCCGGTCGACGTCCGGATCCTGTAGCGGAGCCTGTCCGCCCGCAATCCCTGCGCGTGGGCGATGGAGAGCCGGAACCGACCCTCCCCTGCCTCGGGGTCGTAGCCCCGCGGAAGGAAGCTAATCGTCGCGGCGCGGTCGCCGTCGCGGGAGAACAGCAGGTGCGTCTCCGCCTCGTCGACCTCGCGCTCCGGCCCGTCGAGGGCGGCCGTCCCCGCCACGGGTTCGCCCCCGACGACACACCCTGCGAGCGGGAGTGCGAGCGCGCCCCCGACGGTCGCCAGCGCCGTTCGTCTGTTCATGCCCCAGTGTTACCCGTGCGACGACATGACGTTGACGGGCGATTCGGAGTGACTCACCGGATCTCGTCCGCGACGGCCCGAAACGTCTCGAAGTCCTCGTCACTGTAGGCGATCACCCGGACGTCAGAGAGCGACGACGGCTCGAAGGCATCGATCTCCTCGCAGATGATCGCGGCGCCGTCCCGGAGGGGAAACCCCGCGACGCCCGTGCCGAGCGCCGGGATCACGAGTGAGTCGCAGTCCAGCGCGTCGGCCTCGTGGAGCGTATTCCGGGTCGCGTCGCGGATCGAATCGCCCGTGGCCTGTCCCCCCGCTGGCATCGCGGCGGCGTGGATCACCCACTCGGCGTCGAGGTCGTAGGCGTCGGTCGTCGCCACCGCGCCCAGGTCGACCGGTCCCTTCGCGACGGCCTCGTCGTTCAACTCGTCGCCGGCCGCTCGCCGGAGCGCACCCGCGACGCCCGAACCCATTCGCAATCCCGTGTTGGCCGCGTTGACGAGCGCGTCGGCCTCCTGGGCCGCGACGTCGCCCTGGATCACCTCGAAGTCCATGCGCGGCAGTGTCGGCCTACCAGAACTTGAGGTTTCGCTTGACCGCTTCGCGTTTCATGTCCTGGATCTCCTGGGTCAGCGGGATGTCTTTCGGGCACACCTCGGTACAGGAGAACTGGGTCTGACAGCGCCAGACGCCGTCTTCCTCGTCGATGCGTTGGATCCGCTCCGCGGTCACTTCCGCCGGCTCGCGCTCGTCCACCGCGAACCGGTAGGCGACGTTGATCGCCGCGGGCCCGACGTACTCCTCGCCCTGCCCGTAGATGCTACAGGAGGACATACAGGAGGCACACCAGATACAGCGCGTCGACATCTTGATGTCCTCGCGGTTCTGCCTGCTTTGCCGTCGCTCCGCGAGCTCGCCCGGTGGATCGTCGTCGGGCTGGAGATACGGGTCCATCGATCGCATCTCCTCGTAGAAGTCGTCCAGGTCGACGACGAGGTCTTTCAGCACGTCGTAGTACGGCAGCGGCTCGATCCGGATCGGCTCGTCGAGGTCGCTGATCTGCGTCTGGCAGCCCAGTAATTGCCGGCCGTTGACGAAGAAAGCGTCGGAGCCGCAGATCGCCTGCTGACAGGAGTGACGGAAGGTGAGACTGGAGTCGAAGTGATCGCGCGCGTAGATGAGCGCGTCCAGCACCGTCATCCCGCGCTCGAAGGGGACGCGGAAGGTGTCGAACCGCGGCTCCTGCTTGCCCGCGACCTCCGGATCGTAGCGGAACACCTTCAGCGATACCGTCTCGTCGGCCTCCTCGACCTCCAGACGGGCCTCCTCGGTGAGGTCCCGCTGGCGCGCCTGCTCGCGCTTTCGCTCCAAGCGTCGCTCCTGATGTGGCTGCCGTTGCGTTTCCCCGGCGGATTCGGCGTCGGCGTCAGCGTCGGCCGTCTCGGGTTCCTCCGTCCGTGTTTCGGAACTCATCGGTCAGAGTCGTGGGCCGCCGCCGGGTTCCGCACCGACCGAACCCGGCGGGTCGTGGTCGTGCGATACGCAGTCCTGCCGGTCGCCGGTTCCACGTCGATTCGTGTAAGTACTTCCCCGGCATGCGCTCCGGTGAGAGCGATCGCCGCCGCCCGAACGATCAGTCCCAGAACGACTGCGTCCGGGCGTACTGGCGCTCCTGGGCGAGGATGTCGCGGTAGAACTCGTTTTCGTCCTCGCGGAGCTTGGCGATGATCCGGGCGGCGTTGTGCGGGCCGACGCCGCGGGCGGCCAGTGCGATCACGGCCTGTTTGCCGTGGCTCTGGACGAGGTTCGCGGCCTGATAGGCGCGACGGGTCTGTTTCTCCTGTTCCTCGTCCTTCTCCCCCGACTTCACGGCCGTCACGACCTCGTCGGCCCAGGGGTTGAGCGCGGCGACGCGAGTCGAGCCGCACTTCGGGCACTCCGGCTGGTCGGAGACGCGCGAGACCTGGCGTTTGGTCTCCCAGTCCTGACAGTGGAGACAGAAGAGGAGGACGCGGTCGCCCTCGATCCGCTCGCGGACGGTCTCGATGACGCTCGCGTCGGCGTTCTCCGGGGAGAGCAGTTCCTGTCCGGAGGAGCGGCCGCCCAGGCCGACCGGCGTGCGCTCGGCCGTGGTGACGATCTCGATCTCGCCGGCGTGGATCGCGGCGAGGACGTCGCTGGCGGCCTCGACGGCCAGTTCCTCGTGGAGGAGTTCGCGCAGCGCCTCGTCGTAGACCGGCGTATCCTCGAGGGCCTCAAGCAGGCGGCGCTTGCCGAACCCGCCGCTGGACCCGCGCTGGTAGCTCTTGAGCGCGCCGAACTTCGCGGCGACCTGCGCGAGTTTGAACTTCAGCGCGTCGGCGTTCTTCAGCGAGAGTTCGACGATGCCCGCGACGTGTTCGGGTTCGGTCTCCTCGATCGTCGCGAGCACGTCGTTGACCGTGATCCCGCTGGGCACCTCCAGTTCGATCCGGTAGGGGTCGATCTCCATCCCGACCGACGATCCGGTGCGCTGGCCCAGCAGGGCCGAGAGCACCCGGCCCAGCGTCTCGTTGATCGTGTGCCCGAAGTGGGCGTTGAGGACGACTTCGCGGCCGTGGAACTCGACGAGGATGCGGTCACCGGAGGGGACCGGCCCGTCCTGTCTGTCGAGTTGATCGAGCGCCTCGCCGATCGTGTACTCGTCGGCCGGATACCGGCGAGCGAGGTCGCGGGCCACGGCGTCGGTGTCGGCGCCGCCGTCGAGTTGGTTCGCGCCCACGTCGCGGATCTCGCCGACCTCCTGGGCGACGTCGTACGGGACCGGGATCTCCTGGCCGACCCAGGAGGGGACCTCGCCGGCAGGGTCCTCGACCGGTGAGACGAGGACTTCCTCCTCCTCTTCGTCGACCTCCGTGATGCGCCACATCTCGCCGCCCTGGATGAAGATCTCGCCGGGTTGGGCGAAGTTGACGACGAACTTCTCGTCGAGGGTCCCGACCTGCCGCCCGCTGGCGACGTCGCTGACCTCGTAGGTCGCCTCGTCGGGGATCATCGAGAGGTTGTGATAGAAGTACTGCCAGGTGCCGCGGCGCTTCTCGATGCGGTCCTCGCGCTCTTCGAGCCAGACCACGCGGTTCTCGGCCATCTCGCGCACCACCTGCTTGAACTCCTCGGCCCCCAGATCGCGGAACGGGTACGCGCGAGTGACGATCTCGTAGGCCTCCATCGCCCCGATCTCGCCGAAGTCCATGATCAGGCCGGCGAGCTGGTTGGCGACGGTGTCGAGGCTGCCGTGGTGGATGTTCGCCGGCTCGACCTCGCCGACCTCGGCCTGGCGGGCTATCGCGAGCGCCTCGAACGTGTCGTCGGGACGGGTGGTGATCACCGTGCCCGAAGAGATCTCGTCGCGGCTGTGCCCGGCCCGTCCCACTCGCTGCAGGAGCCGCGACACCTGCCGCGGGCTCTGGTACTGGACGACGTGGTCGATGCTCCCCACGTCGATCCCCAGTTCCATCGAGGAGGTACAGAGCAGCCCGGAGAGGTCGCCGGCCTTGAACCGGTCTTCGACCTCGATCCGGGCCTCCTTCGAGAGCGACCCGTGGTGGACCTCGATGTCGGTCCCGAGTTCCTTGAACCGCGAGCCTAGCCCCTCCGCCGTTTGCCGGGTGTTGACGAACACGAGCGTCGACTCGTGCGTGGAGACGATCTCGTCGATCACCCGGACCTGGCTGGCCACCGTCACGTCGGTCATCAGCTCCTCGGCCAGCCGCGCGTCCTCGTCGGTCACCGTCGGCTCCCGGACCGCGATGTCTAACTCGCTGCCGACGTCGACCTCGACGATCTCGCAGCCCCGGTCCCCGGTGAGGAACTTGCCCACTTCGGCCGGATCACCCACGGTCGCCGACAGTCCGATCCGCTGGAAGGGGCCCGACACCTCCCGCAACCGCTCCAGCCCGATCGTCATCTGCGCCCCGCGCTTGGACGCGGCCAGTTCGTGGACCTCGTCGACCACGACGTGCTCGATGCCTTCGAGGGCAACTCTGAGTTTCGACCCCGTCAGCATCGCCTGCAGCGTCTCGGGCGTCGTCACCAGAATGTCCGGGGGATTCTCGGCCTGCTTCTGGCGCTGGTAGTCCGTGGTGTCGCCGTGACGCACGTCGACTTCGAGATCGAGCGTCTCGCCCCACCACTCCAGTCGGTCGCGCATGTCCCGGTTGAGCGCGCGAAGGGGCGTCACGTACAGCGCTCCGATACCGAACCGGTCGGTGCCTTCGAGGGCATCGAACACCGGGAGCATGGCGGTCTCGGTCTTTCCCGTTCCCGTGGGGGCCACGATGAGTCCGTGGTCGCCGTCGACGAGGGGCGGGATCGCCCGGCGCTGTGGCTCCGTGGGCGTGGAGAAACCCCGTTCGGAGAGCGCCGCACGCACGGCCGACCCGAGTTCGGCGAAGGCCGCCGCAGACCCCGTCTCTGCCATCGGAACCCCTAGTGGATCGATCCGATTAAGGTCACCGGTCAGCGGTCAGACCCGTCGATAGTCACCGAGTCGCGTGCCGTCGAGGAGGTAGGCTTCGCCGCCCTCCAGCCCGTCCGGCAGGAACGGGGCGAGAAACTCCTGGCCGGCGACGTTGACCCACGTCCCGCCCGTGAGGTCGTTGAACGCCGGGAAGACGACGAGTTCGCCGTCGACGTCGAGGTCCGTGCCGTGAAAGTCCTCGAACGGGTCGGGGTCGAGGCGTCCGCGTAACCAGGCGCGTTCCGCGCGGGCCCCACCCACCTCGTCTTCCAGCCGGACCATCGGATGTTCGTGACCCGTACAGACGACGTCCGCAGCGAGCACGTCGGGGGCGGGCCAGGTGTGGCCGTGGACGAAGCCCACCTCGCCGAGGCGGACCCCGTGCCCCGGCGTGAGGGTGACGTGCTCCCGTTCGTCCAGCAGGTCCTCGATGTCACCGTCGTGGTTGCCCTTGACGACGGTGACGGGCAGGTCGAGGCCGTCCAGTAAGGTCTCGATCTCCTCGCGTTCTGTCCCGCTGGGCCCGCCGATGGCGTGGCACAGGTCCCCCAGGACCACCAGCCGGTCTGCGTCCGTCCGGTCGAGCAACTCCCGAACCTTTTCGCGGCGTTCGGGCGCCTGACTCCGGAGTTCGACGCCCTCGTAGCGCAGGGCGGCTTCGAGGCCGGCGTGGAAGTCGGCGAGCACCAGCGCCCGACCGTCGGGCAGGTCGGCGACCGCCGCCGCCTCACCGGGCACCGGTTCCACCGCCATCAGATCGGCTTGAGCGTCGCCTCGTCGGGCTCGTAACAGCGCCCGCCCATCAGTGCGTCCTGCACGGCCGCCTCGACGTCCGCGGGGTCGCTCCCCGTCTCGTCAGCGACCCGGTCGAGCAGCGCCTCCCGGTCCGCGCCGTCGCCGTCGTCGAGGTCACGCATCGCGTCCATCACGGCGTCTTCGAGGTCGACGTCCTCTGCGGGCTCGTCGGCCCCGGCTTCGTCGTCGGGCTCGGCGTCGGCCGCCGATTCCTCGGCCACAGTCTCCGCCGCTGGTTCGGGATCCGCCGTCTCGGCCTCGGAGGATTCGGTTTCGACGGGCTCCGCTGCACCGTCGTCGGAGTCGGTCGCTTCCGGTTCCGGATCGGGCGTCTCGATGTCGGCCTCGCCGGGTTCACCCACTTCCGTGCCGGTCGAGAAGTCCGTGCCGAACTCCTCCTCGATCTCCTCGCGTTCCTCGTCGTCCAGGTCGAACTCGCCCGGATCGAAGTCGCCGACGTCGTCGTCGGCGTCGCCGGACTCCTCGGCAGCGCCGCCGCTCGGCTCGAAGTCACCGATGTCGTCCGCCTCGTCGACCGGTTCCGGTTCGGCGTCCGTCTCCTCGGACTCCGTCGTCGTGTCCCCGGGTTCGGGAGAGTCCGACGGTTCGGTCCCGGCGTCCGTCGTCGCCGGTTCCTCGTCGGTTTCCACGCCCGGAGTCTCGGTCCCCGCATCGCCGGTGACCGGCTCGGGTTCCGACTCCGTGTCGTCGACACTGGCGGCCGTTGCGTCGGTCGCAGTTGCATCGGCGTCGCCCACGGCCGAGTCGGTGTCTGTCGCGGAGGATTCGTCGTCCGTCGATTCCGCTTCTCCAGTCCCCACGTTTGCGCTCGGCGCGCTCGCTTCGGGGTCGGCGGTCTCGGAGGACTGGGTCGCCGTCTCGGCGGCCGACACGTCCAGACCGTCGAGGTCCGCGACGGTGACGCTCCCCTCGGTGTCGGGATCGGTGACCAGCGAATCGACCTCGTCGATCTCGCCGGCGACGACGCGGGCCGCGTCCAGCGCGGTCTCGCGGAGCGCGTCGAGGTACGTCGGCGTCGTCCCGTAGTGGTCCAGGGCCAGTGCGGTCCCGGCGGCCAGTCCCTCGTCGACGCCCGAGGCCACGAGCGCGTCGCGGAGGTCGTCACCGCGCTCCTCGCGGCCGAGTGCGCCGGCCATCGTGGCGACGCGGTCGAGGGTCTGCTCCGCCGTGGCGACCGTCCACCGGTCGCGGGTCTCCGCGTCGACCTCGTTGATGCTCTCGGGGCGGACCGAGGTGTAGACGGTATCGGCGTCGTCCGGCTGGAAAGTCCGGGCTTTCCCCGTGAGTGCGACGAACGTCGGCGGCTCAGTTCTATCGAGGAAGGCCATCTCGTCGGGCTGGTACTGCCCGGCGTAGGCCACGAACGCGCCGGTCGGGTCGACGATCCGGGCCCGGAGCACGTCGTCGTTGACCTGCTCGACCTCCGTGAGCACGCCGACGACGAACAGGCGGTTGACCCGCGCGCCGCTCGGCGTGACCACGTAGTTCGGCGCCCGCTCCTCGTCGCTCTCCGAGTACGAGAAGTCCGCGTCGTCGTACTCGGCGGCGAAGATGCGGTAGGCGACCTCGCGGCGGCCCGCGCCGCCCTGGTCGGAGTCGTCGCCGTTGGTACTCATCCGTCCACCTCCGCGAGCAGGTCACGCGCTCGATCCGCCGGTTCGTCAGCGCTCCGGGCGAACGAGGTGGCGTCCAGGTTCGCGCCGTACTCGTCGACCGACAGCGAGCCCCGGACCGCGTACTCGTACCCCACCACTTTCTCGGCGATGGCCTCGGCGACCACCGACTGGTCCATCTCGTCGCGGGCGTGGTCTTTGGCCTCCTCGAGCCCGCCACCGTAGACCTGGGCCGTCAACTCGGCGTCCAGGACGGCGGTGACGGTCCCGGTTCCGTCGTCGAGGATGGCCTTCGTCCGGAGGTCGTCCTCGCCCTCGACGGCGCCGTGGCTGCGGCACTGTCCCTTCTGGATGACGCGGCCGCAGTCGGGACAGCGTTCGATGAGTCCCGAGCCGTCCCGGATCGAGATGACGTTGCCGACGAGTTCGACGTCGTAGGCCCCGCCGCGCTCGACGGCCTCGCGGATCGGCAATCGCTCGGGTTCGTCCCGGGCCTGGACCGCGGTCTCTAGCGTGCTGGCCCGCGAGAACTCCGAGAGGTTCACCGACGGGACGCCCCGGAACTCCCGGACGTAGACGTTCTCGACGCGGACCGACGCGCCGTCTTCCAGTTCGGCCCGTGGCTCCCAGTCGGTGAAGGGCAGGCGGGCGGTCTCGTCTGCCAGCGTCCCGCTGAGGATCTCGGTCTCGCCGTCGCGGCCGTCGATGGTCTTGCGCTCGCACTCGATCACCCGGACCTCGACGTCCACGCCGCGGTCGCCGGGTGAGAGGTCGGCCAAACCCCTGTCGCCGCCGACCGGGTAGTCGACGTCGAGAGCCTCGTCGACGCGGGAGACGGAGGTGCTCTCACCGAGATTGAGTTCGGGGTTACCCTCCCACTCGCGGACGCCGGCGTTGCCGAGTTCGACGGTCTCGCCGGGTTCGAGGGCGAAGTCCTCCCAGGCGGTGTAGGAGATCTTGCCGGTCTCGTCGGCGAGTTCACCCTCGAAGATGACGTGGTCCTCGCCGCGGTAGTGGATCGGGCGCTTCCCGACGGTCAGCACGCGCGCGGTGACGGTGACGTTCGAGTCGCCGGTGGACACGTCGGCGATCGAGACGGCGCTCGGCGCGCCGGTCGACCCGCTCGACCCGTCGCCGTATTTGCGCCGGAGGCTCTGTTTGGCCTCGTCGATCGGCACGCTGTAGCTCACCAGGTTCTCCAGGTCGGATTTGACCTCCTCTTTGTCGACGCCGAGGTCGGAGGCGAGATCCTCGGCATGATCCTCTAACTCCATAGCCGCCCTTCGGGAGGGTGGGATAAAAATCGTGTCGTGGGCGCCCGTGCGGGGATCGGGCATCCGTAAGACGGTTGGTTCTCAGCCCGAAACGCCGGGTATGCGCGTGGTCGTCAACGCGGCGATGAGTGCCGACGGGAAGCTCTCCTCCCGGGAGCGGACCCAGATCGAGATCAGCGGCCCGGACGACTTCGACCGGGTCGACCGGTTGCGGGCCGACAGCGACGCCGTCATGGTCGGCGTCGGCACGGTGCTGGCCGACGACCCGTCGCTGACCGTCAAGAGCGGGCAGCGCCGCCGGGAACGCGAAGAGCGTGGCGAGTCGGCGAACCCGGCCCGGGTCGTCGCCGACTCCCGGGTCCGAACACCGCCGGACGCGTCGGTTCTGGACGCCGCCGCTCACACCTACCTGCTGGTCAGCCGCGCCGCGCCGAACGACTTCGTCGAGCAGATGGAGGCGGCGGGCGCGACCGTGATCGCCACGGGGGACGACCAGGTGAATCTGACGACGGCGCTCGGGAAACTCGAAGGCGAGGGCGTCGAGCAGCTCATGGTCGAGGGCGGCGGCGAACTCATCTTCTCGCTCTTCCGGGACGGGCTGGTCGACGAACTCTCAGCGTTCGTCGGCCCGAGAGTGATCGGCGGCCGGGACGCCCCGACGCTCGCCGACGGCGACGGCTTCACCGACGAGTTCCCCGAACTGGAACTCGAGACGGTGGAGCGACTGGACGAGGGCGCGCTGCTGCAGTGGACGGTCGAGTGAAAAGCGCGGCCGGTCGGCCCGGCGACTCGGTAGTCCGGGCCGCTCAGTGGTCGTGGCCGGTCATGTCCGCGAAGCTCTGACCGAAGCGCTCCTCGAACAGGTCCATCGTCACGTCCTCGGCGGCCTCGATCTCCGGCCCCGGTTCGCCCTGGGCGTGGTGGATCGCGCCGTGGATGCGCTGTGCCAGGCCGATCATGGCGATGTCCCCGACGATCTGGGGGTCGCTCTCGTCGCTCTCGCGGAGCATGTCGAGCAGGCCTGTCGGAACCTCGAGTTCGTCCACGCTGCCGTCGTCGGATTCGATCGTGAGCGTCGCGGTGTCCTGATTTGCCATGCCCGTCCTTCGCCGACCCGCCTAATGCATCTGTTGGGTGCGCGACGGGGCCGGCGACCGTCCGGAGCCGTCCGGTCGGCTCTGATCGCTACGGACGGCTCAATATCGCTCATAGCGAGGCTTTTGCGGTGACCCGGTGACTCTGAACCGTGATCGGAACCCTGCTCCTCACGGGACTGACGCTCGCTGTCACCGTGGCGTGGCTCTACGTCGAACTGACCCAGCCACTGCCGGACCGCCAGCAGAGTGGGCCGGGCGGAACCGACGATCGCGACCCGGGGATCTGACGACACCGGTGGGACAATCTACTTGCCGGCGGGGTTCGTGTCGACGCACGAACTCGTGTCCCCCGCCACCCGGGCGCTCGCCTGCTCCCTCCTGCTGGCCCTGGCCCTCCTCGCAGTGGTCCCCGCCACGGCCGCCCCGCCACCGGAGTCGGTCTGTCGGCCCTGTCAGGAGGGGCTGGAGTGGAGCGCCCACCGCCACGGCGTCGCCCTCGACGTGACCGACAGCACCGCCGACGTTCGGGTCCACTCCAACGGGAGCGCGACGTGGACCGTTACGAGTCGATTCGAGGACCGCGTCCCGGAACGGTACGGCGGCGAGGCCGCCGAAACCGACCGAAACGAGTCGTTCCGTGACCCCTCGGCACTCGCCACGGACCGGCGTCTGCGTCGGACCATCGCTCGGGAGATGGCTGACGCCGCAGACGACAACAGCGACGAGGAGATACGACTCCGATCCCTTTCCGCCAACAAGTCCGTGATCACGGTCGTGTTCCGCGAACCGACGGTGGGGCGGGAGACCCCCGCCGGCGTCCTCCTCGTCGACGAGTTCCACACCGACGGCCGCGGGAACGGGTGGTACGTCGACGTCGATCGACTCCGGATCGTGGGCCCCCCGAATACGACGCTGGCCAACGACGTGGAGAGCGCCGTCGGCTCCGCCGGGACCGTCGAGGGCAGGACCCTGACACTGACGGGGAACGCGACCGATCCGCCGTCGCTCCCCGAGGAGGACTTCTACCTCGCGTTCGCACCGTCGGGTGGGTGGGCTGGACCGCTCGCGACGCTCGCCATCGCGTCGGTGACCGTCCCGCGGTTCCTCGGGCGCTTCCTCGCGACGCAGGCCCCCGGCGCGGTCGTCCTCGCGCTGTCACTCGGCGCGGTGGTCTGGCTCCGGCGGAACCGTGGCGAACGACTGGACCGACGGTCGCTCCTGCTGTGGCTCGGTGCGGCGACTGCGCTGTACCTGCTCGTGACCCTCTCTCTCCTGCCGCCGGTGGATCGGTTCCAGGGACTGAGCTTCGGTCCGATACTCACCGGCATCCGGCTCGGGATCGCGCTGGCCGCCGGCGTCGGGGCCTGGTTCGGATACGCGCTGCTCTCCGAGCGAGAGCGAGTGTAAAACGGTCCAGGCTCGCGCGGCCGTCGATCCTCAGTCGTCGGCTTCCGCGCCGACGCCCTCACTCTCGGCGGCCTCTGCGGTCACCGCGTCTTCGAGGTACTCGTCGGCGTCCAGCGCGGCCTTTACCCCCATTCCGCCCGCGGTGGCGGCCTGCTGGTAGTGGTGGTCGACCACGTCGCCGGCCCCGAAGATGCCTTCGACGGCAGTTTTCGTCTGGCCGCCGTCGCGGCCGCCCTGCGTGCGGAGGTAGCCGGTGTCGTCCAGTTCGACGCCCGTGTCTTCGAGGTAGTCGGTGTTGGGCGTGTGACCGATGGCGAGGAAGACCGCACCCACGTCGAGTTGCATCTGCTCGGTCTCGGGGTCGTCGAGTTTGTCGGTGGGGTGGCCCTCGGGGTGGCGGACCAGATCGACGTAGTCGACGCCGTCTTCCTCGGAGCCGTGGATCTCCATTGCCTCGGTGTTCTTCAGGAGTTTCACGTCACCGGCCGCGACTTTCTCCTCGATGCGGTCGATCCAGTAGTCCTCGGCGCGGAACTCCTCGCGGCGGTGGGCGATGTACACCGTGTCGGCGAACTTGGTGAGGAAATTGGCCTCCTCCATGGCCGCGTCGCCGCCGCCGATGACGAGCATGTCCTCGTCGCGGAAGAACGCGCCGTCGCAGGTGGCACAGGTCGAGACCCCGTAGCCCATGAGTTCGTCCTCGCCGGGGATGCCGAGCGTCCGGGCGCTGGCACCCGAAGCAGCGATGAAGGCGTCGCAGGTGTAGACCGTCCCGTCCCGGAGTTCGACGCGGAAGGGGCGCTCGGAGTCGTCCAGTTCGGTGACGATCCCGTGTTCGATGTCAGCGCCGAACTGCTTGGCCTGCTCTTTCATGTTGTTGACCAGATCGGGGCCGCTGATGCCGTCCGGGAAGCCGGGGTAGTTCGCCACGTCAGTGGTGAGGGTGAGCTGGCCGCCCGGTTCGTCGCCCTCGAGGACGAGCGGGTCGTTGTTCGATCGGCCCGCGTAGATGGCAGCCGACAGGCCAGCGATGCCCGTGCCAGCGATGATGAGTCTTCGATGTTCGGCGGCGTCGTCAGTCATGTGAGAGGATAGTCGCGGACGGCGTATTAACCCTGCGCTGTCCCGAACCGTCGAGAGGGACCCCGCAGCCGCCGGACCGCGTCGACACGCTTAGGGCCGACCGGGCGAACGGGTGGGACATGGCCGCCGACCTGGACGAGAAGACCGACCGCTACGAGGACCTGCTGGCCGAGGCGCTCGAGGCCGCCGAAGTGACGGCGCCGCCCGAATCGCCGCTGGGCGAGGCCGCCGCCGAGTGCGAGGAGATGGCCCGCTCGTACCTGGAGGACGGCCGCCACTTCCGGGCCGACGACGACCCCGTCAACGCGCTGGCGGCCTTCTCCTACGGTCACGCCTGGCTGGACGCGGGGGCGCGGATCGGCCTGTTCGACGTCCCCGAGGAGGGCCACCTCTTCACCGTCTGAGTCGGGGTTAGCGATCTCCGTCGTCGGTCGCCGACGCCGCCCGGAACTCGCTGTAGACCGCGTACAGTTCGTAGGCGAAGACCAGTCCCACCAGCGCCAGCGCGCCCCAGACCACGACGGCGAACGCCGTCGGCCCGAGCGCGGTCATCGGTCGCTCACCTCCGGCTCCGTGTCGTCGCGGCCACCGTCGGTCGCCGCGGGCGCGTCACCGAGTCGCGTCACGTCGCGCTCCAGGCGGTCGAACTCGTAGGACCGGCCCCTGGCCGCACCGATCCCGGCGGCGAGCGCCGTCAGTCCGGCGGAGCAGGCGACCGCGCCGACGAAGGCGTAGAGCAGGCTCGGCGCGGGGAGACGGGCGGCACCCAGGAGGCCGGCGAGCGCCGCGTTCGTGTCCGGGAAGAAGGCGGCGCCGACCGCCAGCCCGACGACAGCGGCGGCGAGGACGCCGAGTTCGGTGACGCGACGGGAGTAGAGGCCGGCCAGCAGCGGGACGAAGGTCGCGGCTGCGAGCAGGTCGGCGAGCAGGAACAGGGCGAGGACGCTCCGGGCGGCGAGCGCGACGTAGACGGAGCCGAGGGCGACGGCGACCGTCAGGAGACGCGCGCCGAGCGTCAGCGTCCGCCGGTCGGGGTCGTCGAGCAACCGGGGGAGGTCGGCGGTCACGAGGCTCGACAGCGCGTTGAACAGCGTGTCGGTCGTGCTCATGACCAGGAGGGTGGCGAGGACGACGACGGAGAGCGTGATCCACTCGGGGAAGGCGGCGTCGACGACGAGGAAGAAGGCGACGCTGGCCTGGCCCTCGCCGACGAGTCCCAGGCCCGTGGCGACGAGGCCGAACAGGCCGGCGGCGACGACCATCGGGACGACCGCGACGGCGGTGACGGCGAAAGAGCGCCGGAGGGTCGCGCCGTCGCTGGCGGCGAAGATGCGCTGCCACCACGCCTGGTTGAGCATCTCCGCGCCGAGGATGGCCAGGACGAAGGTGAAGCCCGCCGCCAGTCCGGTGCCGAAGCCGGGGTCCAGCAGCGCGGGGTTCGCGGCGAGGACCTGTTCGTGGATCTGCCCCGTCCCACCGAGTGCGAGTACGGCGCCGGCGAACCCGACGACCAGCAACGGGAGGATGAGCAGCGTCTGCACGGTGTCGGTGACGATGCTCGCCCGGAGGCCGCCGTAGGCGGTGTAGACGAGGACGAACGCGCCCACGAGGCCGGCGGTCGCCCAGCGGGGCACGTCGGCGACGAGGCCGAGTGCCGTGGTGATCCCGGTCAGTTCGGCGGCCAGGAAGATGAACATGTAGCTCGCGCTGACGAGCAGGACGTAGCCGTGCATGAACGGCCCGTAGCGGGCGTGTGCGTACTCCGTGAGCGAGTGGCCGGCGGGCATCAGCGTCCGGATCCGCGGGCCGAGGACGGCGTAGAGGGCCATCGGAACCGCGCTGCCGATCCCGTACCCGACGACCGCGGTCAGTCCGAGCGATGTCCCGACCTCGGCGGGGCTAAGCAGGATCCACGCCCCCATGCTCGAGGCGATCAGCGTCGCGGTGAGGGTGCCCCCGCCCGCGGAGTCGCGGGCGCTGACGAAGTCCTCGACCGATCGCACGTGCCCTCGGCTGAACCAGACGCCGAGGGCAGTGAACGCGGCGAGGGTGAGCACGGTCACGCCGAGAGCGAGTCCAGTGTCGACCATGTGCGGTTCTCTGTGCTCCGTGGCATATATCTTGATGGTATTAATCGGTTATAGCCAGTAAGCTGTGAAAACCGAAGGACTGTGGCGTGGTAGCGGCTGTCTTCGTGCCGTCGTTTCAGCCCTGATTAGCGAAAGCCTTTTATGCCTTACGCACTTACAAAGAGTTAGCTGAAGCCGGTAATTTCTTATGGCTTTCGCCACCGGCAACACGGAAATCCACCCCCCATGAGCGACATTACAACCCGGACGATATCGAACGAACGCACAGAACAGGAGATCGACGGCGAGGCGGAGACCGAGACGGAGACCGAATCGACGACGACCTGCCCGGAGTGCAGCGGCTCGCTGGTGACCGACTCGGAACACGGTGAGACGGTGTGCCAGGCCTGCGGCCTGGTCGTCGAGGAAAACGAGATCGATCGCGGGCCCGAGTGGCGCGCGTTCGACGCGAGCGAACGCGACGAGAAGTCCCGCGTGGGCGCGCCCACGACGAACATGATGCACGACAAGGGCCTCTCGACGAACATCGGCTGGCAGAACAAGGACGCCTACGGCCGGTCGCTGAACTCCAGCCAGCGCGAGAAGATGCAGCGACTGCGGACCTGGAACGAGCGGTTCCGGACGCGAGACTCCAAGGAGCGCAACCTCAAGCAGGCCCTCGGTGAGATCGACCGCATGGCCTCCGCGCTCGGCCTCCCGAAGAACGTCCGCGAGACGGCCAGCGTCATCTACCGCCGCGCGCTCGACGAGGACCTCCTCCCCGGCCGCTCCATCGAGGGCGTCGGGACGGCCTCGCTGTACGCCGCGGCGCGACAGGCCAACACGCCGCGCAGCATCGACGAGATGATCGCCGTCTCCCGCGTCGGCGAGATGGAGATGACCCGGACCTACCGGTACATCGTCCGCGAGCTGAACCTGGAGATCCAGCCCGCAGACCCCGAGAGCTACGTTCCCCGCTTCGCCTCGGACCTCGACCTCTCCGACGAGACCGAGCGCCGGGCCCGGGAACTGCTCGAGAGCGCCCGTGACACCGGGCTGCTGTCCGGCAAGTCGCCGGTCGGCCTCGCCGCGGCAGCGGTCTACGCCGCCTCGCTGCTCACCAACGAGAAGGTGACCCAGTCGGCGGTCTCGGAGGTCGCGAACATCTCCGAGGTCACCATCCGGAACCGGTACAAGGAACTCCTCGAGGCCGAACACGACGCCTCGGCCGCCTGATCGGGCGCTCGGAACGGATCTCCGAACTGGCGGGAACCTTTTTGTCCCTGCCGCGTGTCAACAGTGCTCACATGACCGAGACCTACGTCCGGTTGCTCTGCCCGGAGTGTCGGAAAGACTGGGAGTCGGCCCCTGGGGATCTGCCCTCGCACAAGCGGACCTTTCACTGCCCGAACTGTCACGCGAGCCGGCGGCTCGCGGAGTTCACGCGAACGGAACACGATCTGGAGACGCTGAAGACGTTGAGCTAGCCGCTCGTCGACGAGATCGCGCCGCAGGCCTCGCACCTGAGCACCAGCGCCCCCCGCTCGCGTTCGAGCCGCGTGTCGGGGAGGCCACACTCCGAACAGCGGACGTACTCCTCGACGTAGTCGTCGAGTGCCTCCTGGATGCGGCGCTCGCTGAACTCGCCGGTCAGCCGGGCGCGCCCGCTCTCGTCGATGTGGCCGCTCGTCCCGAGTTCCCCCTGCAGCGACTTCACGACGTGGTCGTCCTCGCGCCCGAGCCGCGACGTCGTGTCCTGGAAGTTCTCGTAGACCGTCACGTTCCCCTCCTGGCGGACCTCCGGGTCCGGCACGTCGAAGCGGTCGCTGCTCCCCTCGATGTCCGGCGTCTGTTCCATCGCCCGGTCGAGCTGGTCCTCGTAGTCCATACCGGTACAAGCCAATCCCGAGCCAAAAACCTTTCAGCCGAGCGCGCGCGAGACCGACCACCCCGAAATTTCGCGCCTGTCGGGAATGAAACAACTCCCGGCCAGTTCCTCGGCGACTGCCCAACACTTGAAAACCCGTGTATGGACGGCGCTACGGCAGAGCCGTGTGTTAACGGGACTCAGAGTAGTACTATAACCCTTCAGACTTTACGAACGGGTGACTATGAAAAAGCAGGAGCTCATCCATCTTCACGGCCTGCTTGCACAGGTGCAGAACCACTACGAAGAGACGACAGGTAACGAGGTCGAACACGACGAGTACGAGCGTGTCAACGTTCGACCGACCTCGATCCACATGTCGAAGGACGACCACAAGGACGCCGTCTTCGCGCTGGCCGGCGGCATCACGTCCTCGTTCGGCGAGGAAGAGACGACCGAGCACGTTCCCGCGGCCGCAGACTGAGTTCTCTCCCCGTCTCACTACTCGCACTCCGACAGAGCGACTGCTCTATCTCCGCTTTCCGTCGGGCCCAAAATCGCCTCACTCGTCGATGAGCTCCTCGAACTCCGGCAGCACTTCCCCCTCCTCGTCGGTCTCCCGTCCCGCGTCCGCCTCGGACGTGATCTCCTCGGCCGTCGTCTCCGACTCGGCGCTGTCCTCGACCGTGTCGTCTTCGGCTTCCTCCTCACCCTCCTCGTCGATGGCCTCGATCTCCAGGACGTCGAGCGGGATGTTCTCGAGGCGCTGCCCGATCTCTTTGCGGGCGATCCGGGCGGCGTGTTCCTCGCGCTCGACGTTGAAGACGGTCATCTCCAGTTCGAGGGCGACCAGGCTCTCGTCGGCGGCGATGAAGGCGGGCTCCTGATCCTCCCCACAGTGCGGGCAGCTGCGCTGGCCCATGTTGATCTCGACGTAGTTGAGATCGGGATTGAGCATCTCCCCCGTCTTCGAGATGGCGATCCGGACCGCCTCGTCCGGTGTTTCGACGTCGTAGACCGGAACAGCGGCCTCTACGACAACTCTGCAATTCATAGATTGATGTTAGCTGTCCTACCGTAAGAAGATTGGTGTCCGTTCACGCGGTATGCGGAGCCTTCTCCGGGTACGGCGGGCCTGTGCCCCGCCGACGGGGGCCGATCTCGTAACCCCCAAGACGTTCGGGAGCATGCGGTCCGACGATGCAACGGGGTCGGATCGACGCGACGACACTCGCCGGCGGCGTCGACCTCCAGTCGACCGTCGAGAGCGGCCAGTCGTACCTCTGGTCGCGCGAGGACGAGACGACCTACGAACGCGACCGCGCCCACGGAGGCGACGCCTGGTACTGGACCACCCTGCGCCCGACCGACCGCGACGACCCGGCCGTCTGCAGAGTGCGACAGCGCGAGGGCGCGCTCGAATGGGAGTCCCACGTCGACGCCGACCCCCACCTCCGGCGACTGCTCCGCCTCGACGACGACCTGGCGGCGATCGCCGCCGACGCGCCCGACGACGAACTGCTCCGTGCGGCCTTCGACGCCTATCGGGGGATGCGGATCGTCCGCGACCCGCCCTTTGGCTCCCTGATCTCCTTCATCTGCTCGGCGCAGATGCGCGTCGCCCGCATCCACGCCATGCAGACGGCGCTGCGCCGGGCGTACGGCGAGCCTATCACGTTCGACGGAGAGACGTACCACGCGTACCCGACGCCCGCGGCCCTGGCCGGGGCCAGCGAGGCAGAGCTCCGCGATCTAGGCCTGGGTTACCGCGCGCCGTACGTGCTGCGGACCGCGGAGATGGTCGAAAGCGGGGAGGCCGGCCCCGAGGAGGCTGGCGACCTCTCCTACGAGGCGGCCCGCGAGTCCCTCACGCGATTCGTCGGCGTCGGCGAGAAGGTGGCCGACTGCGTCCTCCTGTTCTCGCTCGACTTCCTCGAAGCCGTGCCGCTCGACACCTGGATCCGGACGACCATCGAGGAGTACTACCCCGACTGCGACCGGGGCTCCTACGCCGAGACCTCACGGGCGATCCGCGACGCCTTCGGGGGCGAGTACGCCGGTTACGTCCAGACCTACGTCTTCCACTACCTCCGCAACGGCGGAACCGTGGCCTGAGTCTCAGTCCGTCACCTCGACACTCGTCGTCGCACTCGACTCCTGGCCCGAGAGTTCGTCCCGGACCGTGACTTCCGCCCGGTACTCTCCAGGGTCCAGGTCTGACGTGCTGACTGCCGTCGCCCCCTCCCAGGTCCCGTAGCCGGACCGGAAGGCGGTTCGCTCGACCTCGCTGGTCTCGTTCGCGACACGCTCGTCGCCGTCGTACAGGGCGACGTCGATCGTGAGGTCCAGCCGTTTCTTCCGGGCGAAGGCGCGATACCGGTAGCCGATCTCGGCGTCGCTCCCGGACTCGACCGACGACGTGGCGTTCCGCCTGACGTCGCCGGCGTTCGCCCACTCCTCGACCAGCGTGACCGTCCGAACGTCCGGCGCCGGGTCAGTCAGGTCCTGGCGCATGGTCGCGGTCTCCCCCGCCCCGGCGTCGGAGTCTGTGTTCGATCCGTCTTGGGTGTCCGTCGACTCCGTCGATTCGGCCCCGGAACAGCCGGCCACTCCGAGCGCGACCGCTACCGTGGTCAGGTAGGCTCGTCGTTGCATGGCGACCGCTCCGAACGGGGAGGGCATTATTATGGAGCGGCAAAACGACGGACGTCAGACGTTTACCCAGTGCATTGTTCCCGCGTCGGAACCGGTGCCGGCAGTGGATCGCGTCGCGACCGGACGGCGAGAGATCAGTATTTTCCCAGGGGACGAGCAATGGGAACGTATGAGCGACGAGGTCCGCGCACACGTCTTCGTCACGGGGAAAGTCCAGGGCGTCTACTACCGCGCGAACACGCGCGACACGGCCCAGGAGCGGGGCGTCGACGGCTGGGTCCGCAACCTCGGCGACGGACGCGTCGAGGCCGTATTCGAGGGGCCCTCCGAGGACGTCGAGTCGATGGTCGAGTGGTGCCACGAGGGGAGTCCACGCGCCCGCGTCGACGACGTTTCGGTGGAGTACGAGGACCCCGAGGATCTGGAGGGGTTCGACGTCAAGTGGTGAGGTTGTGAGAGTCGGTCCCGCAGGCTTATCGGCGGCCCCGCCGAAGCCCGGGTCATGATGCGGGTACAGGACCAGGCCGTGCTGGACGCGAACGCCGCGGCCCTTGGGGTCCCACGGAAACAGCTGATGGAGTCGAGCGGCAACGCGGTGGCGCGAGTGGTCCGGGAGGTGGCCGAGCCGGGCGACGCGGTCGAGATCGTCGCCGGCCGCGGGAACAACGGCGGCGACGCCTTCGTCACTGCTCGCTTCCTGACGGAGTTCGAGGTCACCGTCCACCTGCTCGGTCGCGCCGAGACGATCACCACCGACATCGCCCGGGAGAACTGGGCGGCCCTGCAGCGCGCCGAGGTCGACGCCCGGGAGGTCCGCGACTCGACCGGGCTCGAACTCGACGACCCGGACGTGATCGTCGACGCGATGCTCGGTACGGGTGTCACGGGAGCCCTCCGCGAACCCGAGGGCACGGCGGCCGAGGCGATGAACGAGGCGGACGCGACGGTCGTCGCCGTCGACGTTCCCTCGGGTGTCGACGCCGACACGGGCGAAGCAGCGGGAGCGGCCGTCGACGCGGATCGCGTCGTCACGTTCCACGACGACAAGCCGGGACTCGCGGACCTGGCGGCCGACGTGACGGTCGCGGACATCGGCATCCCCGAGGCGGCGGAACTGTTCGTCGAGCGCGGCGACCTGCTGCGCCTGTCGCGAGCTCCCCAGAGTCACAAGGGCGACCACGGCGAGGTACTCGTGATCGGCGGCGGGCCCTACACGGGCGCGCCGGCCCTGTCCGCCCAGGCCGCCTTCCGTGCCGGCGCCGACCTGGTCCGGGTGGCCTGCCCCTCCTCGATCGCCCGTGAAGTCCAGAGCTATTCCGAGGGGATCATCGTCCGGCCGTTCACCGGCGATCTGCTCGAACCCGGCCACGTCGACCAGTTGCTCGACCGCGCCGTCGAACACGACGTGGTGATCCTCGGGCCGGGACTGGGGAACGCGAAAGGGAGTCTCGAGGCCGTCGAGGAGTTCCTGGGCGAGTTCGACGGCCGGGCGGTCGTGGACGCCGACGCCCTCCAGGTCGTCCCGGACGTCGACACCGACGCGACGCTCCTCTGTACCCCCCACCAGGGAGAATTGCGGAAGATGGGCGGCGAGACCGACGACGACTGGCGTGAACGGGCGGCCCTCGTCTCCGACTTCGCTGCGGACCTCGACGCGACGCTGCTGGTCAAGGGCGCCTACGACGTGGTCAGCGACGGCGAGACCACGCGCGTCAACCGGACCGGGAACCCCGGGATGACCGTCGGTGGAACGGGCGACGTGCTCGCGGGGGCCGCCGGCGCGCTCGCCGCTACGCAGGCCCCGGTCGACGCGGCCGCGATCGCCGCCTACGCCAACGGACGGGCCGGCGATATCGTGGTCGAAGACCGCGGGCACGGGCTGGTCGCGACGGACCTCGTCGACGCGCTCCCGACGGCCCTGTGGGGTGAGGGCGATGCCTGAGGATTCGGCGGACGGATCGGACGCCAGCGACGACGCCGATCCCCTGGACGAGGTCGGTGCGACGGCCGCCGAGGGGAGCGACGAGTTGACCCACACGGACGACGAGGGATCGGTCCAGATGGTGGACGTCGGGGACAAGCAAGACTCGGCCAGGCGGGCGGTGGCGCGTGGCGAGATCCGCCTCCAGCCCGCCACGATCGAGGCCATCCGCGCGGATCGCGTCGAAAAGGGCGACGTGCTGGCCACGGCCCGGATCGGCGCGATCCAGGCGGTCAAACATACCTGGGAGACGATCCCGATGTGCCACCAGATCCCGATCACGAACGTGGACTGCGAGTTCGACGTCCGCGAGGACCGCGTGGTCGCGACCGTCGCCGTCGAGACCACCGGCAAGACCGGCTGCGAGATGGAGGCGCTGGAGGGCGTGACGACCGGCCTCAACGTCGTCTGGGACATGGTCAAGGCCGCCGAGAAAGACGACGAGGGGCAGTACCCGGACACCGCCATCGCGGACGTCCGGGTCGTTCAGAAAAAGAAGGACGAACGCTGAGTCGGCCGTCGGGATCGAGACGACCGCACGGCCGCGTTGTTGTGAACTTTGTGGCTCGCACCTAACCACGAAACATAAGTTCGAGAACGACGAACTATCGGGATAGCTATGCGCAACGTTGGACTCAAAGTACGGATGGCGGTCGTGGGAACGATCCTCTTTGCCTTCTACACCGCCGGCATCACGTTCTTCTACGTGGCCTTCGGGGCACCGATCCCGCTTCTGATCGGTGCGAGCATCGTGTTCATCGGCGTCCAGTACAAGATCAGCAAGTGGTTCACCCTCCGGTCGCTCAAGGGACAGGAACTGCCCGAGGACCAGTACCCCGAGATCCACCGCTTCGTCGAGCAGACGAGCCGCGACATGGGGATTGACAAGCCCGAACTCTACCTCGTGGAGATGGGCGTCCCGAACGCCTTCGCGCTGGGTCGCCGGGGGAACGGCACCGTCGCCGTCTCCCGCGAACTGATCCAGATCCTCGAGCGGGACGAACTCGAAGGCGTCATCGCCCACGAACTGGCCCACCTCCAGAACCGTGACTCGATCGTCATGCAACTGGGCCAGGGGATCGCCTCGATCATCGGCTTCGCCGCCTACTTCGCGGTGCTCATGTCGGGGGACAACGACCTCGTCGACATCTTCCTCGGGATGATCGTGAGCAACATCGCCCAGATGCTGGTGATGGTCTTCGTCTTCGCCATCTCCCGGCACCGCGAGTTCGTCGCCGACCGCGACGCCGCCACCGCCATCGGCCGCGGCGACCCGCTCGCCCGCGCCCTCGAAAAGATCTCCCAGGGCGCCCAGCGGCGCGAACCCACCGCCGAGGCCAAGGACGTCAGCGCCCTCTGTATCTTCGGCAGCGACACGAGCCTGCTGTCGACCCACCCCTCGACCGAGGAACGCATCAAGCGCCTCCGTAGCTACTGATGGTCGAGCGCGAGTTGCTCGCGGCCGTCCTCGGCGTCGCTCTCGGTCTGGGCTTCCTCGCGTTCCCGGGTGCCGTCGTCCGGATGTACACCGCCGGTCGCGCACCGGATCGACACGGCGAGTACGGCGACGACGAACCGCCCGAGACGTGGCAGTGGATCGCCCGCGCCGTCGGCGTCTTGCTGATCGCCGGCGGCGCCTGGTTCGGGTACACGCTCGTCGCCTGAGGCACCCGCCGTTCCTGTCGCCGAAACGAACGGTATAGTCTTTATCATTCGATCAATCAGTCAGTTCATGCGACATCCGGGCCTGAAAGTACGCATGGCCGTCTCCGGCGTCGTCCTGTTCGCGTTCTACGCCGGACTGGTGACCGTCCTCGAACCGCTCGCCGACCTGCCGATTCTGGTCGGACTCACCCTGCTGTTCGTCGCCGGACAGTACAAGTTCGGGAAGTGGATGGCCGTCCGGAGCGTCGGCGGCGAGGAGTTTCCGCGCGAGGAGTACCCGGAGATCGCGGCCGAGTTCGACCGTCTCTGCGCCGAGATGGGCGTCGAGGACACGAAACTGCTGATCGGGCAGATGGGCGTGCCCAACGCCTTCGCCGTCGGCCGGAAGGGAGCCGGCGTCGTGGTCGTCTCCGACACGCTGCTCGAGTTGCTGGAGACCGACGAACTCGCGGGCGTGCTCGCCCACGAACTCGCCCACGTCAAGAACCGTGACTCCATCGTGATGTTGCTCGGGCAGTCCGTGGCGACGCTCGTCTCGATGTTCGTGTTCTTCGTGATCGCGCTGGCCGACGACAGCATCGTCGGATCGTTGATCGGCTGGGTCCTCAGTATCATCGTCAACGCCGTCGTGATGATCTTCGTGCTCGCGATCTCCCGCTACCGGGAGTACGTCGCCGACGACGACGCCGCGGCCTACACCGACGACCCGGAAGCGCTGGCTCGCGCGCTGGTCAAGATCAACGAGGTCGGTCACCACGAACAGGCGCCGGACGTGGACGACCGCGTCGGCGCGCTCTGTATCTTCGGCGGGAAGCGCGGCCTGCTGTCGATCCTGTTCGCCACGCACCCGCCGATGGAGAAACGCGTCGCGAAACTCGCACCCCAGCTGCTAGGCTGACTCGGCCGCGACGAGGTCGCCCGCCTTCGCTCTGGACTGTTCGACGATCCGCGGCCGCGCCTCGAACTCGATGACGACCTGGTCGCCGTAGTCGACGTCGTCGACGCGAGCGTGGTCGTGGATCCAGGAGACGACGCTCATCGTCTCGTCGGTCATCGGCAGCACCAGACGCTCGCGCTCGAAGGGGGGCAGTTCCCGGTCGATGCGGTCACGAAGCGCCGCGACGTTCTCGCCGTCCCGGGCGCTGACGGCCACGGGATCGGGCGCCAGCGCGGAGAGCGCCTCTCGTTTGCGCTCGAGTTCCTCGTCGTCGACCCGGTCGATCTTGTTCAGCACCGTCACGATGGGGGCCTGATTGCGCTCCGAGAGCGTGTCGTGGGAGGTGACGAGTTTCTCGCGGATCTGTTCGGTCGGTTCGCTCACGTCGACAACCAGCAAGACGAGATCCGCGCGGTAGACGGCGTCGAGCGTCGACTTGAACGACTCGACGAGCCAGTGGGGCAGGTCCGTGATGAACCCGACCGTGTCGGTGACGAGCACGTCCCGGCGGTCCATGTCGGCCCGCCGCGTCGTCGTCCCGAGCGTCGTGAACAGTCGGTCCTCGCTCTCGGCGGTCGTGTCGAGGTCCGGATGCAACTCCTCGTTCTCGTCGATATCGAGGTCCTCCGCCAGCCGGCGCAAGAGGGTCGACTTGCCGGCGTTGGTGTACCCGGCCATGGCGACGAGGTCGAACCCCGACTCACGGCGCTGTTCGCGCCGGTGTTGCTCGGTCTGTTCGATGTCCTCGAGTTCGTCCCGGATGCGGGAGATGCGGGCCTTGATGTCCCGTTCCCGGCTCTCGTCGTACTCGCCCAGCCCCATGAAGCCGGGCCGTTCCTCGCGTTTCGCCAGACTGGCCTTGGCCTCGGCGCGGGGGAGTTCGTATCGCAGCTCCGCGAGTTCGACCTGTAGCTGGGCCTTCCGGGTCTGTGCGCGCTGGCCGAAGATCTCGAGGATGAGCCGGAACCGGTCGATCACTCGCACGTCGTCGGGCAGCTCGTTCCCGAGGTTGTAGGTCTGGTAGGGACCGAGCTTGTTGTCGAAGATGACGACCGTCGCGTCCTCGCGGGCGGCCGTCCGCGCGAGCGTCGCGGCCTTCCCCTCCCCGAAGTGCATCGCGGGATCCTCGGTCCGGGTCTGGGTCACTTCGCCGACGACCTCGTAGCCGGCCGCTCGTGCGAGTTCGCGTATCTCCCCGGTGTCGGCCGTCCCCGAGTCCACGCGCTTTGCGATGACCGCTCGCTCCGTCTCGGTTTGTGTCGCCGTCACTTACCAGTGTGTACGGCTCGGTGGTATTTAAACACAGGGACGAACGCCGTCCCGCGGTTTCGGTTCGGTCCGTCGGTCCTTGCCTCCGGGATTACGTCTGGAGCGGCCGCGCTCTTCCGGATCGTATCGACCGCCAGATATCCCCGACGGGGACGGCGTCAGACGCTGGGTCAGCGGGCGATACGCGCACAAAAGCCTTATATCGGCGTATTCAGATATTCGACGTGACATGGTAGACCCAACGTTGCTGCAGATCGCCGGGCTGGACCCCCAGCAGATCGGCATCGAGGTCGGGGGTGGTGCGGTCATCGGGGGTATCATCGGGTTCGCCGCCAAGAAGATCGCGAAGATCATCGCCGTGATCGTCGGGCTCGAACTGGCGCTGTTCAAGTTCCTCGAGACGAAGGGCGTCCTGACGGTCGACTGGAGCGCGATCTCGGGGGCGGCGAGCGATGGCGCGAGCGAAGCCGCAGAGGCGCCCGGCTGGATCATGAGCCTGCTCTCTGCGCTGCCGGTGACCGCTGGCTTCTCCGGCGGCTTCCTCGTCGGCTTCAAAAAAGGATAATCGCGGGTTCTACGGGGCGGCGGGGGTCACGGTCGTCCCCGGTGGCGTCCGTCCCGGCGGCATCGGGATCGTCTCGTTGGTCGGCGGCTGCTCGACCGCCGGCGGGCGCGGCGGTTGCGGACCGGGGCCGACGCCCGGGCCCTGCGGGCCTGCCGGGTCCGGTTTCGGCTGCTTGTCGCCGGAGACCAGGAACGAGGCCAGGTTTCCGATCAGCACTTCGTTGTCCGCGGCCCGATAGTTCGACGGCGTGAGGAAGGACGTGTCACCGATCAGTGCCACGTCCCCGCTGGTCGCGGCCACCGGGAACTCCCCCTGTCGTCGCGTCGTCGACAGCGCGCTCCGGTCGCCGGCCGAGAGCGCCACCGATGCGTCGCCGCCGACGCTGAGGGCGGTTGCTCGGTCGAACAGCACCCGATCGACGCCCTCGGTGAGCGGGCCCTCGCCGGCCGCCGTGGCGTAGACGTTCTGGAAGTTGTTCCCGTTCTCGTACATGTTGTAGAGATAGCCGGTGCCCAGTCCCATGCCGAACCGGGAGGACAGCGACGCCATCTGGCTCGTCGCCGACTGGTCCATCGGGGGCCCGAACAGGCTGCTGACGGTCGGAGCAGACGACGTGGGTTCGCCGAGCATGACGAGGCGACCGCCGCGGTCGGCGAAGTCGGCTACGCCGCGGCGTTCGGGGTCCGCGAAGGGCCGGTCGGGCGAGATCACGACGAACGCGTCGGCCTCGCGCAGCGACCGGTTGAGCGGGCTCTCGCTCCCGGGACCGGCAGACCCGGCGCCGCCCGGACCGCCGCCGTGGAACCGCACTTCGTGGCCGTTCCGGACGAGCGCTTCCACGAGCGGCTGGATCTCCTCGCGGTCGAAGTCGTTGCCGTGGGCGCGGTCGATCAGCACGACCTGCCCCTCGGCGTCCGCGTCGACTTTGACCGACCCGCTGCTGTTCACGTCCTCGGGGACGATCCGATCGGGCTGGAACGCGTCCGGGTTCTGGGGCTGCGGGTTCGCCTCTCCCCCGGGCGAGGCCAGCAGCGGGGCGGCCGCGGCCACGACCAGCACCAGCGCCAGGACGGCGACGAAGACGCCGACGAGGCGGGAGAGGTCAGTCATCGGCGCTCACCTCCCCGGTCTCCGCGGTCTCCGGTGTGCCGTACAGCGCCAGGTACTGGGGCGTCTGGACGCCCTCGTAGTCGAAAGGACTGTCCTCGACGACGACCGTCCGGTCGCCGGTGCCGTTCTGGCTGCCCAGGATGAGCCCCAGCCCGGGCTGTTCGGGCGGCTCCATCCGGACGACGCCGTAGTCCTCCAGGCCGGCCTCGTCGGCCGCCTGCTGGATCGCCGCGTCGGTGCCCCCGATCTCGTCGGCCACGCCGTTGCGGGTGGCCTCCGCGCCGGCGTAGACCTTCGCGTAGGAGACCTGCTCGCGCGTCAGGTCGAGCCGGTCGCCGCGGTGGTCGTAGACCATCCCGACGAACTCCTGGCGGAGCAGCTCCACGCGGTCGCGGAACTCCGCCTGCGTGCCGCCGGCGCCCTTGTCCGGTCCGGAGATGATCTGGCTGCCGCCGCCGGCGCTCGACGGCTGCGTGCCGATCACGCCGACGCTCCCGACCATCGAGCCGGGGGTGACGTAGATGTCGCTGGCGGGCAGCATCGCCATGTAGCCGCCGGAGGCGCCGGTGCCGGTGACGCTCGCGACGACCGGGATACCGGCCGCCGTGGTTCGGTTCACCGCGAGGTAGAGCGACTCGCTCGCGGGGACGGTGCCCCCGGGGCTGTCGACCCGGAGGACGACCGCCTGTATCGACTCGTTCTGGCGGGCCTCGCGCAGGTCCGCGCTCAGCTGGTCCGCCGTCGAACTGGTGATCGGGCCGTCGACGGAGATCACCGCGACCGAGTCGGGCGCGCCCCCGCCGATCCCCTGCGTGAGCTGCATCGCGTGGGGGGCGAGGACGGCGCCGATCAGGACGGCGGCGACCGCGACGCCCGCGTACAGCCACGCGGACGTGCCAGCCGCCTTATCATCAGTTGACATGATGCAGTCGGCGAATCGGGATACTCGCGTAGAAGGTTTATGAAACTAACAACTCGTTCCCGACCGTTCACGGAGACGGCGGCCGTTCGTCGCGAGTGATATCTCAGGGCAGTTGTCGTGTCGCTAGCGCGTCTGGATGTCGTCCTCGTCGGAGATGATGCGGGTCTCGGCCTCGCCGCTCGTGTGCTCGTTGACCACGTCGTAGAACTCGTTTTGCATCCCGGCGGGGAACTGGATCACGCCGACCCAGGAGCCGTCGGACTGCCACTCCTCGCGTTCGAGGTCGCCGAACTGGCGGATCTGCGCCTGCGCCGATCCGGCGTAGTCCGGGGGGACCTGAACCGCGACGGTCATCTCGTCGAACCGGATGGGGATCACCGGGCGCAGCAGGTCCAGCGCCTCGTCGACCTGGTTCTCGACGGGCTCCATCGGATCGATCTTGAACCCGGCCTCCTCGAGGGCGCTCTCGATGCGGTCGGGCGGGTGGGGCGCGTCGTCCATCTGCGGGTTGACCGCGTTGCGGGTGATGTGCTGGACGAGCTGTTTGTGCTTCTGTTCCTGCATCTCGCGGCGCTGCTCGGCCGTGATCTGGATCTCCCCGTCGCGGATGACGTCGGGGATGATCTCCAGGGGGTCGGTCGTTCCGAACACTTCCTCGAGTGCGTCCTCCGGCGGGCGATCCCCGCGGTCGGCGTTCTCGAAGACGTCCTCCGCGGCGATGACGTCCTCGAGATCGCCGTCGAACTCCCCCCGTTTGATCGCCAGCGCCGCGTCCGGGTCGACCAACACCTCGAATCGCTGCCCGTGAGATTCGAGCCGGGCCGTCACCGCCTCGTCGAGCGATATCATACCCGCAGGTTGTGCGGCCCGGGTCAAAGGTGTTTCCCGGCGTCCCGCCGGGATTTCTTCGGGCCTGACCAGATTCGGGCGGCCGCTCCCGTGCCGGGCTACTCCTCGTCGGCGTCGCCCGCCGCGTCGTCTGCCGCCGTCTCGTCGTCCTCGTCCGCGTCACTGTCGTCGTCCGTCGCGAGCATCTCCAGATCGAGGAGGTAGTCCTCGACCTCGTCGTCGGTCAGCCGGCGGTAGGTCCGGTCCTCGACGCCGACGGTCGCCAGCCCGACGGCCTCGGGCCGGAGTTCGCCGTCGTTGACCGAGCCAAGCGCCTCCAGCGCGAGCCCGACGGCCTCGTCTAGGTCGATCCCTTCGTCGTAGTGCTCCTCCAGGTAGTCCCGCACTTCACTTCGGTCGGCCCCGACGGCGAGGGCCTTCCACTCGTAGGGCGTCCCGGAGGGGTCGGTCTCGTAGAGGCGGGGTTCGCCGTGCTGGTTGATCCCGCCGACGATCAGCGCGACGCCGAACGGGCGGGCGCCGCCGATCTGGGTGTACTGCTGGATGTGATCGGTGACCTCCTTGGTCAGCGTCTCGACGCCGATTGGCTCGCCGTAGCGCAGCTGGTTGATCTGCGCGTTGCGGCGCGCGAAGTCGATCAACTGGCGCGCGTCGGCCACGTGGCCGGCGCTGGCGATGCCGATGTGATCGTCGGCCTTGTGGAGTTTCTCGACGCTCGACCGCTCCATCAGCGGCGACCGGATGCGCTTGTCCACCGCGAGGACGACGCCGTCGGCGGCGCGGATGCCGATGGACGCGGTCCCCCGCTTGACGGCCTCCCGCGCGTACTCGACCTGGTAGAGCCGGCCGTCGGGGGAGAAGATGGTGATACCGCGGTCGTACGCCTGCTGTTGTGATTGTCCCTGCATGGTTACAAATCGCGTTTCGTCGCGCCCGCGAACGCCGAATCGACCGGCACGTCCACCCGCCCGTCCCGCACCGTTGCGGTCCGCTCGGCGTCCGCGAAGTCGACCGTTCTCTCCTTCGTCGATTCCGGAGCGTTTCGTATATACTTTTCCTCACAGGCACGGACCGTCCCGCTCACGCCCGCCACTCGCACCCCAACTGGATGGCCGTCCACCGCGTCGACGCTCGCCACCGCGGCCCGGGCCCTGTCGACCTCGTCGCGGCGCGTCCGGACCGCCGCCCAGCCGTCGCCCTCGCCGAACTCGAACCGGACCACCGTCAGGTCCACGTCCGCGCTGGCCGCGTCGCCCAGCAGGTTCTGGGCGGCGTACCAGAGGTGGCGCTGGAAGTCCCCGCGCTCGAACTCCGCGTCGGGCCACCCCTCGATGGCCACCGCCAGGTACCGCCACCGCGGCCGGAGGTGTTTGGGAAGGTGCTTCACGACTCCTCCGTTGCGTCGACGGGCTCGGCCGCCTCCGCTGGGACCCGCTCGGCCACCAGCACGCCCACCTGGTCGTGGACGCGCTCGACGGCCGTCAGGGAGAAGCCCGCGTCCGTCAGGGCGTCCGCCAGCACGCCGACGGTCGCCGGGTCGTCCACCTCGGGGCTGTAGAACGGCTCTTCGGGGTCGGGTTCCCCGAAGAACATCACGTCGCCCAGCACGAACCGGTCGGGTTCGAGGCCGGCGATCACGTCGATGGCCTCGCGCTTCTCGGCGTCGCTCAGGTGATGCATCGCGAAGTTCGAGGTCACCACGTCCACCGGTTCGTCGACGTTCGGTTCGCGGAACCGACCCGTCCCGAAGGACGCGTTCTCGATCCCGCGCTCCGCGGCTTTCTCGCGGGCCTGCGCCAGCATCCCGTCGCTGATGTCCCGGCCGAGCACCCGGCCGGCGTCGGGGGCGATCCGGAGCGCGATCGCGCCGGTCCCGGTGCCCAGATCGAGGACCACGTCGTCGGCCGTCGCCGCGGCGTGCTCGACGACCAGGCCGGCGCAGGCGCGGTACTCCTCGCTCTCCTCGTCGTCGTACGCGTCGGCCTTCTCGTCGAAGCGGGCGGCGTGTTCTTCGAGGCTCTTCTTCATGCCCCACAGTGGGGTCGCCGGCCAAATGAACCCCTCGGAGCGCGAGTCGACGGCGAGAACGACCCATAGAGACAACTATCAGGAGGGTGATCGGATCCTATGCAACGTCGGCTCCAGGGGTCGGCGATCGCCGCGGTCGGGCTGCTGCTCGCGGGCGTCCAGGTCGGCCACGCCGCCGTCCGCACGTCCACGACGGTCGGCTTCGCCGTCGACCTGCTGCCCTTCTTCGCGATGGCTGCAGCGATCACCTACGCCGGCGTCTGGGTCACGCGGACCGAGGAGTACGGCGACTACGGCACCGTCGTCGGCGCGTGGGTCGTCGGCGGCGCCGTCGCCTTCGCGGCCATCACCGCCCTGATCCTCTTCTCGCTGAACGTCGCCACCGAGAGCTTCGACGTGTTCGGCGCCGCCCCCTACGTCGCCGTCGACAACGTCACCGCGGGGACGCTGGCGGGCGTTCTCGTCGGCATCTACGACGCGCGCAGCCGGATCGAGGAGGACGAACTCCAGCGCCAGCGCGACCGGATGGAGACCTTCGCCAACCGCGCCGCCGACACCAACCACTACGGCCGCGCGCTCAACGAGTCGGCCACGGTCGAGGAAGTGAGTTCCCTCTGCGTCGAGGCGGTCGCGACCCTCGTCGGACTCCACGAGGTCGCGTTCGTCGAGCGCCGCGGAGGGTTCGCCACGCTCGTCGAGAGCACCATCGCCGGCGTGGACGAGGAGACCGTCGCCGCGCTGGCCGGCCTCGCAGAGGGGACAGAGCGCGCCGCCGTCGTCACGCACACGAAGGGGCTGCCCCCGGGCCTCCCCGGTGACGTGAAACGCGTCCTGACCGTGCTGGTCAGCGAGACGGACACCACCACGACGGCCATCGTCGCCCTCGACCGCGGGGACGACGGCCTCAGCGAGGAGACGAGGTCGCTGCTGGAGATGCTCGTCTCCCACGCGGGCACGGCCCTCGAGAACGTCGCCGACACCAGCGTGCCCACCCGCGACGACGACGGGACGGTCACCATCGACATCGAGTCCCTCGACGGGGAGTGAGCGGCGAACTCACTCGGTTTCGTCGCGGTCTCGTCCGTCACTCGCGTCGTACTCCCCGAGCCGAACCCCCGGCTCCACGAACTCGTCGGACTGCAGTTCCCGGTTGCGCTCGGCCAGCCGACCCCACTCTGCGAGGCCCTGCTCGATCTGTTCGCCCGTGAAGCCGATCACTTCCCCCACGGCGCGGAGGTCCCGCGGGGCGCGCAGGTGGAGGTGGCTGGTCGGATCGGCGCTCACGACGTAGGGCACGTCGTAGGTCTCGACCATCTCGCGGAGTTTCCGGAGGTCCTGAATCGCACGGACCCGCGTCCCGCCCTCCTCGCGGAGGACGCGGGCGAGCGAGAACTCGACGCGGACGCCGTTTCGCGCGGCCTCCCTGGCCAGGACGTGGTTGAAGTCGCCGCCGTCCATCGGGTGGGCGAGCACGTCGACCGCCGGCTGTTCGACGGCGAACCGGTTCATGGCGTCGTCGCCGCCGTGGACGCAGACGACGGTCTTCTCCTCGCGGTAGTTGCCGACGTAGCCGCTGGCGCGGGAGGGCTCGTCGGCCCGGACTTCGACGCCGTCGACGACGTCGATGCCGTAGGTCTCGGCGATGTCCTCGAGGTCGTCCTCGCACGGTCGGTCGCCGTGGTTGCGGACGACGACGCCGTCGAAGCCGTACTCGGCGGCGGTCAGCGCCTGGCGCGCGAGCGTGCTCGTCCCGTCCGGTCGCGCGTGGACGCCCTCGTACATCTCAGTCCTCGGCGATGAACGTCTCCAGGGCCTCCCGGGCGTTCGCGACCGCCTTCTCCTTGGTGGCCGGGTAGGCCTCGACCTTCGCCCGGACGGTCAGCCCCTCGCCCAGGGCCACGTCGCCGCCGAAGGCGGCCTGCTTGTCCAGTCGCAGGAACAGCGAGCAGTTCTCGTCGACCCGGTCCGCGAGTTCGTCGGCCAGTCGCTGGGCGTCCGGCAAATCGCTCAACCGATCGAGGACGTGTCGCATCTCGTCGGCCCGTTCGACCCGGGCCGAGAGGACGACGATGCGGTCGCCGTGGTGCCCCTCCGAGGTGGCGCGTTCGATCTCGACCTCCTCGGGCAACAGGGTCCGGAGCGCCTGCTCGACCCGTTTGTCGTCCTCGGTGGCGTAGCAGAAGGCGCGGAGGTCGACGTAGTGGAAGGGGACCGACGGCACGGCTGCGTTACTCCTCGTCCTCGTCCTCGTCGTCCTCGACGAGTTCGAGCTGGTCCTCGGAGAGGCCGGGCTCTTGCCCGTCCTCGAAGCTGACGGTGTAGTTCGCGTCGCCGAACATCGTCTCCATGACCTGCGTGATGGTCCCCTCCTCGCCGTCGTGTTCGCTGTGCTCGTCGTGCAGGATGACCGTGTCGTCTTCCTCGAAACTCATATCCCGACTCTACTCGCGCCGGCCTAAAAAGGGACTGATTCGCGCCCCCGGTCGACCTCCCGTGGTCGAGTGCGGGGGAGAGTCAGAGAAGACTGGGGGCCGGGCGGGGGAACCCGATTCGCGGCAGCGTCGTACGGTGTCGAAGACTTATTGCGGGTTCCCGTGGAAGGGCCAGCCATGGTCGACCGCTCGCTCTCCCCCGTCACCCCTCCGGATCGCGTACAACCGCCGGCCCACACCGACTCGCCACGATGACGGCCGTCGACAACCTCTGGTACCTCGCCGACGAGGCCGAGCAGCGCGCCGAGCAGGCCTACCACCGACTCGCCCAGGACCACGACGACTACGTCGAGTACGAGCGCACCCGTACCGTCTCACGGTCGCGGTTCCGGACCGTCGCCGATCGCATCCGAAAGAACGGCCTCCCCTTCGGGGCACACACCCTCGTATACAGGGAGTCCGGGGAACTCCTGCTGGTCCGTCACGAGGGCGTCGACATGTGGGTCGTCCCGGGCGGCGAAGTACAGGGAGACGAGTCCCTGCGCGAGGGCGCCCGGCGCGAGCTCCGAGAGGAGGCCGGCGTCGAGGCCGCCTACGAGGGGCTGGGCATCCTCGCTCGCGTCAACTTCCGGAGCGACGGCCACGACGCCTGGGGCGTCCTCCCCGTGTTCGCCGCCCGGGCCGAGACCACAGAACTGGAAGTGTCGGACCCGGACGACGAGATCTCAGACGCCCGCTGGTTCGCGGACCTCCCCGAAGACACGCGCGACAGAGCCGAGTTGCTCACCTGGCGCGACCGGGCGCTGTGACCGGCGGCTGGATCCGATCGCGGGTCGACCGTCGCCGCCCCGCCTTCGTTCGACGAAACATCGAGCAATTTTAACACGTTTCGGCAGCGACCGGGAGGTACAGATGGAGCGATCGAACCTGGCGCTGCTCGTCGGCGTGGTCGTGGTCGTGGCCGCGGCCGGCGTCGGCGCGGCGTTCGTCTTCGGGGTCGTCCCCGGGGACGACGGGGGCACCGACGCCGCCCCGCCGACGAACGACGAGTCGAACGAGAGCGGTCCCTCGCTGACGTTCGCGATCGAGGGCCGCAGCGAGTGCGGGCTGACCTGCCGGCGCGTGAACTCGACGATCACCAATACGGGGAACGCGTCGCTGAACGTGTCCGTGGCGCACGCGCTGTTCACCAGACACGAGAACGGGACCGCAGACGAGCAGGTGTGGACCGGCCAGGCCGAACCGGGATCGATCCCGTCCGAAAGTGCCGTCTCGAGCCAGTTCGAGATCGAGGTCAGCCTCGGTGCCGGGCAGCGACTGCAGGAGAACGGCGGCATCCTCTACTCGACGATGGTTACCGCCGAGGGCAACGAGACGGTCGAGAACGTCGTCCTCGACGACTAGACGCCGAACTCCTCGCCGTCTCGGCGATCCGCGTTCAGTCGCCTGAGCGTCGCGCGGGCGTTGCTGGCGTCGTAGCCGAACAGGACGCTCTCGCCGTACTCGGCGGCGACCTCCGCGGCGTCGATGAGGTTGTCGATCTCGACGTCGACGGCGTACAGTTCGACGCTGAAGGGCCTGGCCAGTTCGTCGGCGAAACCGGAGGCGATGATCTCCAGCCAGTAGGTCGTCGAGTAGGCCATGTCGTAGATGGGGACGACGAACTCGTCGACGTACTCGGCCAGCGCGTCGACGTCCAGCCCGGCGCGCTCGTAGATGTGGCCGGGGTAGGGGTCGGGATACAGCGTCAGGTAGAGGTCGCCCGGGACGCGCTCGCGGGCCTCGCGGACGAACTCGGTGATGACGTCGGCCCGCCAGGCGAACCAGTCGTCGAAGTCGCTCTCGGCGAAGCGGCGTTCACAGCGGTCGCAGTGGCAGTACTCCTGGCGGGGAAAGCCCACGTCGTCGAGGCGGACGTCGGGGGTGACGGCCGCGGCGTCGTCGACGATCTCGAGCAGGCCCTCGCGGTAGTCCTCGCGGGTCGGGCAGACGTACGCCCAGTCGAAGTAGCGCCGCTCGCGCGTGGCGGGCTCACCGTCTTCGGAGACCGGGACGAGGTCGGGGTTGGCGTCCGCGGCCGCGTTGTCGCCGAAACAGGAGACCATACTGATCCCCTCCGGCACCGGTTCGGCCGCGCGACCGGTGACGTCCTTGACCTCGTAGAACGCCCGGTCGAACTCCGACCAGGAGAGCTCTTCCTCGTTGCGGGTGACGACGCCGTACATACCCGTCGGTACGCGTGACTCGGGAAAAGCCCGTCGGGGACAGGGCGGTTCGCGCGCGATACGTCAGCTACAACCCACCCTCACTCGCTGATCGCGAGGCGGTAGACGAGGACGATGGCGACCAGGGCGGCCACCAGCTTGACCTTCGTTGACATTGCGTGACAAGCGACGACGTGTCGGGCTATAATCTTTCCGGGGAACGGACGTGTCCAGACGGGCCTGGACCGCTCCGGAGCGGGTGCGGGCCGGTCAGTCGACGTGGATGTGCTCGGCGATGGACTCTCGGATGATCGTGTCGCAGTAGGCACAGCGCACGCCCTCTTCGAGGACGGCGAAGCGCGAGTCGACCGGTTCGTCCTTCGTCGTGATGCAGTTGCGGTTTGGACAGCGGAGGACGCCGACGACCTCACCCGGGCGCTCGACGCGGTGTTTCTCGACCACGTCGTAGTCCCGGACGATGTTGATGGTCGCCGCGGGCGCGATCAGCGACAGGACGTCGACCTCGTCCTGGCTCAACTCGCGGCCCTCGACCTTCACGACGTCCTTGCGACCCAGTCGGTCCGAGGGGACGTTCATCCCGATGGAGACCTCTTCGCCGCCGGAGCCGTCGATCCCCAGGATCGCCAGGACGTTCAGGGCCTGGCCGCCCGTGACGTGGTCGATGACGGTGCCCTCGGTGATCTTGCTGACGCGGAGTTGCTGGTCGTCCGTCATTGCGATCCCTCCAGAATCTGGTCGAGCAGCGCCATCCGAACCGGGACGCCGTTGTGGGCCTGCTGGAAGTAGCGGGCGTGGTCGGTCTCGTCGACGTCGGCCGCGATCTCGTCGACTCGCGGCAGCGGATGCATCACGACCAGGTCGTCCTTCGCGTCCGCGAGCGTCTCGGCGTCGATCTGGTACTCGCCGGCGACCTTGCGGTACTCGTCCTCGTCGGGGAACCGCTCGGCCTGGATCCGGGTGACGTAGAGCACGTCGAGCGTCTCCAGGACCTCCTCCAGGTCCGTGTGTTCCCGCATCGACGCGCCGGCCTCGTGGAGGTCGTATCTGACCCCCCGGGGGAGTTTCAGGCTCTCGGGGCTGACGAAGTGCTGCTGGGCGTCGAAGTTCGTCAGCGCGTGAGCCAGCGAGTGGACCGTCCGACCGTACTTCAGGTCGCCCATGATCCCGACCGTCAGGTCGTCGAACCCGGCCGACTCGCGGATGGTGTAGAGGTCGAGCAGGGTCTGTGTCGGGTGCTGGCCGGCCCCGTCGCCGGCGTTGATCAGCGGTACGTCGACGAACTCGCTGGCCATCTTCGCCGACCCTTCGAGCGGGTGGCGCATGACGAGCGCGTCGGCGTACCCTTCGACGACGCGGACGGTATCGGCGAGGCTCTCGCCTTTCTTGACGCTCGACTGGTCGACCGGCCCCATGTCGACGATGTCCCCGCCCAGCCGTCGCATCGCCGTGACGAAGCTCATCTTCGTGCGCGTGCTCGGCTCGAAGAAGAGCATCCCCAGCAGCTTCCCGTCGTGGCGGTCGGCCAGCGCGCCCGGGTCCGCGGCGATCTCCGCCGCGCGGTCCAGCACCGACTCGATGTCGGCCCGCGAGAGGTGTTTCGCGCTGATGATGTGATCGTCCCGCATCGAGAGAACCCGCGACCCGCGTCCCCTTGAATCCCTCGTTAGCCCGACCGGTCCGACCCGTCCCGAAGGTTCAAGACCGAGTGCGCGACCAGGGTCGGCCATGCTCGCGATCGCCGGCGGAAAGGGCGGCTGCGGGAAGACGACCACGACCCACCGGCTCGGCCGCGCGCTCGCCGAACTCGGGGCGAGCCCCCTCCTGGTCGACGCCGACGTCGAGATGCCCGACCTCCACAGCCACGCCAGCGTCCCGCCCGATCCCGGCCTCCCCGCCGTGGCCCAGGGAGATCGGCCCCGGAGCGTCGCGCACACCCCCGAAACCCGCCCGAACCTGGCCGTCCTCCCGAGCGCGGGGGCGGACCCCGACGACCTCACGGCGGCCGCGTCCCGGCTACGCGAGTGGCCCGGTCCCGTCCTGCTCGACTGTCCGGCCGGCGCGCTCCGGGACGCCGCGCGACCCCTGCGCGTGGCCGATCGGACGCTGCTCGTCACGACGCCCAGGCCCGCTGCGCTGGGCGATGCGATCAAGACGGCCGCGATGGCCGCCGAACTCGACGCGCCGGCCGAGGGTGCCGTGATCGTCGAGACGACCCCGGCCGACGACGCCGACAGGGTACCGACGGCCGCCGCGCGCGAGGCCCTCACCTGCCCCGTTTCGGCCCGGATTTCCTACACCGGTGAGGGAGGTCACCCGCCCGAAGCAGTTCGTTCGGCCTACAGGTCGCTCGCAAGAAAGGTTCGGCAACGGAATATTTAATCTGCTGGATACGCTTGGCTGTTTATACTATGGAGAATCGGCTCCGGACCGGGATCGACGTCCTCGACCGGAAGCTCAACGGGGGGATCCCGGCCGGGAGCATCGTCGCGCTCTGTGCGGACCCGGCGAGCCAGGCCGAACTCTTCCTCTACGAACTCACCGCGACGCGCGGCACGCTCTATCTCTCTCTCGATCGCTCCGAGGAGGCCGTCACCGACAGTATCCGCAACTCGCCCACCGAGACGGGCGACCCCACCGTCCGGCACATCCCGGGGGAAGCGCCGCTCGACAACGCCGGCAAACTCGTCTCCGCGCTGCCCGAGACCTCGAACCTCATCATCGACCCGGTGAACGTTCTCGAGACCCAGGAACCCCCGTCGCGGTTCCGGAACTTCATGAACGACCTCCAGAACCACATCTTCAACACCGGCTCGCTGGCGGTCCTGCACTGCCTGACGGGCCACCAGATCCCGCGACTCCGTGACTCGACGGAGCACTTCGCGGACGTGGTCTTCCAGCTCGAGACCGGGACGAACGGCGACGACGTCGAGAACCGGCTCGCGATCCCCAAGTTCCGCGGCGGCCGCGCGCCCTCCGACGTCATCAAACTCGATCTGGTGGAGGAGGTCTCCATCGACACCTCCCGGGACATCGCCTGACGGGTCGGGCGGTCCTCTCAGTCGTCGATCGCTGCAGTTCCCACCGCGTCGGCCTGGGCGGCCGCGACCGTGTCCTCGTTGGCAGCCACCCAGCGCAAGAGCAGGAACGCGAACACGTACTTCGCCACCACGTCCAGCAGGGAGTACCCCCACGACGTGACCGTCGCGTCGAGGAGAGCGAACCCCTCCGCGCCGAGCGCCCAGAGGATCGGGTAGCCGAGCCAGAGAACCACCGTCAGCAACTGGAGCGTCCGGAAGATCTCCGCGGTGCCAGCCCGGCGGGCGTCGGCCGGCCACTCGACCAGGAGCACGTAGAGGACGACGAGGAAGAAGGCACAGCCGATGGCGAAAAACGCCCAGCGAAAGAGGAGGGACGAGGTCACCAGCGCGGCCATGAGCCCGGTGACACACATGCCGACGTCGGTGGTGATCACCGTGAACAGTTTCGTCGCGTTCGTGCCCGCGAGCAGGCCGAGCGCCAGCAGGATCATCGGCGTCGAGAACGTCCAGGTGAGGTAGCGGCCCCACGGCGAGAAGACCTGCTCACCGGCCAGCGGGTGGCCCGCCGGCATCTCGAGCAGGGAGACCGTGAGCCCCGACAGGAGCCCGAGGTAGCTCACGAGCGAGACGAGCGGGACGAGTAACGTCGCCACCCAGATCAGTCGCGCGCGGGCCGTCGAGACGGTCCGTCCCATGGAGACGAACAGGAGAATCGAGAGCCCCGCGAGGGCGACGTTCACCCAGAGCGAAGCGCTCAGGAGGGCGTTCTCGCGGATCACTTCGGACGCGTCCGCCTGCGCCTGGAGGGGGACGCCGAACTGTACGAGCGTCGAGCCGTCGGTGACGACCGGTTCGAGCATGCTTGTGGAACCTCGGTAGCACTCGGTGCGTGTGATACGGCCGCCCCCAGCACAGGTACCTCGCGGACGGTGAAAAAACGCGCCCCGGAATACTCACGTCTGGTGGAAGGTCGCCGGCGCCCCCAACAGGGGCCGAGACGCCGGGTCGCGTCGCTCCAGGAGTTGCGAACGGAAACCGACCGGGGGGTTACTCGTTTGCTTCCTCGGCCGCGCCTTCGATCTCTTCCATGATCTCGTCGGCGTCGACGTCGGCGTCCTCGAGGGCCTCCTCGATGTCCTCGCCGCCGGGGCCGCCGCCCATGCCGCCCATCATGCCGCCCATGCCCATCCCCATGCCGGAGCCGTCGATGATCTCCTGGATGATCACGCGATCCAGGCCCAGGAGGTCGGTGACCTGCTGGCAGATCTGCTGTTTCTGCATCATCCACTGCTGGTTCATGCTCAGCTGCGGGGTCGCCTCGATGTAGAGAGTCTCCTTCTCGACCTCGACGACCTCCGTCTCGGGTTCGGGCGCTTCCTCCTCATCGTCCTCGTCGGACTGGACGAGCTGTTCCTCCTCGACCTCGTCGGTCTGGAGCCACATCTCCAGCTCCATGCCGAGGTACATGTCGATCAGGCTGCGGGCCTGTTCGAGCTGGTCCTCGACGACGCCGACGACCTCGTAGTCGTACTCGATGGCCTCGCCGGCCAGCGGGTGGTTGAAGTCAACGCGGGCGCGGCCGCCGACGAGGGTCTCGACGCGGCCCTGCTGACCGTCGATCTGGACCTGCGCGCCGGGGTACTGGTCGTCCTCGGGGATCTTGTTGACGCTCACGGTGCGGACGTCGTCCTCGTCGAACTCGCCGAAGGCTTCCTCGGCGGGGATCTCGACGCTGCCCGATTTGCCGACCTCGCCGCCGATGATGTCGTCCTCGACGGCCTCGAAGATGAAGCCCTCGCCGAGCACCAGGGTACGGGGCTCGAACTCGCGGTCTTCCTCGTCCAGACCCTCTTCCTCGGCGACCTCGGGGTCGGTCGTGTCGACGATCATGCCCTCTTCGACGGTGCGGGCGGTGTAGTCCAGTTCGATGAAGTCGCCCGGCTGGAATCCCGTCTGTTCGGACTCGTCGGTCTCCTCGCTCTCCGCGACGTCATCGGCCTGTTCGGCCTCGTCGGCCTCGGCTTCGTCACTCATACCGTGAAGGTCAGGGGTTACGCCTATAAGCACAACGTTTCGACCCGACTTCCAGACACCTCGCGAGACCTGCACGAACGCACGGCTCCGGGTCCGCGCTCGCCCGATGCGGGGTGCGGGCGGAATCCCGTCGCTTTAGTCCCGCCCCGCGAATCGACTGGGTATGTACGAGGTCGAGGTCAAGGTCCGGGCCGACCACGCGGCCGTCTGCGAGCGACTGGACGCCCTTTCCGCCGACCCGCTGGGGACCGTGACACAGGTCGACACCTACTTCGACGCGCCCCACCGGGACTTCGCCGAGACGGACGAGGCGCTGCGCCTCCGCGAGGAACGCAGCGAGGGCGGGTCCGTGACGGAACTGACCTACAAGGGGCCGCTCGTCGAGGCCGCGTCCAAGACCCGCGAGGAGATCGAGTCCGCCGTCGCCGACGGCGAGAACGTCCGGGCGATCTTCGCGGCGCTGGGGTTCGAACCGGCCGCCACCGTCGAAAAGGTGCGCGAGCGCTTCGCCGTCGGGGATTTCACCGTCACGCTCGACGCCGTCGACGGGGTCGGCGAGTTCGTCGAGGTCGAGACCGAGTGCGAGCGCGAGGCCGACGTCGAACGCGAACGCGAAGCGGCCGAGGACCTGCTGCGCGACCTCGACCTCGACCCCGACGACGGCATCCTGACCTCATACCTCGGGATGGTGCTCGCCGCCGACGATGATGTTTCTGAGTAATTCTGTCACTGGCGAAATTTCCGGAAGTTATAGAATCCCCACCTGCCAACGACACAGGTAATGACCGACAGGAACATCCGCGTCGAGCCGACCAATCGGCTCGCGGTAGAGGATCAGGAGGTCGAGATCGTCGAGCGCAAGGGGATCGGCCACCCGGACTCCATCTGCGACGGCGTTGCCGAGCGCGTCTCGCAGGCGCTCGCACAGGCCTACATCGAGCGGGTGGGGAAGCCGCTTCACTACAACACCGACGAGACGCAACTGGTCGCCGGCAGCGCCGCGCCGGCGTTCGGCGGCGGCGAGATCCAGGAACCGATCTACCTGCTGATCGTCGGCCGCGCCACCAAGGAGTACGAGGGTACGAAGATACCGGCCGAGACCATCGCGCTGGAGGCAGCCCGCGAGTACCTCAACGAGGAGATCCCACAGCTGGACGTGGGTCGCGACGTGATCGTCGACGTGAAACTCGGCGAGGGCAGCGGCGACCTCAGGGACGTCTTCGGCGAGGACGGCGCGGTTCCGATGGCCAACGACACGAGTTTCGGCGTCGGCCACGCGCCCCTCACCGAGACCGAGCGGATCGTCTACGAGACCGAGCACCGTCTCAACGGGGAGTACGCCGACGAGAACCCCGAGGTCGGCCCGGACGTGAAGGTGATGGGCAAACGCGAGGGCGACCACGTCGACGTGACCGTCGCCGTCGCGATGATCGACCAGCACGTCCCGGACATGGACGCCTACAAAGAGGCCGTCGAGGGGGTCCGCGAGTACGTCGGCGACCTGGCGCGCTCGATCACGGACCGCTCGGTCACCGTCCACGTCAACACCGCCGACGACTACGAGGACGGGGCGATCTACCTGACCTGCACCGGGACCTCCGCGGAGATGGGGGACGACGGCTCCGTCGGGCGAGGGAACCGCGCGAACGGCCTCATCACGCCCAACCGGCCGATGAGCATGGAGGCCACCAGCGGGAAGAACGCCGTCAACCACATCGGCAAGATCTACAACCTCCTCTCGACGGACGTCGCCGAAGCCGTCGTCGACGAGGTCGACGGGATCCGCGAACTCCAGATCCGCCTGCTCAGCCAGATCGGGCGCCCGATCGACCAGCCACACGTCGCCGACGCCCACGTCGTCACGGAGGACGGCGTCTCCGTGGCCGACATCGAGGACGAGGTGACCGCAATCGTCGACGAGCGTCTGGCCGACGTGACCTCGATCACCCAGCGCGCGATCGACGGCGACCTCTCGACCTTCTGAGTCGCCCGTGCTCGGACCCGGGCGTTCCGTCGGCGTGGCTGACTGGCTCCACGGGTACGCGGAGGGGCCGATCCTCGTCGCGGTCGCCCTGCTCACGCAACTGGGAGACGTCTGGTTGCTCTTCCTGTTGGGCGGCGTCGCGTACGTCGCGGCCGACGAAGTCCCGCGGCTGGGGCTCGACCGGCGACGTGGCCTCTTCCTGTTCGCAATCGTGCTGACCTACGTCGCGCTGATCGGCGTCCTCAAGGGTCTCTTCGACCTCCCTCGACCGCCCGGCGCCGGCGAGGCGCCCGCGTTCTCGTGGCTCCCACCACTGCTCGAGGGGGCTCTCGCGGGCGCTGCGACGGCCGACGGACACGGCTTTCCGAGCGGCCACGCGCTCGGGACGACGATGGGCTGGGGCGGGCTGGCGCTCCTGCTCGACGACGAGTCCGTCCGGACGCGGGTCGGCCTCGCGGCCGGCGTGATCGCGCTCGTTTCCCTCTCCCGGCTCGCCCTCGGCGTCCACTACCTCGTGGACGTCGTGGCAGGCGCCGCCGTCGGACTCGTTGTCCTGACCGGTCTCTACCTCCTCGCGGACCGGGGAACGGCCCCCGCCCGGGTCCTCGCCGTCGCCGTCGCGGTCGGGGTGCTGGGCCTCCTCGTCGGCGTCACGTTCGACAGCGTGGCCGCGCTGGGCACCGCCGTCGGCGCGTGGCTCGCGTGGCGCGGCGTGGCCGCGAGGACGCCCGCACAGCCGACAGGTCGTCGCGAGGTCGTCGCCGGCCTCGCCGTGCTCGCACTCGCCGGCGGGCTCTTCGGCGCCGTCTACGCGCTCGAACCGGCGCATCCCGTCACCTTCCTCGGGGCCGGGCTGACGGGGGCCGGGGTGGTCGGCGCGCCGCTGGTCGGGAGTCGGCTCGCCTGACAGGCTCCGGGCGGGGCCGCTCGCCCGCAGAGAGCCGAAACCGCTTTGCGTCGGGGCTCTGTGTGCTCAGCCATGACCCAGGTCTGTCTCGTCGGCAACCGGGAGGTGAACCTCCGGTACGAGTTGCTGTCACGCGAGACGGCCCGCGACGCGCTGGCGACCTACGACCTGCGCGAGCCCTTCGAGAACACCGTGGTCGTCGAGACGGTGAGCCTCGGCGCCGCGGTCGCGCTGCTCAACGACCTGAACTGGTATCTCGTCCGGTTCACCCGCGACACGTTCGTCCGCGAGGCGAGCGTCAGCGAAGAGGAGTGGCTCTCCCGAAAGCTGGCCGCGGCCGTCCGCGACGACGAACTGACCCCCGAGGAGACAGAGCGCTTCCTGAAGATCTACGGGGTCGCGACGGACGAGGGCTCCGAGAACGACTTCGAGAGCGACGACGAGGCCGCCGGCCCCGAGAACGATGAGGGGGCGGAAGACGACGCGCCCCCCGAACCCGCCACGGAGTCGCCCCCGGAGCTCGTCGAACCGATGTACGTCACCCGGACGGGCCCGGAACTGCCCGAGTACGACCTCCGGGACGTGGACGAGACGCTCGTCGTCAGGGTGACCGAGGACGAGTTCGGCGGCGAGAAACAGCGGTAGGGTGGTCGCGCGGCTCCCCCTCAGCCGTCGAACATCCCGGTGGACATGTACCGCTCCCCCGAGTCCCAGAAGACGGTGAGGACGAGCGGGCAGTCGGCGAACGCCGCGTCGCCGGGATCGGTCGGGCCGTCGCCGTCCATCACGATACCCGCACCTGGGCCGCCCTCGTCGGGGGAGGGCGGGCAGGTCGCGTCGGGATCGGCCAGGCGCTCGGCGACGCGGTGGGCGACGACGTTGGTCCCGCCCGAGGACTGCCCGACGAGGATCCCCTCCTCGCGGGCGAGGCGGCGACACTCCGCTTCAGCCGCCTCGATGCCGACGGTCTCGACCGAGTCGATGAGGTCGGTGTCGAGGTTGTCGCTGACGAAGCCCGGGCCCATCCCTTGGAAGTCGTCGGCGCCTGACTCGCCGGTCGAGAGCACGGCGTTGGTGTCCGGCTCGACGGCGACGACCTCCATCTCGGGGTACGCCTCTTTCAGTCGGCGTGCCGTCCCCGAGAGGGTGCCACCGGTCCCGACGCCGGCGACGAAGGCGTCGGGGGTACGGCTGCCGAGCTGGTCGATGATCTCCGGGCCCGTCGAGCGGTAGTGGGCCTCCGGGTTGTTCGGGTTCTCGAACTGACGGAGCTGAACCATCCCCGCCTCGGCTTCGAGGCGGTCGGCGACCTCGCGGGCGTCTTCCATCTCGCCCTCGACCAGTTCCAGGTCGGCACCGTAGGCCTTCATGAGATTGCGTCGCTCCTCGGACTTCGAGGCGGGCATGACGATGGTGACGTCGTACCCTTTCGCGGCGGCGACGAGCCCGATGCCGATGCCGGTGTTCCCCGACGTCGGCTCGACGAGGTGGTCGCCGGGTTCGATCTCGCCGGCGGCCTCGGCGGCCTCGACCATCGCGAGGGCTGGCCGATCCTTGGCGGAACCGCCCGGGTTCTTCGACTCGACCTTCGCGGCGACGGTCGCCCCGGGCGGCGACCGCACCTGTACCAGCGGCGACCCGACCGTCTCGAGGATCGACGAATGCATTTGTTCCCGGTAGGCCACCCCGGCATAAGTGCCCACGGTCGCCGGCAGTGCTGGCCTCGGTCGCCGACGGCCGCCGGGGTTTTTGGTCGCGCCGGCCCTCCCCTCCGCCATGACACGTACCTCGAACGACGCCGGTGCGGTCGAGGAGACGTACGTCGCCGCCCTCCAGCACGACCTCGTGGCGTTCGACGACGCCGCCCTCGTCGGCGTCGTCCGCCAGCCCACGGGCTGGTTCCACGGCGCCGTCGACGAGAACCGCCCGGAACTCGGCCCACCCGAGGACCTCCTCGAGGAGACCAAGCAGCGCCAGGAAGACCTCAAACTCCAGGGGATGTGCGACGAGGGAGCCCACAACGCCGCCTGGGAGGAGGTCGACTTCGAGGCTCGCTACCGCGAGCACGTCGAGTCCTCGGACGCCGCCCAGGAGACGCTCGACGACCTGGCCGACCGGGTTCGATCCGGTGAGACGGTCGTCCTCGTCTGCTTCGAGGCCGAGAAGAAGCAATGTCACCGACACGCGCTGGTCGACCTGCTGGAGCGACGGGTGGCCGATGGGTCGGTCTGAACCGCTCGACTCGCGACGTCGGGCCTCTCTCGAACGCACCGGTTAAGGCCGCCGACTGTGTTGGGAGAGACATGAGCGAACGCGGTCGACTCACGACGATGGAACCGGACCCGGTCTGGGACGAGGATTCCTACGGGGAAACCGTGGAGACGCTCTCGAACCTGGACGACGACGTGGTGTTCCGGGTCTGGGGCGGCGACTGGTGCAAGGACTGTCGGGCACAGTTGCCGTCCTTCGGCGCGGCCCTGGTGGCCGCGGGCGTGTCCGAGGACCGGATCGAGCATTACCCGACGGAGAAGGAAGACGACGGCTCGAAGACCGGGCCGAGCGTCGAGGAGTACGGCATCGAGTACATCCCGACTGTCGTGGTCGAGGACGGGGAAACGGGTGAGGAACTCGCCCGCTTCGTCGAGGAGGCGGAGGTTCCCATCGCCGTCTACCTGGCGAACGAACTCGAAGACCAAGCGTCGGTGGCGAACTGACACCAACGACTCGGTAGCGGTCAGGGGAAGTTCTGGAGCCAGTTGCCAGCTACGCCTTCGGACGGCGTAGCAGGCCCTCACTCCGATTCCGGTGACAATGACGACGACTGGTGGGACTGAGCAGAGCGTTCAGTCAGCCGTGGTCGACCCGGACTCGGCGAACCAGTCGAGCGCCTCGTGAACGTCGTGCGTGGGCGGCGAGCAGGTGAAGGACCGGCAGGCGTAGACCGTCGGTTCGTCGTCTCGCGCCGCCCGATCGGCCCAGATGGGCGGCGCCTCGTCGAGTTCGAGCGCGTCGAGCCACGAGTCCAGGCCGTCGGCCGTCGGCGGCCGGTGTGCGAGTACCCGTCCGGGCAGGTACGCCGCGCCGATGACCGCTCGCCAGTCGTCGGGCAGCGAGTCGGCGGCGACGGTCAGTTCAGAGTGCCCGTTCTCGTAGGCGTCGGCGGCCAGCACGAGCGAGGTGTGCCTGAGCGGCCCGGACTCGATCTCGCTCGCGTGGGTCGCGAGCGCGCGCTCGGCGATCTCTGCGAACCCCTCGCGAGGCACGAAGTGATCGAGCGCGAGGAGGAGTTCGGCGGCCACGCCCGCGCTGGAGGGCGTCGACTGGTCGGTGAGTTCCTGCGGCCGGGCGACCAGTGACTCGCCGTCGGCGGGCGTGAAGTAGAGCGTCCCCTCGTCGGCGTCCCAGAAGTTCTCCTCGATGGCCCGGGCGAGGTCGAGCGCGAACGCGAGGTGGTCGACGTCGCCGGTCACCTGGAACAGGTCGAACGCGCCCCGGGCGAGGAAGGCGTAGTCCTCGAGGTAGCCGTCGACGCTGACGTCGCCGTCCTTGTACCGCCGGGAGAGGCGCCGTTCCTCGGCGTCCCAGAGGTGCTCGCGGCAGAAGTCCAGGGCCTCGACCGCCGGCTCGGCGGCCTGGGGGCCCGCCACGAGGCCCGCTTCGGCGTACGCCGAGAGCGTCAGGCCGTTCCAGCCGGCCAGGACCTTCTCGTCGCGACGGGGGCGTGGGCGCTCGGCGCGAGCGTCGAAGACCGCCTCGGTCGCGCGGTCGAGGACCGACTCGACGGCGTCGGCGTCGAGGTCGTAGGCGTCGGCGAGGTCGGCGACTGACGCGACGATCGTCAGAACGGTCCGGCCCTCGAAGTTGCCGGGTTGGGTGACGCCGTAACGGTCGCAGAACAGGTCGGCGGCGGTCTCGGCGTCGACGGCCGCGTCGAGGGAGGCGAACTCCAGACCGTCGACGGCCTCGCGGACCTCGTCAGGGGTCCAGACGTAGAAGGCGCCTTCCTCCTGATCGCCCGACTCGCCCTCGCTCTGGGCGTCGAGCGTGCTGAAAAAGCCCCCGTCGTCGTGCTGGAGTTCGCGGGAGACGAACTCGAGCGCGTCGAGCGCCCGCTCGCGGTAGCGGTCGTCGCCGGTGACCTGATAGCCGGCCAGCAGCGCGCGGGGAATCTCGGCGTTGTCGTACAGCATCTTCTCGAAGTGCGGGACGGTCCAGTCCCTGTCGGTGCAGTAGCGGTGGAACCCACCGCCGACGTGGTCGTAGAGCCCGCCCCCGATCATTGCGTCGAGGGCCTCGGTCGCGACCTCGCGGAAGGGGTCGCGGCCGGTCCGATCGTGGGCCCGGAGGAGGACGTGGACCCGGCCGGCCTGGGGGAACTTTTGGCCGCGACCCCAGCCGCCGTGCTCGCGGTCGGCACCACGGACGGCCGCCTGCGCGGCGGGTTCGAGGGTGCCCGCGGGGGCGTCGTCGGCCGGTTCCGGCGTCTCCTCGAGTTCGCCGCGGATCGCGTTCGCCCACTTCTCGGCGCGCTCGGCGATCCCCTCGCGGTCGGTCTCCCAGCTCTCCCGGATATCGGAGAGCAGGTCGCCGAAGCCGGGCATCCCCCGCTTCGGTTCCGGCGGGAAGTAGGTTCCCACGAAGAAGGGGTCGCCCTCGGGCGTCAGGAAGACCGAGAGAGGCCAGCCGCCGGTCCCCTGCGTCATCTGGCAGATGCTCTGGTAGATCGAGTCCAGGTCGGGGCGCTCCTCGCGGTCGACCTTGATCGGGACGAAGTCGTCGTTGAGACGGCGGGCGATCTCGGGGTCCTCGAAGCTCTCCTCCTCCATGACGTGACACCAGTGGCAGGCGGAGTAGCCGATGGAGAGGAAGATGGGATCGTCCCGTTCCCGGGCGGCGTCGAGGGCGGCCTCGTCCCAGGGCTGCCAGTTGACGGGGTTGTCGGCGTGCTGCCGGAGGTAGGGGCTCTCCTCCGCGTCGAGGCGGTTGCGGTCGGTGGGGGCAGCGTCGCTCATAGATTCGGCTACGCCCCGGGGCTACTTGAGGGCCGGGACCCGCCGCTCGGGGCTCGTAGCGGGCTATGGCAACGCTTACGTGACCGTGGGTTGCGATTTCGCGTATGACAGAGACAGTGCTGCTGGTGGGTGGCGGTGGCCGCGAGCACGCCATCGCCCGCGCGCTGGCGGACTCGGACGCGGACCTGTACGCCTGCGCCGGCAACCGCAATCCCGGAATCGCCGAGATTGCCGTCGAGTTCGAGACCCTCGATACGACGACGCCGCCGGCCGTCCGCTCCTTCGCCGAGGAGGTCGACGCCACGCTGGCCGTCATCGGTCCCGAGGCCGCCCTCGAGGCCGGCGTCGCCGACGCCCTCGACGACGCGGGCATCTACACGTTCGGTCCACAGGAGGAAGAGGCCCGCATCGAGACGGACAAGGGGTTCCAGCGCCGGTTCATGGAGAAACACGACGTCCCCGGCTGTCCGGACTTCGCGGAGTTCCGGGACGCCGAGGCCGCCTGCGAGTACGTCGACGAGTACGACGGCGACCTCGCAGTGAAGCCCGCCGGCCTCACCGGCGGCAAGGGCGTCCGGGTCATCGGCGATCAGGTCGACGCCGAGGAGGCCAAAGAGTACATCCGCGAGTCCGAGTACGACCGGATCGTCCTCGAGGAGCGCCTGATCGGCGAGGAGTTCACGATCCAGGCCTTCGTCGCCAACGGCGAGTTGCGCGTCACCCCCGCCGTGCAGGACCACAAGCGCGCCTACGAGGGCGACGAGGGGCCCAACACGGGCGGGATGGGCAGTTACAGCGACGGCTCGCTCGAACTCCCCTTCATGAGCGAGGACGAGTACCGCGACGCCGTCGACGTGCTCCGCGCGGTCGTGGACGCCCTCGACGGGTACAAGGGCGTCCTCTACGGGCAGTTCATGCTCACCGCCGACGGCATCAAGGTGGTCGAGTTCAACGCCCGCTTCGGCGACCCCGAGGCGATGAACACGCTGCCCGTGCTGAACACGGACTTCCTCGACGTGCTCACGGCCGCCCGTGACGACGAGAAACTCCCGAAGCTCCAGTTCCAGCGCCAGGCCACCGTCTGCAAGTACGCCGTCCCGGACGGCTACCCGACCGACCCCGAGAGCGGGGCGAAGGTCACCATCGACGACGAGTCCGCGGGCGAGGCCATCCTCTTCTACGCCTCCGTCGACGAGCGCGAGGACGGGATCTACACCACCACCTCCCGCTCGTTCGCGGTCGTCGGCGTCGCCGACTCGATCACCGAGGCCGAGGAGATCGCCGAGGACGCCCTCGAACGGGCCGGGACCGACGGTCTCCGGGTTCGCCACGACATCGGCAAGTCCGACCTCGTCCAGCGCCGTATCGACCACATGGCCGAGTTGCGAAGCGACTAGGCGACGTCCTGGTCCGACAGCGAGAGCTGCCAGTTCTCCGCCGCGTCCAGTTCCACACCACCGAGCTGCCAGTTCCCGTCCGGTTCAGGGAGCGGCCGCGCGACGTGGGTCGTGTCCGTCCCGAACCGTGAGAGCGGGAACCGATCGTCGGCGACGAACCCGTGGTGGGCGAGCACGGCGGGCGGGATGGGATTCGCCGTCGCCGTCAGGACGGCCGCCCGCGGGGCGTCGGCCACCGCGGCACCGACGAGCGCGGCGAAGGCGGCTCGGCTCCCGCCAGCCAGCGGCAGGGCGTCGGCGAGCAGCGTGGTTCGCGCCCCCGAACCGCTTTCAGTACAGGTGACGAGGCTGCCCACGAGTCGTCCGTCCCGGCGGGCCAGATACGTCCGGACCGTCCAGTCGGGGTTGGCGAACCGCCAGTCGAGAAAGGATTCGTCCCGGACGACGTGGATCCGGTCCGGCACGGACCGGCGGTAGAGGTCCGCGAGCGTCACCGTCGGAACGCCGTCGATGCGTTCGACCGCCACGTCCGTCGGCGCGTCCGCCAGCCAGTCGCGGGTCCCGAGATATCCGCGTGCGAGCGGCGTCGCGAGCGTCGCTGCGATGCGAGCCCGGCGACCGCCACCCCGTCGCCGGGCGACCGCCGGCGGATCCTGCACCCGGTAGTAGGTCGTCGTCCGGCCGACGGTCCGCCAGCCGAGTTTCGTCAGAAGCGGCCGCAGTGGCGGCGACGGGAAGTTGAAGTACAGCGCGGCGTCGCCGTCGCGATCGATCCGCGCCTCGGTCATCCGCGTCGCCAGCCCCTCGCCCCGGTGGTCGGGATGGACGATCCAGTCGACCGGCTGGAGAGCCGTCACCGTCTCGCCGCCGATCGAGAGCCGGTAGGGGAGGACGGGTTCGGCGCCGACGAGCTCGCCGTCGCGCTCCGCGAAGACGATGCGGACGCCGTCTGCCGCTGGATTGTCGCGGAACCGCCAGTCGAACCAGTCGGCGTGGCGCCGTCGCCCCCAGACCGTCCCGTGGAGGTCGAGGAACCGTTCGTCGTCCCCCGCCTGGAAGCCCCGAATCTCGTAGCTCGGTTCGCGCTGCGTGGCGGGCGTGGTCGACTTCATGTGTTTTCCGGATTCGACGCCGTCCTCACAGGTTACTATGCAGTATATACCCCGGGTAGGGACCGACTACGAGTGCGTCGATGGGTACCTTTGATATCCGTCGCCGTCGAACCGCTCTGTCGTGACCGACGAATCAGATCCCGGTTCGGCCGGCGCGGGGGCGGCCGATGGGGACGTCACCGGCGGCGCCGAGGGAGACACCGGCCGGCCCGGGCGCCACGAGGCCACGACCGTCCACGCGACCGGCGGACCGAAGAACTCCCTCCAGCACTGGCTCGAGGCGCGCAACCCGCTCGTGGTCTGTCTCAACTACGCGGTGATCGTCCTCGCCCGTATCGCGCCCAGTCTCCGGCTGAAGAGCTGGCTGCTGCGCCGGATCGGCGTCACCGTCGGCGAGGGGGTCTCCTGGGGACTCGAATCGACGCCCGACGTGTTCTGGCCCGAACTGATAACGGTCGAGGATCACGCCATCGTCGGCTACGACGCGACGCTGCTCTGTCACGAGTTCCTGCAGGACGAGTACCGGACCGGGGAGATCGTCGTCCGCGAGCGGGCGATGATCGGGGCGGGCGCCATCGTGCTCCCGGGCGTCGAGATCGGCGCGGGCGCACAGGTGGCTGCGAACTCACTGGTCACCGAGGACGTGCCGCCGGAGACGACCGTTGCCGGCGTGCCGGCCGAGGAAGTCTAACACTTAGTCGCGGATCCGGACGATCCCGTCGCGGAGGATCTGCTGGTTCGGGATGATGTACTCGGTGCCGTCGTTCTCCACGTGGGTGACGAACAGGTCGACCTCCTGGACGATCCCCGTCCGTTCACCGACGCGGATCTCGTCGCCGATGCTGTAGGGTTCGTTCAGGAGGAGGTAGACGCCGGCCGCGCCGGCAGAGAGCAGGTCGCGGAAGGCCATCCCACCGAGGAAGATGATGCCGAAGACGTACGCCGCGAGCAGGATGAGCAGTGCACGGGTCGCGACGCCGAGCTGGTTCAGCGCGATCAGGCCGGCGATGTAGAAGATGCTGTACTTCACGAGCGTCGGGATGACGCCGACCTCGGGGAGTTTGACGCCCCGGAGGTACTCGCTGACCAGCAGGGCCGCCTTGTCGCCGACGACGAGGCCGGCGATGACCGCCAGCACGGCGATGAACACCTGCGGGAGCAGGGCGGCGAAGAAGGGGAGGACGGCGACCATCTGGAGCAACCCCGCGACGTCGAGCGCGGCGATGGTGGTGCCGATGTAGACCGAGAACGCGACCAGTTGCGAGAGCAGGCCGACCGTCGAGGTGCCCAGTCCGCGAGCGGAGCGCTCGAAGGCCGTCCCCTCGACGACCTCCGGGAGACCGATGGCCCGGAGGAGGCGGCGAATCAACAGGCCCAGCAGGTAGCCGGCGACGAGCCCGAAGACGAAGATGGCGCTCGCGACGAGGAAGGGCGAACTCGTCAGGTACCGCAGAGCGGCCTCCAGCGTTACCATCAGTACTCCTCCGGGTCCAGTTCGAGGATCAGCTCACCGCCCTTGAACGCACGCACCAGCCCGTCGCTCTCGCTGAGCACGATCGCGACGGCGTTCGTGTCCCGGGTAATCGCTCCCGCCGCCATGTGTCGCGCGCCGAGGCCTTTCGGGATGTCGACGCCCTCCGCGGAGGGTTCGAGGTAGCGATAGGCCGAGACGATCTTCCCCGAATCGGAGATGACGAAGGCGCCGTCCAGCCGGGAGAACTCCTTGAGCATCACGTTCACGATCGGGTCACCGACGTGGACGTGGGACTTCTCGAAGGGGTTGTACGAGAGCGGGCGGGACTTGTTCATCACCTTCCCGGCGTCGCCGACGACGAACAGCGCGCCGACGGGTTTGCCCTTCTGGCCTTTCTTCCCGAGTTCGACGGCCACTTCCAGGACGTCACGGATGACCGCCGGATCGGCCCGGGAGTTCGTGAACAGGCCGTAGACGCCCGAGGGCGAGAAGTCGCTGGCCCGGACGCGCATCACCGTGTCGATGTCGTCGTCGAAGGTCTTGACGGCGCAGGCGATCTCGTCGCCGTCCTCGACGAGTTCCTGGCCGAGCGCCCCTTCGACGCCGAAGCGGACGCGGCTGGCCACGTCGTTGAACTCGAGCGGGAGTTCGACGTACTCGTCGGCCCCGACCGAGTCGTCCGGGGCGACGACCACGACCGGCGTGTCCTCGACGTCCTCGAAGTCCTCGTAGAAGGAAGAACTCGGGGAAAACAGGAAGACGGCGTCCACGTCGGAGACCAGTTCCCCGAGCAGGTCGCGCAAATCGCTCATTGCCGTACAGACTTGGCAGATGCGATTAAGTTTTGCGGCCCGTCCGTCGCGCGTCCGTCGTCCGTCAGACCCGCCAGAATCCGCGTCGCGCCGGATTGGCCGCGCCGCTGGACCCCCACGACTGGGGGCCAGTCCTTTTACGGCCGCCCGCCGTGGTCCGGGTCATGTCAGACCTCCCGGACGATCCCGACCCGGCGACGCGACTGTACCGACACCGTACGGAGACCGTCTCAGAAGAGCGTGGCACCGGCCCGGCGGTCGTGTTCGCCCACGGCACCCTGATGGACTGGACGATGTTCGAACCGCAACTCGAGGCGCTCTCGGACGAGTACCGCACCATCGCCTACAACCTCCGGGCCCGCACCGACCGCTTCGGGGGCCCGTACGACCTCGACGACCTGGCCGACGACTGTCGCGCCCTCATGGACGCGAAGAACGTCGACTCCTGCGTCCTCGTCGGCATGTCGATGGGCGGGTTCATGGCGCTGCGCTTCGCGCTCCGGTACCCGGACCTGCTCGACGGCATCGTCCTGATCGACAGCATGGCGACGCCCCACGACGAGGCCGAACAGCAACAGTACGGCGACATGGTCGACGAGGCGAAAGCCCAGGGCGACGTCCCCGACCCGATGGCCGAAGCCGTCTCGCACATGCTGTTCGGACAGACCTCGATCGAGGAGCGGTCCGACCTCGTCGAGCACTGGAAAGACCGATGGCTGACCTACCCCGGCGAAGCGGTCCACGACGAGGTCAAGTCCTGGCTCCACCGGCCGGGCGTCGAGGACCGACTGGACGAGATCGAGGTGCCGGTCCTGATCACCCACGGCGAAGAGGACGTCTCGATCGAACCCGAGCGCGCCGAACCGATGGTCGAGCAGTTGCCCGACGCCCGGATGGAACGGATCCCCGAGGCCGGCCACTCCTCGAACACCGAGAACCCCGAAGCCGCGAACGCTGCGATCCGTGAGTTCCTCGACGAGGTGTACTGACCGGCGGTCCTCGCCGGCTCAGATCGCGGTCCAGCCGCCGTCGACGACGAAGGTCGATCCGGTACAGTACGACGAGGCCTCCGAGGCGAGATAGAGCGCGATCCCCTTGAGTTCGGCCGGTTGGGCGAATCGACCGAGCGGCGTCCGGTCCTCGATTTGGTCGTGAAGGTCTTCGACGGCCGGGGATTCGGCGGCCGTCTCGCTCAACAGCCCGTGACCGATACTGGTTCGGACGTAGCCCGGACAGACGGCGTTGACCCGCACCGCGGGGGCGAGTTCGGCGGCCAGCTGTTTCGTGAGTTGCTTGGCCCCGCCCTTCGAGGCCACGTAGGGCCCGATGCCGATCGCGGGTTCGGCGACGAAGCTGAGCATCGACGCGGTGACGACCAGTCGGCCGTGCCCTTGCTCCTCCATGACTGTACCCGCCGCTTTGGTCGTCAGGAACACGCCGTCGAGGTTCACGCCGTTGATCTCCCGCCAGTCTTCGAGCGAGACGTTCGTGAGTTTGTTGCCCAGCCCCGAGATGCCGGCGTTCGCGAAACAGGCGTCGAGGCCGCCGAGTTCGTCGACGGTCCGCTCGACCATTCGTTCACAGTCGGCCTCTTCCGTCACGTCGGCCTCGATCGGCAGGACCGTCGCGTCCGTCGCGGCCCGGAGGTCCGCGGCGGTGTCTGCGAGCCCGGATTCGTCTATGTCCGCGAGGGCGACGTCGGCACCGGCTTCGGCCATCGCCTCGGCGTAGGCCGCCCCGATCCCGCTCGCGGCCCCCGTGACGAGTGCGACGTCGCCGTCGACGCGGAACTGATCGAGAACCGTCACCGGTGCCCCCCTCGCGACCGTCCGTTGCGTATTCGAGTGCGCACACGGTGGCACGGGAGCGGATGTCGGTTAAATGGTCGGTTCAGACAGAGGACCGCTCCCGCAGCCGGTCCACGAACCGATCGAACGCGCCGCTCTCGGCGTGGACGTGCGCGTAGGTGCCAAGCGTATTGTACTCCGTCAGCCCGTCCCGTTCCCCGTCGATGCCGTCGCCCCGTTCCACCTCGAAGGCGAATCGGGCGTCCCGACCGACCGTGGCTTGGCTGTAGTGGAACTCGTGCCCTCGAAGGCATTCGCCTACGTCGGCCGTGAGCGTCCCGTCGGTCGCGCGCAACGCCACGTGATCGAGCGCCTGGTACCGGTCGCGCATCTCGACTTCCGCCGGGAGGACGCCCGCCATCTCTCCCGTCTCGCCATCGGCCGTCGTCAGCGACTCGGCCAGCGCCATCAGGCCGCCGCACTCCCCGAGGACTGGGAGTCCCTCGCTCGCTAGCTCCCCGATCGTATCCAGGGCCGGACCGTCGGCCAGCGCCTCGACGTGGAGTTCGGGGTAGCCACCGGGGAGGTAGACGCCGTCGCAGTCGGGCAGGTCGTCGCCCGCCGTCGGCGCGAACGTCACCACCTCGGCGCGGGCCCGGAGTCGTTCGATCGTCGCGGGATAGCGAAAGCAGAAGGCCGCGTCGTCGGCGACCGCCACCCGAGCCGCCGTGGGGGAACGGTCGTCTGCCCGGCGGTCGGCGGCTTCCGGCGGCTCCCGCGCGGCGTCCAGCAGCGCCTCGACCCGGAGGTGCTCGGCGGCGGCCGCGAGCGTCTCGTCGTCGACGGGCGACTCCGCGCCCATCTCCAGGCCGAGGTGACGGTCGGGGATCTCCAGATCGGGAGTGGGCGGAATTCGCCCGAAGTAGGTCAGTTCGTCGGGGAGCGCCTCGCGGATCCCCTCGGCGTGCCGACCGCCGTGGGCGCGCTGGGCGATCACGCCGGCCACATCGATCTCCCGACCGATCCGGTCGGCGTACTGCCTGAAGCCGAGCGCCGTGGCGGCGACGCTCTCCATCCCCGCCTTCGCGTCGACGACGAGGACGACCGGCAGGTCGAGGGCTTCGGCGACCATCGCGGTGCTGGAGCCGTCGCCGTCGTACAGGCCCATGACGCCCTCGACGACGCACACGTCGCCCTCGCCGCGGTGATAGTTGCGCCGGAGGCCGTCCTCGCCCTGCATCCAGGCGTCCAGCGTCCGGGAGGGGCGGTCCGCGACCACGGCGTGGTGGCTCGGGTCGATGAAGTCCGGCCCGGCCTTCGCCGGTTGAACCGAGTGGCCGGCGTCAGCGAAGGCCCGGAGCAGGGCGAGCGTCGCCACGGTCTTGCCGACGCCGGAACTGGTCCCGCCGAGGACGAGCCCTCTCACGGCTGGGCACCCTCCGGTTCGGCGTCGTCGAGCAGTCGGTCGTAGACGGTCGCGATCCGGTCGCGCACGTCGGCCATCGGGACGCCGGCGGCGTCTGCCAGCGCGAGCGCGCCGCCCATCCCGACGCCCTCCTTTGCCTCGCCGGCGACGTAGGCGTCCATCGCCGGGTGGTCGCGGGCCTCGAAGCCGGGGTCGGTGACGGTCAGGTCGACGTCGAGTTCCCGGGCCGCCGCGCGGAGGTCGACGCCCTCGTCCTCGGCGACGAACGAGGTGGTGGCGAGCGACAGCGGCGTCTCAACGCCGGCGTGGCGGGCCAGCGCCGCGGCGGTCAGAAGCTGAGTCCCACCGGCGAGCGTCACTGCGGTGTCTCCCTCTACCAGTCCGAGGAGCAGGCCGGTGATCGTCGCCAGCACTGGGTCGCCCATGCGCCGGACGGCGACGGCCGGTTCCCCGGCGGCGTCGCCCGGTTCCAGCGAACTGGCGTCCAGCCCCTCCGCGACGACGTCGCGTTTCAACGCGAGGGGGTTCTCCGGCAGGGACGACGACACCGTGGCCTCCTCACCGAGGGCGCGGAGGACGCCGAGCGCCGTGGTCGTCCCACCGGGAATCGTCTCGGCCAGGTACACCTCGTCGTCCGGGATCGCTCGTCCGAACTCCCGGGCCGCCGCGAGCGCGCCCGGCGCCGTCGACACCGGATCCTGCTCGCGTATATCCTCGCCCGGTCGCGCGCCCACGGTGACCGTCGGCGCGCCGGTCGGCTGGGCGAGTCCCCCGTCGACCGTCGTCACGTCCAGGTTCAGCAGTTCCGTCACGGCGCGAGTCATCACGGCCGGCGTCGGACAGCCGCTCGGGCTCACCGGCACGACCGGCGCCCTGACGGGTTCGCCGTAGGCCACGATCTCGGCGTCCGCGCTCGGCGTGTGGACCAGCAGATCGGGATCTGCACCCGCGGCGCTGATCCCCTCGATCTCCGCGGTCCGGGTCGTTCCCGCGACGAGCATCAGGCGCACGGGTGGCTCACCCGCCGTCCTCGTTCCATGGCGCTTTCGTTAGTCCAAGTGCGATTTAACACGTTCGCTCGCGCGGGCCGGCGGGGGCCGGCGGCGTGTGATTTATACCCGCAGGGTCACCTGCTCCTGTATGGACGGTTACGACGAACTCATCTCGTCGCTGACGCCCCGCACGGAGAGCGACTCGGTCAACATCTACCAGAACACGGTGGGCCTGGCCTGTCCGGCCTGCGAGGAGCCCTTCGACAACCTGATCGTCTGCAAGGAGGATTTCAACTCGCTCGAGCTCGACTTCGCGATGGACCTCTGTACCGGTACCCACGACGGCAATCCGCTGCTGTTCACGCACAAGCACTGAGTAGCCGGAGACGAAGGCGGTCGTCGCGAGTCACTCCTCGACGATCCGGGATCCGCCGGGCGGCAGGAACTCCTGGATCAGGTCCGCGCTGGCGACCTTTCGCACGAAGGAATCGTCGGCGAAGCGCTCCTTGAACTTCCGGTAGCACATCTTGGCCGCGTCGTTCTGGGCGTACCGGCCGGGTTCGAGTTCGATGCTGGTCGCGACGCGCGGTTCGATCGCCGACGGCGGCCCGCCGATCACCCGGGTGTCGGGTTCGCACTTGATCCCGACCGCCACGCTCGCCGCCACGTCCTCGAAGTACGTGCGGTCCCCCCGGACCGCGAACCCGCCCTTCTCCAGGTACTCGCCGCTCTCGGGCGTCTTCGACACCTGGTCGGGGTCGACCATGTAGACGTCGTCGGCGTATTTGCCCTCCTTCCAGACCGAGGAGTACGAGAGCGCGAACTGTGCGGCCTCCTGCAGCGTCGAGTCGGGGAAGTCGACGTCCCTGGCCGATTCGCTCGGTCCCGTCGCCTTGAGGATCGTCACCGGACCGCCGTGGGCCTGGGCGTGGAAGAACTTGTCTCCCCCGTCCATGTACTTCTTGACCAGTTCCTCGTTCTGGTCGGCGTTGCGCCCGCCGATGACGAGGAAGTCGTCGCTCGTGTGGAACCAGCGGTACTCCTCGTACCACTGCTCGGAGGAGCGGATCGGGATCGACGACCGGGCGAGCCAGTCGACCGTCTCCGCTTCCTCGTCGGCGTCGCCGTCGGCGTCGGACGCGCCGCCGCTCCCCTCGGCCTCGTCTTCGGCGTCCCACCGATCTCGGCGCTCTTTGACTGCCTCGAGTTCCTCGCGGGTGTTCTCGATGGCCGCCTGGGCGCCCTCCTTTTTCTCCTCGATTCGCTTGGCCTCGGTGTAGCGGTGGTCGGCGTTCTTCTCGACGCCCATGCTCGCGTCCACGTCGATCCGGTGGTCGCCGAGTTCGATCGTGACCGTGCCCTCGCTGCCGTCGACGCCCCGAACCGCTTCGGCGGCCTCGATCCCGCGATCGGCGCCCTCCTCGAACTTCGCCTCGATGGCGTCCCAGGAGACGTCGTCCTCGCGGGCCGCCCGCACCGTCGAGAGGATCTCGTCGACCAGATCGTACTCGGCGTACAGCAGTTCGGCCTTCTCGCGTTCGGCTTCGGCCTCGGCTTCGAAATCCTCGATGGCCCCCTGCTGTTGCTCGATGATCCGTTTCTGCTTCTCGATCTCGCTCTCGAAGTCCGGGCGATCGCGCCCCCCGCCGTCCTCGGGCCCGACATCCGGTTCGGCCTCCCAGTGGGTGAAGTAGTCGTCCAGCGCCTCGGTGAACGTCTCGAAGGCGTCGCTCGGGCGGTCCTCGTACTCGGCCATCGGCATCGGCGTCGCGTCGACGCGGAGGCCGCGGTCCGCGTCGCTCTCCTCGTTCTCGTCCTCACCATCATCTGCCTCGCCGTCCTCGCTCCCCTCGTAGTAGACCTGTGGGTCGAGGTCGGCCGCCGCCAGCCGCTCGCGGAGGTCCTCGATCACCGCGAAGAGGGCCTCGAACTCCTCGTCGCCGGCCTCGGCGATGTCCATGGTCTTCTCGACGCCGGCGCGGGTGCAGAGTTCCTCGCCCCAGAAACCGCCGAAGTCCAGTTGCGTCGCCAGCGTCCGCACGACGTCCGTATCGGAGTCGGCCATCTGCTCGGCGAAGGCCTCGTACTCGGCCTCGAGGGGATTGAATCGCGAGGAGGGGAACTCGTAGGGCGATCCCGGGGCGACGGTGCGGGACTTGAGCCGGACTGTGTCCAGACAGTCCACGACCTTGCCCGTCTCGTCCAGGACGGCGATGTTCCCGTCCCCGAAGAGTTCCGCGACGACGGTCGTGTCCTCGTCGCCGCGCTCGAACTCCAGGGTGACGATGCGGTCGAATCCGTACTGCTCGACCCCGACGAGGTCGGCCCCAGAGAGTCGGTTGCGCAGCATCATCGCGAAGTTGGGCGGTCGCCCCGGCGCGTCGGGGACGTTCTCGGCGTCGGCGACGCGGAGGTGTTTGGTCTCCCCGATGTCGACGAGCAACTCGACCCGGCCCCGGTCGAAGTCGCGCATCCGGAACCGGACCAGCCCGTCGTCGTAGAGGTAGACCTTGTCGACCTTCGCGCCCTCGTAGGCCCCCAGTTCGCCACAGAGCGCCGCGAGGTCGACGCTCGTCAGCTCCCGCTTGCGGTCCATGATCACCGGTCCGCCGGGCGTGCAAAGAGGGTGTCGTTCGGACCACGTCACTGGCCTACCGTTGGGATTCTCGTAGGATCAGCGGCTCGATGGCCAGCGTCCGTTTGGCGACGGTCAGGATCCGGAGCACGTACGAGACGAACAGCATGAAGGGCAGCAGCGTCACCGCGAAGGCGCCCCCGACCACCAAGGTGATGTCGTCGACGCCGAGCGTGCGCCCCGGGAACGTCGCCACGTCGACCACGCCGACCATTATCCCCGAGATGATCAGCGCCGGGACCGCGGCGTACAGGATCATCTGCGAGAGGTTGATCAGCGCCCACTGGAAGTACAGCGTCTTGATGTGTTCCCGGGCCGGGGCGAACATCGATAGCGCCGTCTTCAACTCGGCCAGGATCTCGTGTTCCCGCTCGCCGAGTTGCTCGGCGTGGTCGTTCGCGATGCGCTCGACCTGGAAGATCTTCCAGCCGTAGTTGAAGTTCAGCGCGGCGAACACCACGTCGAACGAGCCGAACTGGGCGCCCTCGAGCTGGTCGCGGACGGTCTCCGCGTTCCCCACGACGCTGTTCGCGAAGGTCGTCACCTCCTCCCGGATCTCCTCGTCTGCGGTCCCCTCGACGGCGTCCCGCAGGGACCGAGCCTCCTTGGCGGCGACGCCGATGAGCTGGCTCAGGAACGCCGCCGGGTCGGTGGGGCTTGGCGACCCGATCAGCTCTTCCGTGAAATCACGGGCGTCCATCGAGCCGCTCATGCGCTGGCGCTGATCGCCGAGCGGCCCCTCCTCCTGCGAGATAACCAGCTGGCCGATGGTGACCACCAGCGTCGTGCCGGTCACGATCACGGTGATCATCGTCGAGAACAGCGTGTCGATCATGTCGCCCGCGGCCACCTGTGCGGCGAAGGACGGTGGGAGGACGGTGACGGCGACCACGAAGCAGACGAAGACGACGGCCGTCAGGACGCCGGCGACGACCAGCCTGTTGGCCCGGAGCAGGAGCCAGAGCTTCAGGTGGCTCTCGCCGGCGCGCTCGCGCATCGTGTCGGCCGTGCCGATATCCGTGTCGTCGCTCACGGCTCGCTCCCCTCGGCCGGGCGTTTGAAGACCAGGTACTTCGTGCCGCCGCCCTCGTAGTCGACGGTCTCAGCGAGCTCCCAGCCCTTGGCCCCGAGGTCGTTCAACTCCGTGGACGGATCCTCGGCCTCCTTCCGGTTCTCGTCGCGCGGCGGGCGGAGCACCTCGTACTCCCAGCGAGTCGGTTCGGCGTCGGACATCACCGTCACGTTCGCACTACAGCTCCCTATACGTCAGGCATACTCGGACCGTGACAGGAGCCCGTCCGGCCACCCCAACCGTTGCCGATCAGTCCTCGTCGGACCGCTGCACTTCGGTGACGATCACGTCCCAGTGCGGGTCCTCGGAGCCGTTCGAACACTCCCACCCGCCCAGCACGTCGACGCCCTCCTCGTGGGCCCGCCTGAAGAGATCGGTCAGTTCGGCCTGCAGTTCCGCCTCGGAATCGAGCGTCGGATCGTCCCCCATCACGACACGTCGACGCCCGTCCCCGTCCGGGCTGCTTCGATGCGGCCGTCGCTGTACACGCGCACGTCGAAGCCCGCGTACTGGAAGGAGACGTCCCCGATACGGGATCGGCCGTCGGGTGCCGTGGCGAACAGTTCCTCCAGTGCCGTCGTATCGATCACGGACCCGAGCGGCGGCATGTCGACGGGGTCGTTCCCCTGCGCCGTCGCTACGATCGACACCACTGCGAGGCTGGTCGAGTCCCGACTCGCGCGGTAGGACGCAGTGAAGCAGTTCTTCTCGGCGTCGTATTCGACGGGCCCCATCGAATCGATCAGGTCGACTTTCGGACCGGGAGCACAGGATGATGACATAGCAGATCAGACGGCATCTGCGGGGGAGAAGGTGACTTTTGCACCCGCAACTCCTTTTTAAGTGGTTCCGGGAGTCAGGCGGTATCGGTGATCAGCGTGCTGGCGACCAGCCGGCGCATCCCGCGCTGTAACCGCGAGGAGACGGCCTGCCGCGTGATTCCCATCTCGTCGGCGAGGTCGTCCTGGGTCGCGTCCCGCGGCGAGTCGAAGTAGCCCCGGGCGTACGCCAGTTCCAGCGCCTGGCGTTGCCCGTCGGTCAGGTCGTACTCCCGGTCGGACTTGATCGACGACAGCGCGTGCAACTGCCTGAGTTCGATCGGGATGTCCCGCTCCCGGCAGTAGGTCTGGAACGCCGACAGTTCCTCCTGCTTCGCCACGCGGACCTCGAAGGTCCACTGCTCGTCGTTCCCGCGCCCGGAGAGCAGCGTGACGTCGGTGTCGACGATGGCGGTGAGGACGCTCTCGTAGTCCAGGTTCCAGTCGACGCGGACGAACATCTGCCCCTCGACGCTGTCGATGACCGTCACGCTCTCGACGCCGATGTCCTCGCTGAGGTCGGTCGTGAGCTTGTCCGTGTCGTCGGCGTAGATCCAGAAGTACGGGACGATCGACCTGGCCGTGGGCACCACGCGATCCAGTTCGATCGTGGCGTCGGCGAGTTGCTCGAAGATGACGCTCAGCGGGAAGTTTTCGGCATCGATCGTAAACGACGCTTCGATAGCCATGCCCGGAAGTAGGGGTCGGCCACTTGAATCGGTTGGCCCTGGTTACCCCGGCGGTCGCGTTACGAAGATGGGGTACCCGGGCCGGTCAGGACCGCGCTTCCTTGTACTTGTTGACCAGGTCCTGCATCGAGGCCTTGGCGTCGCCGTAGAGCATGCTCGTGTTGTCCCGGGCGAACAGCGGGTTCGGAATCCCGGAGAACCCGGGGCTCAGGCTCCGCTTGTTGACGATCACCTGGCCCGCTTCCTCGACGTTGAGCACGGGCATCCCCGAGATGGGGCTGCCGTCGTCCTCGTTGGCCTTCGGGTTCACGACGTCGTTCGCTCCGGTGACGATCACCACGTCGGTCTGGGAGAAGGTCGGGTTGACCTCTTCCAGTTCGCGCATCTTCTCGTAGGGCACGTCCGCCTCGGCCAGCAGCGCGTTCATGTGGCCGGGCATCCGGCCGGCGACCGGGTGGATGCCGAATTCCACGTCGACGCCGTCCTCGTCCAGGAGTTCGACGAGTTCCGCGACGGCGTGCTGGGCCTGGGCGACCGCCATCCCGTAGCCCGGGACGACCACGACGCGCCGGGCCGTCTCCAAGAGCATGACGACCTCGTCGCCCGAGGTCTCCTGGATCTGCCCCTCGTAGATCTCCTCCATGTCCTCGCTGTCACCGTCGTCGCTCCCCAGACCGCCGAAGAAGACGTTGGTGAGCGAGCGGTTCATCGACTCGCACATGATGACCGTCAGGATCATCCCCGAGGCGCCGACGAGCGTCCCGGCGATGATGAGGACGGTGTTGTTCAGCACGAACCCGGTCGTCGCGGCTGCGAGCCCCGAGTAGGAGTTCAACAGCGCGATGACCACGGGCATGTCTGCGCCCCCGATGGGGACGACGAGGAAGATCCCCAGCAACGAGGCGGCCACGACCAGCACCCAGTAGGACGGGATCCAGCCAGCGAGCGGGGCGGCCCCCAGCAGGTCGGGCTGGACGATCAGGAAGAGACCGGCCACGAGGGCGATCCCGAGAGACGACGCCTTGAGCGCGTGGCCCACGTTCGTACTGACCGGCGAGTCGCCGACGACGCCGTGCAGTTTCCCACCGGCGACGAGGCTCCCCCAGAACGTCACGGAGCCGATGATCCCGGCGATCGCCGCCGAGGCCGTCAGGCCGATCGGCAGCGCGCCGACGGCTAACCCGTTGAACTGGTCGATCAGTTCCGCGCCGGCGACCAGCGCCGAGGCGCCGCCACCGAACCCGTTGAACAGACCGACCAGCTGGGGCATCTCCGTCGTCTCGACGGTGACGGCCAGCCAGACGCCGACCGCCCCGCCGATGAGCAGGGCCGCGCCGACCAGTAACGGCGAGAGAATCTCGAACCACAGCGCCGTCACCAGCACGGCCAGGAACATCCCTGCCGCGGAGATCTGGTTCCCCCGCGTGGCGGTTCGTGGATGGGTCATGTCCCGGAGCCCCTGGATGAACAGGATCCCCGCGACGAGGTAGGCCAACTGGAGCGCGGCTTCGGGCAGGTACGACGAGATGATGCCGGCCATGCTAGTTCCTCCCTCCGCTGAACTGCTTCAACATAGAGTGACTCACCAGGTAGCCGCCGACGACGTTGATGGTCGCCATGACGACCGCGACGAAGCCCAGGCCCGTCGCGAGCCCCGTCGATCCGGACCCGGCGACGACGATCGACCCGAGCAGCGTGATGCCCGAAATCGCGTTGGCGCCGGACATCAGCGGCGTGTGCAGGTTCGTCGGAATCTTCGTGATGATCTCGTAGCCGACGAAGGCCGCGAGGACGAACAGCGTCAGGTTCTGGACGAACGTCATCGGCCCACCTCCCGCGCCGCACGCGGCGTCCGAGCCACGGTCTTCGGCTCACTCCGCATCGGCGTCACCTCCGTCACCGTCTGCGGCTGCCGCGTCGTCGCCGTCGGCGTCCTCGTCCGTCTCGTCCGGTTCGTCGTCGAGGTGTGGGTTGCGTACCGTGCCATCGTGTGTGAGCAGCGTCGAATCGACGATCTCGTCCTCGAAGTCGAAGTCGATCTCGCCGTCCTCGTCACTGAGGTTGTCGAGGAAGTTCTGCAGGTTGTTCGCGTACTGGCTGCTCGCGGTGTGAGCGACCCGCGAGGGGAGATCCGTCGGGCCGTGAACCGAGACGCCGTCGACCTCGACCGTCTCGCCGGCCTCCGTCGGTTCGCAGTTGCCGCCGGTCTCGGCGGCCAGGTCGACGACCACCGAGCCCGCGTCCATCTCCTCGATCATCTCGGTCGTGACGATCTCGGGCGCCGGCCGGCCGGGGATCGCGGCCGTCGTGATCAGGACGTCCGACTCCGGCACGACCCGCTCCATCTGTTTGCGCTGTTCGGCGTAGAACTCCTCGCCCATCTCGACGGCGTAGCCCTCCGCGTCGCCCGATTCCTCGGTTGGGAGTTCGAGTTCGACGAAGTCCGCGCCGAGGCTCTCGACCTCGCGTTTGACCTCGAGGCGAACGTCGTGGCCCTTGGTCGACGCGCCGAGGCGTTCGGCGGTCGCGATCGCCTTCAGCCCGGCGACGCCCGCGCCGATGACGAACACCTCTGCGGGCTTGATCGTGCCCGCGGCGGTCATCTCCATCGGGAACATCTTGGGCAAGGCCTCCGCTGCCAGGAGCGTCGCATGGTAGCCGCCCAGACTCGCCTGCGAGGACAGCGCGTCCATGCTCTGGGCGCGGCTGATCCGCGGCATCAGTTCGAGCGCGAAGGCGCTGACGTCCCGGTCTGCCAGATCCGCGAGCGTGTCGTCCTCGACGTCGTAGGGGCCGAGCAGGCCGACGACGATCTGCCCATCGGTGTAGGGGTCCGTCTCGGCGTCGTTCGCGCCGAGGCCGGTGACCTGGAAGAGCACGTCCGCTCGCTCGAAGACGGCCTCGCGGTCCTCGACGATCTCGCAGCCCTCCGCCTCGTACTGTTCGTCCGCGAAGGTCGCCCGCTCGCCGGCGCCGGCCGCGACGCAGACCTCGTGGCCCGCGTCGACCAGTTCGCCCGCCACCGACGGGACGAGCGCCACTCGGCGCTCGTCCGCGGCCGTCTCGGTCGGAACGCCGACGATCACGTCGAACGCCCCCGCGTCGTGTCGGTCGATCGAACACTGCCCATCGCGTTCACCTGTGCGACCCGGCGTGGGCGCCACCGAACGTCGTTTCGTATCTCCTCTCGCATTGACGTACACGGTTTTTTGGCATCTACTTAAAGACCTACCACAGGAATAAGATAGCTGCCATATTTCCGGAGATGTTCGCGTCCGGGTACGAAGAAAACCTCAGCCACCCGATCGGTCGGCGATCGAGTCGCCCGTCTCGAGGCCCTGGCGGAGGGCGGCGTGGACGCGCGCCTCGCCGGCGACCCAGTCGCCGGCGACGTAGAGCCCGTGGTCGGTCGCGCGCTCGACTGCCTCCGTGTCCACCCCGTCGTCGGGAAGCGCGTACCGCCAGCGCTGCAGATCCGTCCAGCCCGGATCGCCGAGTCGCTCGTCGTCGAGGAGGCTCGCGACGCGCTCGGCGGCGGCCGCGGTGAGCGCCGCGTCCTCGTCGTCGTAGTGTGCCACCGACCAGTCGGGGCTCATCTGGACGATCAGCAGGCACTCGCCGTCGGGAACGTGGCCGGCCTTGCACTCCTCGCGGGAGACCCAGCCGACGTCGTGGTCGTCGTCGGTGTTCACGAGGGCGTAGTAGGGCCGATCCAGCTCGAACTGGTAGTGCAGGACGGCCGAGACGATCGTCCGGTAGGGGACGACGGCGACCGCCTCGCGCAGTTCGCGACAGAGCTCGTGTTCCCAGTTCGCGTTCCCGAGCAGGTCCGCCGTCTGGGGCGCCGGCGGCGTCAGCACGACGGCGTCGAACCGCCCCAGATCTTCACCGTCGGCGCCGTAGAGTCGCCAACCGCCGCCCTCGCGGACGGGTTCGGTCACGCGAGTGCCGGTCTCGATCGTGGCGTCGGTGGCGTCGAAGACTCGCGTCCCCAGTTGCGAGATCCCCTCGGCGTAGGTCCACTTGTGGTCGTCGGCGTCGCGGCCCTCGGAGACCGACCCGTCGCCGTCGAACACCCAGACCGGGTCGGTGACGTCGACCAGTCCGTCCGCGTCGAGTTCCTCGGTCACCAGGTCGGCCACCCGGTCGTCGTCGGCCTTGACGTAGTTGGCCCCGTAGTCGTAGTGACACCCCTCGGCCCGTCGCGTGGCCGCCCGCCCGGAGACGCCTCCGCTCTTCTCGAAGACCGTCACAGAGGCGTCAGCGTCCCTGAGCGCGTACGCGACGCCCGCGCCCGCGGCGCCGGCGCCGACGATCGCGATGGCTTCGCCCATACGTCCCGGTCGGGCGCGAGCGGCAAAGTTCCCCCCGTCGAGACGACCGACCCCCTCGTCCCGGAGCGTCCAGCGCCGTTCCGCTCGGTGTCGGGAGCTTCTTTGCCCTGGGGTGGGGAGATGGCGCCATGCGTCGCAGAATCTACCTGTTCGCAGGCGTGGTCCTGCTCCTGACCACGCTCCCGTCGCTGCTCGTCGACACGACGTCGGGGCCGTACGACTCGGTCGGCACGACGTTGCTCGGGATCGGCGGCCTGCTGTTCATCGCCGCCGCCCGCCGCGACACGGTCGAGATCGGGGACTGGACGTTCTCGTGGCACCAGCTCGTCGGCGCGGCCGACATCGCACTCGGGATCGGCTTCCCGCTGACCCTGCTGAACCGCGTCCTCGGTCCCGCGGCGACGCCGACCGACTACACCATCTTCGCGGCCGGCATCGTCGGCGGCGTCGTCCTGACCTTCATCGGCGTGGACGTGATCCGCGGCAGCCGCTACGTCTCGCTCGGGCAGCCCGAGAATCCGGACGCGTAAGTTCCAGAACCGCTGTCGACCTACAGCCGCTTCGACACGTAGGGACCGTCCTGGTAGTAGTCCAGCTTCTCCCGGTAGTACTGCCGGACGCCGATCCCGGAGAGCACCGAGAGCTTCTCGAACCCGTTCTCGACCGCCAGTTCCTCGGCCCGCTCCAGCAGTCGCCGGCCGTAGCCGCGGTGCTGGTGCTGATCGCCGCCGCCCGCTCGCGGCTGCTCGCCGCTCGCGCTTTCCGAGCCGCTCCGCGGCTCGCTCCCCACTCCCACCTGACTCCCGTAGACGTGGAGTTCGCGCACGACGGCGGCGTCCTGCAACTCCCGCCGCACGGGGTCGTTCGGGAACCGGACCCGACAGAACCCGATCAGGAGGCCCTTGTCGGGGTCCTCGAAGGAGAGGAAGTGCTCGGTGCCGCCCCCGGCCTCGTATTCCATCTCCTGTAACTCGACGCGCTCGGGTTCCTCGTCGTTCATCCCCACCTCGCGACAGCGGATGCAGTCGCAGGTCCAGCCGTGCTCGTCCATCCGCTGGCGGGCCAGCTGGCGGAGGTTGGACTTCCAGACGCCGCCCTCGATGAAGTCCGCGGGGATGTCCCGCTGGACGCGCTGGAGGCGCGTGTACTCGGGGATCATCGACTTGATCTCGGCGACCAGTTCGGCCGCGTCCTCGTTGCCCAGCGGCTCGAACTCCCCGCGGTGGTACATGTCGTAGGTGGCCGTCCCCTCGACGATGAGGGTGGGGTAGATCTTGAGGAAGTCCGGCCGCCACTCGGCGTCCTCGAAGATGCGGCGGAAGTCCTCCAGACACATCTCCCTGGACATCCCGGGCTGGCCCGGCATCATGTGGAAGCCGACCTTGAACCCCGAGTCGCGAAGGCGGCGGTTGGCGTCGATGGCGTCCTGCACGCCGTGGCCGCGGTGCATCTCGCGGTTGATCCGCTCGAAGGTGGTCTGGACGCCCACCTCGACCTTCGTCCCGCCCAGGTCGAGCATCCGGTCGATCTGTTCGGGGTCACACCAGTCGGGCTTGGTCTCGAAGGTCGTCGCGATGTTGCGCACGTCGCCGGTCTCGTTCTCGGCGACGACGTCCTCGAGGTAGCTGAACTCGTACGCCTCGGGAGACTCGGCGAAGCTCTCGCCCTCGGCGGGTTCGGGCTGGGCGTCGGCGTCGTAGTCGTTCATCGCCTCCAGTGCGCGCTTGACGAACCACTCCTGGTAGTCGTGGCTCCGTGCGGTCATCGTCCCGCCCATGAGGATGAGTTCGACCTTGTCGACCGGGTGGCCGATCTCTCGCAACTGTTCGAGCCGGAGCGTGACCTGCCCGTAGGGATCGTAGTCGTTCTGCTTCCCGCGGGCGGCCGCCGGCTCGTGGCCCGTGTAGCTCTGGGCGCTGGAGAACTCCGAATCCGGCCCACCGGGGCAGTAGAGACACTTCCCGTGGGGACACCGCTCGGGCGAGGTCATGATCGCGACGGGGGAGACGCCCGAGGCGGTCCGGACTGGCTTGCGCCGGAGGACCTCCTCCAGTTCCTCCCGGCGTTCGAGGGGTGCGTAATCCAGCAGCTCGGAGTTCTTGGGGACCTTCGGCGCGGAGTACTCCGAACAGACCTCGAGCTTGGCCGACTCGACCTCGTCGCGTTCGAGTTCGCCCGCGAGGATGCGGCTCACCAGCTCCTCACAGACCTGCTCGAACGCCTCCGTGTCGGTCGGGTCGGACGTCTCCGTGCTCATACCGCTATCTGAAGGCTAGTCGTCGCGTGGCGAGAATAAGGGTGTCGTCTCCGGACCCGGAGCTCACGCCTCGGGGTCGCCCCGCACCGCGAGCGTGTGATACCGCACCGTCCCCGCGTCGTCGACCACCACGTCGGTCACGGACGCGTCGCGGTCGAACCACTCGGGCGCCACGGTGAACTCGGAGAGGAGGGCGCGATCCGTCCCCACCGCGACCGTGTACTCGTCGACCGGCGCCAGTTCCAGCCGGAGTGGCCTGTCCGGGTGCAGCGTCTCGTCGGTCGTCAGCAGGTGCCCCCGACCGGCCGACTCCACGCACACCGTCAGCTCGCGCTTCGGGCCCGCGTTCCAGACGGTGATGCCGTGCGAGCGGCCGCGGCGTTCACTCGCACCGGACTCGCCGACGGTGATCGTCTCGAAGGGCGGCAGCCGTCCCAGTTCCACGGGGACGTGGGCAGCCGTCGCCGACTTCCGCACCGGCGCCGGCTCGGACCCGTGCCCGACCGACGCGAGCAGTCGCGACACGCGCTCGGAGGAGCAGGGTAGCCGGGAGACCACCCAGGCGAGCGACCCCAGAGCCGACTCTCGGCGCATGACCATCGGCTAGGCGGGAACGGGCTTGGTTATGCACAGCCAAAAGACGGAACTGCCTCAGGCCGTGTCGGCGACCGCGTCGAGGACCGCGTCGAGGACCGCGTCGCGCTCGCCCGAGAGGAACTCGAGGCAGCCGTCGCGCGTACTCTTGGCGTGGAGCCCGGCGTTCGGCGCCGCCTCGGCGGCCGTCGCGGCGACGGCGCGCACGTCCAGGTGCCCCGAGTTGCGCAGGTAGAGTTCGTCCTTGGCCAGTCCGACGACGACGTCCACGTCGTCGCGGTGCCGGCGGAACAGTTCGTCGAGCAGCAGGTTCGTCGGCGGGAACTCGTAGCGGTGGGCGAATGCGTCCGTGTCGAGGACGAGCACGTCTTTGCCGTTGACCTCGCGGCGCTCGGTGTTGGCCTCGGCCGTCTCGACCTCCGCGTCGAGTTTCGTCCGGAACTGCTCGCTGACGTGGCCGGCCAGCCCGCGCTCCTCGTCGGTCTCGGGGAAGAGGAGGTCGGCGATCAGTTCGCGCTTGTCCTCGTAGGACTGGTAGTAGGCCTCCAGCGCGATGGCCTCGCGGATCTCGCGAGTGTCGTCCTCGTCGTAGCCCGTCTCGGCTGCCAGGTCGACGTAGGACGCGGGGGCGTCCTCCCAGAAGCTCACGGCGGGCAGGTGGCCGAGTTCCTCGCGCACGTCACCGTTGACGTGGGCGGCGATCGTCGCGGCGATGGCGCTCGCGGTGGTCGACCCGTCCGCGTCGGTGAGCGACGGGGAGACCAGCGTGTCGACGGCGTCGCCGACTTCCGGGTCCGCGTCGGCGGAGTCGACGACGACGCGCTCGGCGTCGTACACCGACAGCAGGTCGAAGCCGTCCAACGACTCGCGGGTGGCGCCGGCGGCGACGAAGACGAACAGCGGGAGTTTCTCGTCGTGGCGTTCGCGGTTGTCGAGCATCCCGGTCACGTCCTGGGTGGCGTCCTGCATGTCGTAGACGCCGTCCTCCACTGGGCGGCGGTCGAAGTAGTGGTACTCGGCGTCGGCCGCGCCGTGCTGCTCGGTGACCAGCGGGAGCGTCGCGCGCTCGATCGCGACGCCGCCGACGTAGCCGTCGACGGTCGCGTTGTGGCGCACGACGACCGGCCGGTCCTCGAGGACGGCGCGTCGGACGGCGGTGGCGGCTTCGCGGACGCCGTCGATCACGGCGTCGACTGCCGGGTCCTCGGCCAGCGGTTCGACGTCCTCCGGGCGGGCCTGCTCGGTCAGCGCGTCGGCCATCCGCGTCGAGACGGCCTCGCGCTCGTCGTCTTCGAGGACGATGAGGGCCTCGGTCTCGACCTGCAGTTCGCCGCGTCGCTTCCGGACCTCGCCGTCGAGTCGCACGAGGTCGCCCTCCTCGACGTCGGGGTAGGCGCGGACGCCGGCCTCCTCGAAGGCCGCGCAGTCGACGACGGCCGTCTCGTCGCGCAACTCGAAGACCGTCGGGCCGCTCGTCTGTCGGATGTCGACGATCTCGCCCTCGATGCGGACGTCGTCGCCGACGCGGTCCTCCAGGGTCTCGATGGCGACCTGCGTCAGTTCGACGGCGGCCTGCTCCTCGTTGGTCGTCTGCGGCTCGGTCTCGACGACCGCGCCGCCGCCCGAGCCCCCGGTCGAACCGCGGTCCGGGGTCGTGGACTCGGCGCTGGCGTCGGCTCCGGAATCGGCGTCGGAGTCCGTGTCTGCACCGGCGTCGCCCTCGTCGGTCTGCGAACCGGTCTGGCCGGCGTCCCGGCTGCGGCCACCGCTGTCGTCCGAGACGTCGCCGACGGTGTGGCGGACCGGTCCCTGGTCGTCGTCGTCATCGTCGCTCTCGACGTTCTCTTTGAGCAGGGCGAAGTCCTCGCTCGGGTCGTCGATCAGCGTCCCGCGGAACTCGCGTTCGGACTGGCGGATCGACCACCCGAGGTCGATGTTTCCGTTGTCGCGGACGTTCTTGACCTGGACGTAGACGGCGTCGCCCGGCTCCCACTCTAAGCTCTCGAGTCGCTGGTCGAGTTCGCTCCGGTGGAGGAGCCCGGTCACGCGGTCGGCGATGTCGACGAAGACGCCGAATTCGGCGTAGCCGTCGACCGTGCCTCGGTAGAACCGCCCCGGCGTCAGCTGGTCTGCGTTCGTACCGCGGAACTCGAAGACCACGTCCTGCTGGTGCGTCTCGCAGATGTGGCCCTCGACAGACGTCCCGCAAATGATACAGCTTCCCATTAGAGGAAGCAAATACACCCGGCCTAAAACTGTTGTCGAATCGCGGTCGACGGGAGGCGCCTATCGCGGCCCCCGAACCGCGATCCCGAATCGCCGGCGACCGACCTCCTGCGACCCGAAAGCCGGTCGTTACTCGAAGATGCCGCTCTCGTCTTCGAGCATCTCGATCCCGCGCGCGACTTCACGAGCGGCGTCGGGGAACAGCGCGACCTCGACCTCGTTTCCCTCGTCGTCGGCGAAGGCGAGTTTCACACGCTTGTCCCCGAACTCACGGACGTCGACGGCGTCGACGTCGTAGAGCTTCGCCGTGGCGTCCTTGTTCGCCGGCCCGACGTTCTTGATCGACCCCTCTTTGAGTTCGATCATGAACTCGTCGAGTTGCAAGCTGAGCATACCTGGGGTACGCCGCCGGCCGGCTAAAACCCGAGGGTGACGCCGGCCTCTGCCAGCAGGGCCCCCGCTGCGGCGAACCCCCGGAAGCCGTAGCCGAAGACGAGCGCCGCCGGCACCGCGACGACGGGGACCGCCTTCCAGATCGGGAGGTCGTGGACCTCGGCGGTGCCGACGACCAGCAGCCCGGCCCCGAACGCGGTGCAGGCCACCCTGAGTTCCGGAATCGCCGGGCCGGCGAAGACGCAGGGTGCCGTCGCGTACGCGAGCACCTGCACCGTCTCGCTGACGCCGCCGCGGTTCGGTGCGGTCGCCATCAGCAGGAGCGTTTGCAGCGCCGCCGTCAGGTGCAGGGCCGCCGGCATGACGAGCACGACCGCGAGCGCGAGGCCCAGCGCGCGCGAGGCCACCGGCTGGCCGGCGAGAACGGGATAGGCCCCCGGAACGAGGACGAGCCGCGTCGCCTCCTCGATCAGGACCACGACGGCGGCGAAGATCAGCCCCGGCGCCTGATCGCCGGGGGCGACGCCCGTCCGGAAGAACCGGCGGGGGCGGATCAGGACCTCCACCCACGCCCGCGCGAGCGCGACTGGGCCACGGTCCCGCCCGCCGGTCGGATTCTCGACCCACTGGGTCACGCCCCCGGCTTGGGCGCATCCGGGCTTGACGGTTGCGGGTTCGGCTCAGTCGTCCGCGCCGACGTTCTCGGCGGCTTCCAGACACGGCGGGTCCGGTTCGATGCGCGCGTACTCGACCGCGCGCTCGCCCAGCACGGCCACCCGCTGGGCCGCGCTCTCGTCGACGAACTCCCAGTCCTCTGCGTCGCCCTCGAAGGCGCTGCTCGCGCGCGGAATCGCCGCCTGATGCGGGACGACCCAGGCGTTCAGCGCCCGGCAGACCGAACGCAAGTGGTCGAGCGCTGTGATCGGGAAGGCCCCGCCGGCGACGGCCAGCAGCGCGACCGTCTTGTTCTCGAACTCGTCGAAGCCGCAGTAATCGAGCGCGTTCTTCAGCGGCGTGGCGTACGAGCCGTGGTACACCGGCGTCCCGAGGAGGATGGCGTCCGCCGCACGCACCCGCGCCGTGAACTCGGGGGCGTCGCCGGCCTCGCCCCGGTCGGCGTCGTAGACCGGCAGGTCCCACTCCCGGAGGTCGAGCAGTTCGGTCTCGCCCCCGGTCTCGGCGGCCGACTCCAGGGCGTGGACGAGCGCCTTGCGAGTGTGACTCTCCTCGCGGAGGCTGCCACAGATCGCAGCGACGTGTGGTCGCGACATGGGGAACCCGTCGAGCGGCGCGGCAATAAACGCAGCCCACGGATCCGGGCCGGTCCGGTACGTCCCGGTCGGTTCGAGATAGGTACGTTTTTATCGCTGTTCTGCGCCAGCCGTGGTATGGCTACCCGTGGCTCTCGGAACCAGGAGCCAGCGGCCGCCGAGTTACCGTCGGCGATCCCGTTCGACGTCCCGCGTCCGACTCGCCTGAGCTGGGCGCTCGGGTCGCGAACGGTGAGCGACGAGGCGGCCACGCTCGCGCACCGCTGGACGGACACCGCCGGCGGCTGGCGGCTCGCGGTCTTCGACGTAACCGACGAGACCGTCCTCCTCCGCGTCCGGACGCCGGTCGGTCGCGAACGGTTCTACGGCGCCGCCAAACTCGACCTCGACGGCGCCCGCGCGGCGCTCGACGCCGACGCGCGCTGGCGGCGAGTGGAGTAACCCCACCCTACCGGGGGCAACGCTGCGCGTCCACTTCGGCGCAATCCGCTCGTGATGGGCGCTCGCGCCGGTCCGGTGCGAACGACGACCGCGCTTTATTGCCGATGCGACCGTCCGGGAGTCCATGAACTTCGACGAGTTCACCGGCACCGTCCAGCACCGCCTCGAGTTCCCGGGCACCGGGCAGACCGTCCGCGCGATCCGGGCGACGCTGTCGACGCTGGGACGCCGCATCCCCGCCGACGCCGCCGAAGACCTCGCCGCGTCGCTCCCGATCGAGATCAAGTGGTATCCCACGGGTGCGGTCGACACCCACGGAGAGCGGTTCGACTGGTCCGAGTTCGTCGCCCGGGTCGCCGAGATCGAGGGGTGCGACCGGGCCGATGCGGCCTATCACGCCCGCGTCATCGTCGATTTCGTGCGCGAGCAGGTCCCCGAGTCGGACTTCCAGGAACTCCGCGACCAGTTGCCCGAGAGCCAGGAGACCGAACACTGGGGGAAGCTGTTCGAGGTCGTCGACGCCGGCGGCTGGAACGAATCCCAGGAAGCGGCGGTCAGCGGCGGACGGCAGGGAGAGGACTGACGCAACCACTATCTCGGCGCTGGCCCTGCGCAGGGGTATGAAGGAGGCCGTCCGCACGAACTTCGACGAGAGCGTCACCGCGTACGACGACTACGAGCGCCGGACCGGCCGGTTCACTGCCCTGGCTCGCCTGTTGCGAGCCGAGATGGCGCCGCGGACCGGCGACGTCGAGCGGATCCTCGACGCCGGCGCTGGCACTGGCGTCAGTACGCGCGTGTTCGGCGACTGGGGGCGGACGGTCGCGCTCGACCTCAGTCGCGAGATGCTCCGCGAGGTCTCGACCGGCGAGCGCGTCCAGGGCGACTTCGACCACCTCCCGTTCGCCGACGGGTCGTTCGACGCCGTGGCGTTCACCGCCTCGCTCTTTCTCACGCCCGACCCAGGAGCGGCGGCCAGCGAGGCCGCGCGCGTGCTCCGGCCGGGCGGCGTCGTCGGCGCGGTCGCACCGCTGGGCTGGGTGCGAGCGGACGGGAGCGACGTGTTCGACGAACTGGAGCGGGAGTCACGGTCCCCGACCGACGCGAACACGGTCGAGAGAGCGCTCGAGGACTCGTTCGCGGTCCAGACCGGGACGTGGCGGTTCGCGACGACCGCCGAGGACGTCCGACAGTTCCACGCCATCCCGGCGATGGCGGCCCGGCTCTATCCACGGTTGCCCCCCGAGGAGCGGGTGGCGACCGCCCGGGAGCTGCTGGCGGGCCTGGACGGGACCCTCGAACAGCGGTGGCGGTGGGTCGTCGGCGTCACCGAAACCTGACGAGAGGGGCCTACCTGCGGAGCCGCGCGACCGCGCCGTCCTCGCGGTCGACGATCTCGACGAGTCCGTCGTCGGCCAGATCCGCGAGCAGCCCGCGGAGCCACTCCCGCCCGAACTCGCCGTCGGGCACGTAGTCGACGCGAACCTTCGGTCCCAGGTCGTCCAGCGCGAGTTCGCGGTCGTCCCGCAGGGCGTTGACGACCCGACCGCGCATCTGCCGTCTGCTGCCCTCGAACTCGGGCTGGGTCGGCACGTCCGGCGCCGTGAAGTCCCCCGTCTCGTAGGCGTGACACCACCGTCGCCAGGGACAGCCCGCGGCGTCACAGGACGGCGTCTTCTCGCAGGCCACGCCACCCAGTTCCATGATCGCGTTGTTCCAGACTCGAGACTTTCCCTCGGGCAGCAGTTCCGCGGCCGCATGCTCGAACTCGGTGTCGTCGTCCGGCACGTCGAAGGCGCGGTAGAGCACGCGCTTGACGTTCGTGTCCACCACCGCGTCGCCGTTGTTGAACGCGAAGGAGGCCACCGCGTTGGCGGTGTAGGGACCGACGCCCATCAGTTCGGAGAGTTCGTCGGGGTCGCGCGGGAACTCGCCGTCGTACTCCCCGACCACCTGGTTCGCCGCTTCGTGGAGGTACTTCGCGCGGTTGTTGTACCCGAGGCTGTGGGAGGTCCAGAACCCGACCACGTCGGCGCGGTCGGCCGCCGCCAGGTCCGCCACTGTCGGCCACCGGTCGAGGAACGCTTCCCACGCCGCGACCACCCTGTCCAGCTGGGTCTGCTGGCTCATCACCTCCGAGACGAGTATCTCGTAGGGGTCCTCGGTCCGTCGCCAGGGGAACGACCGGTGGTCGTCCTCGTACCACTCGATCAGGGCCGACCTGACCGCCGGCACGTCGACCCCCGACAGCGCCGCCGTCGCGTCCTCGCTCATCGACGCCCGGTTGGGAGAGCCGCCGCTTACGCGTGGCGATTCCCCGTTGGCCCCTGCCGACGCTCGCACCTGCCGCCGTCACCGACACCCACGACCCATCAGAACGTATATCGGTAGTGGCACTTCGGACACCGCGCGACGTCGTTGCGGATCAGCAACAGGCTCTGATTGCATTCGGGACAGGCGCTGTCGACGCTGATACTGGACTCCCGGGCGACGCCCCGCAGGGCGTTTTCGAGCTGCACGAGGCGTTCCTCGAGCCGTTCCAGACGGGCCTGCGACTGTGGCTGTGCGCGTGGGGTCGAATCCTCGGCACCACCGGACCAGGGGAACTGCGGCTGTCGGGACATCGCTGTCAGTAGCAGACGGCGGAGGATAAACGCTGTTCCTGTCAGAAGTACGCGGCGTCCCACTGATCGGCGAGGTGCTTGTTCCCGCAATTCTGACACTCGAGGCGACCGAGGCTGTCCGATCCGACGCTCGTGCTCTCGCAGTTCGTGCAGAGGTACCCCCAGGCCTCCTCGTCCGACTCGTCCTCGAACAGTCGGACGAAGGGGCCGTCCGTGCCGGGGGTGGCCTCGTCGGTGTCGACGTCGAACTCCCGTCCGTCCTCGGAGACTGTCTCCGGGATCTCGTGGTCGGACGACCCGATGTCGCCGAGTCCCGGTTCGGCGTAGAGGTAGCCGTAGAGCGTCTCCGATTCGAAGTCCAGTTCCGTCTTCCCGGCGCGCTCGAAGCCGAACTGCTCGCAGAACGTCTCCCCCTCCTCGTCCTCCGCGAGGATCCGACCGACGAGCGGGAGGTCGCGATCCGCCGCCGCTTCGCACACCCGATCGAACAGCGCCGTGCCGGCGCCCGCTCCTCTGTGGCCGGGTTCGACGTGGAGCCAGCGCAGCAGCGCTCGGTCGCCGAAACCGACGTCGGCGAACCCGATCACGCCGTCCTCGTTCGCGGCGACGAACAGGTGGTCGTCGTCGGCGTCGAGCCGCGAACGCACCTCCTCGGGGTCGAACGCCGTCTCGACGAGCGTCTCGATCTGGAGGGGACTAAACGAGTACGAGGTCTGGAACGACTGCTCGGCGATCCGACCGACCCGGTCGACGTCGTCTCCCGTGGCCTCCCTGACGTCCATACGCGCCTTTCCGGACGACGGCGAATAGTTCCTCTTGCCGACCGTTCGTCGATTGGTCCAGCGGTCGACCCGACGCCGATGGGAAGGCGTGATCGCCTCGGCCATTAGTTCGTTGTACAACCACGTATTAGTCACTGCGATCCGTGGAGGGTACCATGACCTTCACGGCCGAGCTCCGCGAGGCAGTCGACCCCGTCTGGGGGGCCATCCACGACCACGAGATGGTCCGCCGGCTCGGGGACGGCACCCTCGACGAGGAACCGTTCCGCTACTGGGTGAAACAGGACTACGTCTACCTGATCGAGTACGGCCGGGTGTTCGCCCACGGCGCGGCGCGAGCCCCGTCGCTCGAGCGCCTGGGGACCTTCGCCGAGTTGCTCGACGAGACGATCAACACCGAGATGGACCTCCACCGCTCCTACGCCGCCGAGTTCGGCATCTCCGAGGCCGAACTGGAAGCGACCCAGCCCTCGCCCACCACTCGGGCGTACACCGACTTCCTCGTCCGGACGGCCGCGACCGGAACGTTCGGCGACCTCGTCGCCGCCCTCCTGCCCTGCATGTGGGGGTTCAACGAGACAGGCGAGCGACTGGCCGAGCGGGGGAAACCCGATCACGAACGGTACGCCGCCTGGATCGAGATGTATTCGAGCGACGAGTTCGCCGAACTGGCGTCCTGGTGTCGGGACCTGATGGACGAACTCGCCGCGGACGCGCCGGCCGACGTCCGGGACCGGTACCGCGACCTGTTCGTCACCTCCTCGCGCTACGAGTACATGTTCTGGGACGCCGCCTGGCGTCTGGAGGAGTGGCCGGTATGAGCGTCGAGGAGGGAGGCCCCGACCGCTACACGACCCGGCTCCGCGAGCGCACGGGTCCGGACTGGACCGCCGCCACCGAGCACCGGTTCACCGAGGAACTCGCGGCGGGCGAGATCGCCGACGACGCGATGGCCCGCTATCTCGTCCAGGACTTCCGGTTCGTGGAGACGCTCGCGAGCGTCGTCGGCTACGCCGCCGCGCAGGCCCACGACACGGCGGCGAAAGCCGAACTCGGCGAGTTCCTCACCGTCGTCGCGACCGACGAGACCGACTACTTCGAGCGCTCGTTCGACGCGCTCGACGTCCCGGCCAGAGAGCGCACCGACCCCGAGCCCTGGCCGGTGACGCAGGCCTTCGAGGACCTGCTGCTCTCGGCTGCCCGTGACGGCGGGTACGCCGAGACCCTCTCCGTGCTCGTCCCCGTCGAGTGGGTCTACCTGACCTGGGCCGACCGCGCCGCAGACGGCGAGCGGCCCGACCGGTTCTACCTCGACGAGTGGATCGAGATTCACGCGGTCGAGGCGTTCGCGGACTTCGTGGAGTGGCTGCGTGCGGAACTGGACCGCGTCGGTCCAGAACTCCCCGACCGACGTCAGCGACGGGTCGCACGGAACTTCGAGCGGGCCGTGGCCCTCGAAGTCGAGTTCTTCGACGCCGTGTACGAGGGCTGATCGGGGCCCCCGGTTCGCGGGCGCCGCTCGCGTCGTCGCCAGCCGTAAGCGGTTTCCTCCGGCGACGCCACGACTCGGCCATGAGCCTCGACGACCTCAAAGACGACGTGGAGGGGACCTACTCGGACCTCGGCGAGGAGTTGACGATCGACCTCGACCGGGAGACACGCAACGAACTCGCGATGCTGTCGGCCGCGCTGGAACCCGACGACGTGGGCGAGTTGCTCCGCCGGGCCGTCCACATGCAGTTCCAGACCGCCGTCGAAACCGGTAATCTGGACTTCCACCTCCGGAACGGCTACGACGTGACCTACGACGAGTACCTCTCCGGGATGACCTTCGAGGAGATGACCGGCGGGCAGTTCCCGCAGCAACAGCAGAAAGACGACCGGCGCTACCAGTTCTAGTCCCCGTGTTCGCGCTCGGCAGCCCTCGTTCGACCGACCGTCAGGGCGAGGTCTGCACGTAGAGCACGCCCGCACAGGTCGCCAGGACCGCCTCGGCGGCCTTCGAGAGGACGGCTATCGGATTGAGGCTCCCCTCCACGAAGAACGCCTCGACGCCGAACCCCTGGAAGACGAACAGGGCGAGGATGGTCACGAGCGCGTACAGCGCCGCGACGAGGTAGAGTTCGCGTCGCCAGTACCGGCTCACGTACAGCGCGGTCCCGGTCAGGAATCCGAGACCGTTCAGCGCGAACAGTGCCGCGAGCGTCGCGTCGAAGCCGGCGACTCGCGAGGCGAGCAGCAGGTGGATCACCCCCGTGACGACGGCCGCGAGCGCGGCCACGTACCCGAGCGGATGCGACGGCAGTTCGAGTAGCGATTCCTCCCGCCGAGTCGCGGTCGACTGAGCCGTCATACCACGGTTTTCGGCGAACGCGCCGATAAAAGTTGTTCGTCGCGATCCGTGAAATCAAGGCGACAGCTTCCGCCGCGGCCCGCGAGGGCCACTCACCCCTCGCGAATCATCGAGACCGTCCGGGTGTACCGGCGGATCGTGTCCCCGTTCTCGTCGCGCAGGACCACCTGGAACTGCTTCTCCCCGGTGACTTCCTGGAGCCGACTCTCCCGAACGTCGAAGTCGAACGGTGGGTCGTCGTCTACCGTCAGCTGGTCGCCGCCGGTCACGACGGCGACGCTGTCGATCCCGTCGGACTCGGTCAGGTGGCAGTGGATCGTGGTGTCGTCCCCGCTCGTGGATTTCGTACATTGCAGGTCGGGGTTCACGTCGGCGCCGGCGTCCTCGAGCGACGACTGGAAGTCGAACGTGACCGGGGCCGTCGGGAACGTGCCGAGCAGGACCACGGCGATCAGGAAGGCAACCAGCGCGGCGTTCGGCAGGCGCGTACCGACGGTCGTCCGTCGCCCGCCGGACCGTCGCAGCCGAAGCGCGAGGGGAATGACCACGAAGTGATGCACCGGCCCGTAGAGCAAGACGAGGAACCCGTAGGCCATCGGGTAGTGGAGCCAGTTCCAGGCCGGCTGATAGGAGAGCAGGAGGTTCGAGGCCGACCAGAGGAAAAAGCCCATGAACACGAGCGCGCCCGCCTTGAGAAAGCGCCAGCTGAGCGAGTTCGCGTAGTAGATCGTCTTCATCGTCCGCCACGCGTTCCGTACCAGCGATCCGACCATCGCGACCGGCGACTGGGCTGTGTCCTGTGTCATGTGTTCGAATGCTCCGTCGTCGCGGCTCGTCCGTCCGATACGCCCCGGATCGCCAGCCCGGTTGTCCCGAATCCGTTCGGATCAGAGGCCGCCGAGTTCCACCGTCAGCCGGTCGCGAGCCCGCGTCGCCAGCCCGGCCCAGTCCGGCCCGGGCGCGGCCCGGACGCCGTCGAGTGCCGGGCGACGCGACCAGATGCCGACGAACAGCCCGACCGTCCCGAGGGCGACTGCGACCGCGACGACCGGTGCGTCCGTGATCCCCGAGACGGCCCAGCCGAGGAACACGGCCGCGAGGAACACGTTCGACGAGAAGAAGGCCCGGACGGCCCGGGCGTCCCCGCCTCGCCGCGCGAAGGGCCGGTAGGCGAGTCCGAACAGCGCCGCCGCGGGGAGCACGGCCCCCGCGTAGACGGGGCCGGCGAACGGAACGAGCAGGCCGGCCGTCCCGACGGTCGCGAGCGCCGAGACCCACACACCGCGGCGAACCCGCGAGGGGGCGGCGACCACCGGGAGCGTCGGAATCTCGGCGGCGGCGAAGTCCTCGCGGTACACCACCGCGAGCGCCCACGCGTGGGCGGGGGTCCAGACGAACACCAGCGCCGCCATGACGACCGCCGGGAGCGCGAGCGGCCGCACGGCCGTCCACCCCGCGAGGACGGGGAAGGAACCGGCCGAGCCGCCGAGAACCACGCCGAGCCAGTGCCGGCGCTTCAGCAGGACCGTGTACAGCCCGACGTAGGAGAGGACGCCGAGCCACATGTAGGCGACAGCGACCGGCGGGAGCCGCCACAGCGCGAGCAGCGTCGCCCCGAGCAGCAGGGCGGCGGCGAACGACAGCGCGGCTCGCGGGGCGACCGCCCCCGTCGCGAGCGGTCGATCGGCCGTGCGGTCCATCTTCGGGTCGATGTCCCGGTCGTAGTAGCAGTTCAGCGCCGCGGCACCGCCGGCCATGCCGACCCCGGCGACGGCGAACGCGAGCAGGTCCAGAAGTGGCAGGCCGCCGGCCGCGACGCTCGCGGTCACGCCGGTCAGGCAGAGCAGGCCGGCGATCCGTGGCTTGATCAGCGACAGCAGCGCGGCAGGTGCGGTCACGGGGGAGTCACCCGACCTGCCAGAGCTGGCTCAGCAGGTACCAGTTGAGCGCCCAGAGCACCACGAACACCGCAAGGAAGAACAGGGTCATGACGAACGTGCCCCGCATGCTCAACAGGTGGTGTGCGGTGTCCTCGTGGTCTCCGCCGTCCGCGACGGCCGTCGGCGGTGCGACCGGGAGCGCCCCATCGTACTTCTCGCCGAACAGCAGGGAGCCGACGGCGATCAGGACGAACAGCGCCCCGCCGATGATGGCCAGGACCGCGAAGACGCCGAAGATGACGAACAGCGGCTTCGCGGCGGCGAAGCTGAAGTCGGTCCCCGGGATGTCCATCACCGAGGGGTGCCGGCGGGGGATACCGTAGAGGATCCCCAGGTACATCATGATCAACACCGTGATGCCCATCGTCCCGGCGTAGAAGTACGGCTGGATGATGGCCACGGGCCTCGCGATCCAGTCGCGGCCGAAGACCAGCCGCAGGACGTAGTAGCCAAGGCCCATGAACGCGAGCGTCGTCCCGACCGCGACGGTGCCGTGGAAGTGGCCGACCGTCGCGAGCGTGTTGTGCCAGGTCATGTTGAGCTGCATCTGGCCCATCAGGACGCCGGTGATGCCGCCGAGGAAGCCAAAGCAGATGATCGACAGCACGGTCGCGGAGAACCCGGGGTCCTTCCACGGCGCCGACCAGAGCCAGCCGAACGTGCCGCCGCCCTTCCCGCGCTTGCGGCGACCGATCTCCAGCCCGGCGGGGATGGCGAAGGCGTGGATCATGCTCGCCAGCACCGCCCCGTAGGCGGCGTAGGACGTGTTCCACATCCGCCACCCGGCGGAGACGCCGGGGTCGACCAGCAGGTGGTGGGCCGCGCCCATGTTGATGAAGAACAGGTAGAGCACGAAGGCCGACCGAGAGACCTTCTCGCTGGCGACTTCCGCGCCGGCCAGCACGTGGGTCAGGAAGTACCAGACCGTGATCATCGCCAGCAGGTTGATCTGCTGGGTCCCGTGCCCGACGATCCAGTACATCTGCCGGTACCAGGCGGCGTCGATGTGCGCGAGAAAGCCAGTCCGCCACAGAAGCGTCGGGACGTAGGTGATGAGGCCGCCGACGATCGCCTCGGCCGCGACGATCGCGGTGATGAACGCCCCGAAGGCGATCAGCGGGAGCGCGTCGTTGGGATTCTCGCGTTTCTCCCGCCAGATCGTCCCGAGGAACGGTAGCGCCGCGACCAGCGCCCCCAGCAGGAACACGACCACGCCGAGGTAGAACCACGGCGAGGACGGCAGGGGTGCGTAGGAGGTCAGCAGCGGCGCCTGGTTGGGCTGTTTGGTCAGCCAGATGGCGACGTTGATGACGATGGCGCCGCCGAGCATCAGGACGTATCCGGCCTTGGCGAGGAAAGTGAGCGCCAGTTTCCGGCCCAGGATGAAGGGGCCGCCGACGTAGAGGATGGCGATCTCCATGAACACCATCCAGAAGATCAGCAGGTTCCAGGCGTGGATGCTCAGGAAGCGGTAGAAGTCCTCCGCCCCGAGGAGGCCGATCACTTCCCAGCGCGTCAGCGCGACGAAGATGGCGAAGAGCCCGCCGATCAACAGCGCCACGATGGCGGTGAGCCCGAACAGCTTCACCATGTCCTCGGCCGACCGGTGGATCCGCAACCCGGTCACCGAACACGTCCTGAACCCGTCGTCGTCGTACTGGTAGGTGCCGAATCCGAACATTCAGACCACCTCCACGACGCCTTTCATCCCCGCGGGGAGGTGGGGATCACAGTAGTACGTGTACGTCCCGGTCGTCTCGAAGGTGTGCTCGAAGCTGAACCCGCTGTCCTCCAGGGATTCGTGGCCGCTCCACGAGGCCCCGTCCGGCTGGTCCTCGACCACCACGTTGTGGTTGCTCGATTCCCACTCGAACGTGACGGTGGTCCCGGGTGACACCTGCACTGCGGCGGGGTCGAACGTCAGGTTCCCGCCCGGACCGACCGTGACGGTGACCGAGTCCTGCCCGGTCGCGTCCGTCGGACCGCCGTAGTTGGGCGCCGGACCGCCCTGTGCGTCGCCGCTGAACCAGCCGTCGTAGTCCTCGGTGCGGCGCTGGTTCCCGCCGCCGCTGACGTCCGGGATCGACTCCCGGACCTCGAAGGAGCCGTGCATGGTCCGGTGGCCGGTGCCACAGAACTCGTTGCACACGACGTGGTAGGTGCCGGTCTCGTCGAACTGCATCGGCACCTTCCACTCGTAGCCGGGGAGCATCTGCAGCGAGAGCTGCTTGCTCAGCGTGTCCTCCTTCCTGACGGAGAACCCGTGCTGGACGTCGTAGGTCCCCAGGTGGAAGACGTACTCAGTACCCGCCTCCAGGACGACCGGGAGACCGTCGAATGCGTACCGGACCGCGCCGATGTACACGTGGTTCTCGGGCGGGACCAGGCCGGCCTCGACGCTCCCGGCGTTTGCCTTGTACTCAGTGACCTTGGACTGGAAGGCGTCGGTCGGGGTCCTGAGGGTCTCACCGACCTGGTTCTGGTCCCCGAACTGCATCCAGCCCGCCATCCAGCCGAAGAGCGTGACCGCCCACGCGCCGGACAGGCCGAGCCAGATCGTCTCTCGGCGGTTGATCTTCTCGTTCCACCAGTCGTCGTCGGGCGTGTCGAGTGGCGATTTCATGGTTATCCGGGCGGAATTGACAACAGGTCGACCAGTCCCCAGACGATGTACGAGAGCGTGAAGTACAGGAGCGCCGCTCCTGCCAGTAGCCACGGGCTCTCGAGCAACTGCTGGGGCCACGGCTTGTCGGCTTCGTCGTTCTGTCCGTCTTCCGATACGACCATGGAAGAATCTCCGCCCAGTGTTCAACTAAACCTACTCCCGAACATCTCCGGACCCGGCCCGGGTGCCGCGGTCCGGAGCGGACTACGGCGACCCGTCGGCCGGGCAGTCGTCAGACGGTCGCTCGACCGCGAGTTTCAGTTCCACGGCGGCGCCACAGCTGTTGCACTCACCCAACCGGATCACGTCCCGCAGGAGCATGTCCTTGAAACAGCAGGGACAGGTGATGCCGGTCAGCGGACCTGGCATGAACTCGAACGTGTTCTCCCCCGTCACGGTGAACTCGTCTACTGGCGCGTCGACCCCGTCGTCCGTTCCGGCCGGTTCCGAGGACATTGTGCGTGTTACCAATCAACAGTACGTAAATCTTCGTCAGACATCGAGGGGAACCGGCCGGCGTTGCCGGTTCGTCAGGCGCTGGCCTCGACGGCCGTTGCCAGCAGGTCGGCGCCAAGTTCAATTTCGCGTTCGGTCACGTCCATCGGCGGGAGGATTCGCAGGGTCTTCCGCCCACAGCCCAGCGTGAGCAGGCCCCGTTCGAAGGCGGCGTCCATGACGTCGTCGCGGCGATCCTTCGAGTCGAACTCGACGGCCAGCATCAGTCCGAGCCCCCGGACGTCGACCACGCCCGGCCCAGGGTCGAACGTCTCGCGGAACTGCCGGCCCCGCTCCGTCGCGTTTTCCATGAGCCCCTGTTCGCGGATCACGTCCATCGTGATCGCTCCCTGCGCGCAGGCCAGCAGGTCGCCCGCACCCCAGGTCGAGGACAGCCGACTCGACTCGTCGGGGAACACGTCCTCGCTGGCGATGGTCGCGCCGACACGGAGCCCCTTCGCGGCCGTGATCACGTCGGGGTCGAAGGCGTAGTGGTCCGACGCCCAGAACTCGCCCGTCCGGCCCATCCCGGACTGGATCTCGTCGGCCACGAGCAGCAGGTCGTGCTCGTCGACTATCGCCGCCAGCTCCGCGGCGAAGTCGTCGCTCGGGAACCGGTAGCCGCCTTCCCCCTGGACTGGTTCGACGATGACGTAGGCCACCTCGTTGGGATCGACGAACCCCCGGCCCGGTTCGAGCATCCGCCGGAGGACGGAGCCGTCCTCGACGAAGAAACCGCAGTCGCAGGTTTCGGGGTCGCACGTCCGGTCGGCACAGAACGGTACGTCGTGGACGGTCGCGATCTCGGGGAACCGCCGCCGGTAGATCCCCTTCGAGCGGTTGAGCGAGAGCGCGCCGAGCGTCCGGCCGTGGAACGCCCCTTCGAACGTGATCGCGTACTTGCCCGCGGTGTGGTCGTAGCTGATCTTGATCGCGTTCTCGACGGCTTCGGCGCCGCTGTTCGAGAGGAACACGGTGTCCATGCCGTAGTGGTCGGAGACCTCGACCAGCCGATCCATCAGGTCCGCCGGACCGGGGATCGACGTGTCACCCGGCGGGCCGCTGGCCGCGTAGAAGTCCTGGCCTGCGATCTTGGTGGGGTCGACCAGGTCGAACTCGTCGAGTCGCTCCACGAGCGTCGGGTTGTTGTATCCCAGCGGGGAGGCGCCGACGTGGGCCGTGAAGTCCAGGAGGACGTTGCCGTCGACGTCGGTGCAGAAGGGACCGGTCGCCGGCGCGGTGTGGTCCCAGACGAACTCGTAGACGTAGGTGCTCGGCGCGGCCGTCTCGTGGTGGTATTCGACCTGTTTCCGCGCCCGTTCGCCCGGTAGCTCGTCGACCTGCGGCACGACGCTGTCCCGATCCATGCAGGAACTTCGGTCGCCGATCCGATAATAGTTCGTCCGCCGACCGCGGGACGACGCCGTCCCGCCTCAGATCGTCACCAGGAAGGTGACGGCGGTCGCGCCGATCAGCAGCGCGAGACTCCACGCGGCGACGCGGTAGGCGAACCCGCGGTTGGGGCTGGCGAGGGTCAGACCGGCCTTGACGACGATGCTCGCCGCGGTCGCGAGCAGGATGGCGAGCACGGCCTCGGGCTCCGTGAGCGTCCCGCCCCTGTAGAGGACGACGGCCGAAGTCGTCGCGCCGGCACTGGAGACCAGCCCCGAGATGGCCGCGGTCGCGTAGAACCCCGCGGTGCCGAACAGCTGCTGGGCGACGCTCCCCGCGACGACGATCAGCAGGAAGATGAAGCCAAAGCCCAGCGCCTGGCGGAGCGAGAACGGGCTCTGCAGGTCGATCTCGACGGACTCGCGCCAGTCGGCCGCGTAGGCCGCGACACCGACGCTCCCGAGGACGACCGCTCCGAGCGGGACGATGGCTCCGAGCAGGATATCGGACTCGACGGTGAACACGAGCGCGATGACGAGGTTGCGCAGCGCCATCGCGGCGTCGGCGAGCAGGACCGCGGCGACGGCGTAAGAGGTCGCTCGATCGTGCTGGCGGACGTGGTCGAGCATCGTCCCCACGACGGCCGTCGAGGAGGCCAGCCCGCCGAAAAACCCCGTCACTGCGATGCCGCGACCGCCGTAGGTCTGGACGACCGCGTAGTTGACGATGCCGATGCCCGCGACGGTGACCACCATGAGCCAGACGACGCGGGGCTCGAGGGAGACGGTGAGCGAGGCGGCCTCGAAGCTCTGTGAGCCCGCCGGCAAGAGCGGATAGATCACGAACGCCAGGATGGCAAACTCCGTCGCCGACTGGAGTTCCTCGTGGGAGAGCCCCCAGGCGAAACTGTGGAGCTCCCGCTTGAGCACCAGCAGGAACGACGAGACGAAGGAGACCGTGACCCCCTCGAGGACGTACCCGCTGGCGACCAGCACCCCCACGCCGTAGGCGACGAGCATCGAGACCGACGTCGTCAGCGAGAGGCCATGGTCCTCCGAGAGCAACCCCTCGACCGCGAGCACCAGCCCCTGGACGACGACGAGCGCGGCGCCGGCGGCCAAGAGCGCCACCTCACCGACGACGGTAAAGACCGCGCCGAGCAGGCTGATGAACGCGAACGTCCTGATCCCCGCGGTCTTGTGCGACCACTCCCGTTCGAGGCCGAGAAACATCCCCAGCGCCGCCGCCAGCACGAGCTGGACCACCTCGGCGTCGAGCGGCGCCGGAATCGTCTGCAACACGGGATCCACCCGTCGGAGTACGGGCTTGATCCCGTTAAAGAATACGGCGCCAGGTCGCGGTCGATTCCCGCGAGTGGCGCCGCCTCGGCCCGGGATTCATGGTAGTGGGCGCGGAACAGACGGTATGGTCGGTCTGGACGTCAACCGGACGCGAGCGTTCTGGTGGGGTCTCGCGTTCGTGTTTACACTCGTCGTCGCCTACGTCGTACAGGCGTTTCTGGGCACGTTCGTGTTCGCCATCTTCATCTACTACGCCACGCGGCCGGCGTACGAACGGATTTACGAACGGGTCCGCAACCGGGGCGCCGCCGCGGCCCTCGCCCTGCTTACCTTCACGCTGCCGGCCATCGCCCTGCTGGCCTACACCATCGCCATCTCCGTCCAGGAGTTGACCAATCTCAACGGCCAGCAGCTGGGCCCCATCATGGCGATGATCGAACCGTACGTCCCCGTCTCGACCATCGCGGAGAACCCCGCGGAGCTGATCAGCCAGGGAAGCGTCGAGACCGTCCGTTCGACGCTCGACTCCGGGCTCCAGTACCTCGGAGTGGTCGGGACCGCGCTCCTCCACCTGTTCGTGATGTTCGCACTCGCGTACTACCTGCTCAAAGACGGCAGCCGCCTGTCGCGCTGGTTCGTCCAGTTCGGCGACGACCGCGGCATCTTCGAGACGTACGTCGCGGCCGTCGACCAGGACTTCGCGAGCATCTTCTTCGGCAACATCCTCAACGCCATCGTCACCGGCGGCATCGGTGCCATCGTGTTCAACCTCCTCAACTACGTCGGGCCCGACGCGCTCCAGATCCCCTACCCCGCCTTGCTCGGCATCCTGACCGGCGTCGCCAGCCTGATCCCCGTCGTCGGGATGAAGATCATCTACGTGCCGATGCTGGGGTATCTGGGGTATACGGCCTACGTCCAGGAGACCGGCTTCGGCTTCGTCCTGCTGGTGACTGCCGTGACGGTCGTGATCGTCGACCTGCTCCCCGACTTCATCCTCCGGCCGTACGTCTCCGGGCGGAACCTCCACATCGGACTCGTCATGTTCGCGTACGTCCTCGGCCCGCTCCTCTTTGGGTGGTACGGCATCTTCCTCGGCCCGATCATCCTGGTGCTGGTCTTTCACTTCGGCCGGATCGTCCTGCCGGAACTGCTGGCCGGCTCGAAGATTCGCCCGGTGGCCGTCGACCCGACGTACCTGACACCCACCGAGTCGACGCCGCCACCCGACGATCCGCAGAGCGAGGTCGCGGACGAGTCTGAGGATGACGACAGCGTTCCGGAAAACGGCTCGAAGCCGACCGACGTCCCTGACGATCAGTGACCGCGACTGTGAAAACCGACAGTCAACACGACAGTGTCCACTGACTCGTGACCCGCCACCACGCCATCTGATTCAGAGGTCGACGTACTGTTCTTCCCACTCCCGGCGTGCGTCGATCTCGCGACGCCCGCGCCGGGTCAGACTGTAGAAGTTCGTCCGCCTGTCGCGCTGGCCCTTCTCGACGAGGCCCTTGTCGACGAGCGTGTCGAGGTTCGGGTAGAGACGCCCGTGGTGGATCTCCTTCTCGTAGTACTCCTCGAGTTCCTCCTTGATCGCCAACCCGTGTGGCTCCTCCCGGCCGGCGATGACGTACAGCAGGTCACGCTGAAATCCTGTCAGGTCGTACATCGGTAATGTCCAACTGCAGGTTACTGTCGGAATATCATAAATATATCGACTTTCGATACGTCCGCGGGGGTAACGGGCGACTTATCGGGGGGTTTTGCTTGTATCATCTCTGGTGAACACTCGCCAAACCTATCGGCACAAAGTGCCACTGGATCGCGGGCCGAGTCGGTGCCTCCGGAGACGGACGGAACTGGACCGGGTCGAGTTCCGGGGCCGCACCGCGGACTGGCCGGATGCAGTGAGCGACGGACCGAAACTGGGCGGCGAAGATAGCCACGGCTCCGGCGCGTGGTCCGTATCGACCGACGGAGCAGTGGCTCCGTCGTAATTGGTCTCGAATGGAAAGCAAACCACGCGGAGGTGAAAATACCCCGCGTGGTTGCTTGCCGCCCTGAATTGGTCCCCGCTGACGCTTCGGCCCTCCAAGCGAAGCGTCACCTGAACGCAGAGGCCATAATTACTTAAATGTACCGACCTCGCCATTATCGCTGCCCGTCGGATCGAAGGACGCGCGTTCTTCAACTTCTGGTCGCCGATCGGCCTCACGCGTCCACTGTCTCGGGAGCGAGTTGCCGAATCAGATGTACTCCTCCTCGAGCACCCACCCGAGCGCCCGCTTGTAGTACGTGAACATCTGTCTGACTCCCTGATGGTTCATGTTCTCGTCGTCGAGCTGTTCTTTCAGGAACTCGTATTGCTCGCGGATCTCCTCTTCGTCGCGCATATCGGGACGTGGGGTCGGGAGAGGGAAGTATTTTCACACTCCACGGGCGGTGGAAGCAGTCCCCGGGCGCTGTCGCACGTGTTTTGAGGCTGGCACCGCAAGGTTCGGGCATGAAGATCCGCGGGGACCGGAAGTGCAAGGACTGCGAGACGCGCTGGTCGTACTACGACACCGCAAGCGTCGCCTGTCCCCAGTGCGGGAGCCTCCGGAGCGTCGGCGTGGACGAACGGAAGGAACACACCGCCAGCCCGGTCACGCTCGATCTGACCGAGGTGCGAACCCGCGTCGACGACGCGCCGCTCCGTGAACTGGCCGCCGACGCCGCCGAACGCTGTCGCGCCTTCACTCGCCAGTACGGCTTCATCGACGCCGGCGAGCTCCGGCCCCTCGACGACACCTACCTGGCGGCGGTCGAGCTGGCCCACGCCGCGAGCGAGTTGCGGCAGGCGATGCGGACCAGCGACGACGAGGAGTACTACCTGCTGACGCTGCTACGCGGCGCCGATCAGGGCGAACGACCCGGGCCGTCGGACGTCCCCGACTCCATGCGCTCGGCCCGCGGACTGGCGTACGCGAGCGCCGTCGAGGACTACCGGCGCGACCTGCGGACGTATCTCGACGACGACCCCGACGACCTGGCCGGCGACCTCCTGGGCCGGCTCTCGGAGCACCGCAAACGCGTCGCGGCGCTCGAGGGGGACGTCTCGCTCGCGGCGAGCGAATCGCTGATCGGGGCCGCACAGGCCGTCGGCCACTACCTCGCCGAGGGCGACGAGGGTGCGCTCGCACAGGCCCAGCATCAACTCGACAATCTGAACGCGGACCTGTGAGCGACAGCGGCGGGTGATGGCGAGCAGGCGATCCATGGGAGTCCCGACGCGGCGGACCGCGCTCCCGCCTCGACCGCGCCGGACGTCGATCAGTGCACGATCCGGTGTGGTCCCGTCTCGGTACGTAAACGTTCGGCCGGCGACGGTGAGACGGTGCACCGTCCGCCACAGTGACGGCGGTTCGACGCTTCGTGCTAACCTTTAACACGGGAAGCGTCGAATGGACCGTCGTCACGGGGAGACAACCCATGGTTTTCAAGAAGATCACACTGATCGGGACGAGTCCGGACAGCTTCGACAAGGCGGTCGACGACGCGGTCGACCGCGCGGAGAACACCCTCGACAACGTCTACTGGGTCGAAGTCGAGGAGATGGGCGTCGAGATCGCAGGGGTAGAGAACCGCGAGTACCAGGCGGAAGTGGAGGTGGCCTTCGAGCTGGCCGACTAGGTCCGGAAGCTCTCGCCACAGCCGCACTCGGAGACGACGTTGGGGTTCTCGACGTGGAACCCTTCGCCCTGGAGTCCATCCTCGAACTCCAGACGGCTGCCCTCGATGTAATTCATGCTCGCTTCGTCGACGAACACGCGCAGGCCGTGGTGTTCGAAGATCGTGTCTTCGTCTTCCGGTTCGTAGTCGAACCGCATCCCGTAGGAGAGGCCGGCGCAGCCGCCCTGCTGGACGAACAGCCGGAGGCCGGCCACGTCGGTGTCCATGTCCTCGCCCTCCAGCAGCCGGATGGCTTCCTCGGCGGCGGGTTCGGTGACCTCGATCTCCGCCTCGGCGGCCGCAGACGTTCCGCTCATGAACGACGATACCGGCCGAACGATGTTAACTGTGTTGCCACTCCCGACGAGGGACTGCGGACCCCGACGTCCCATCCGACAGACCGGTCGCACGGGGGACCGCTTCACCGACGATTACGGCCTCTAAGCCACCGTTACCACCGAATTCGGCGGTTGCGAGTCGCTTTCACCCGCGGGACTCCCTAATCGTTTTGGCAGCAGAGTCAACCCCGCTTCGGAGAAATGTGAGACTACATGTCCAGCAGAGCCACCCCCCAGGGACGTACCGGGTCGAGTGACGCCCGAACGCCGTCCCAGCTGTTCGCGGCGCTCGCCGACAGTCGACGGCGACGGATCGCCGCCTCCGTCCGAGGGCGGCCCGACGGCCTCACGGTGGACGAGCTGACCACGTTCGTCGCCAGCGCCGAAACGGGCGTCTCGCTGACCGACGTCACGGAGGCGCGCTACGAACGCGTGCTGGTCAGTCTCAGACACCACCACCTCCCGAAATTCGAGGAGATCGGACTGCTCTATCGACAGGACGCCCGGATCGTCCCGACGGACCCGGCCGTGTTCGAGGACGGGTTGATCGACGCCGTGCTGGGCGTCGAGGCGCCGCCGGCGGAGCTCGACGCCGCACTGGAGCTGTTGGCCTCCGAGCGCCGGCGGATCCTGATCGACCGGCTTCGGGCCGAGGGCACCGCGAGCGTCGAGGAGCTGGCGGCGGCGGTGGCGGAGGCTCGCGGCGAGGACAGCCGTAACGTCCACGTCTCGCTCGTCCACACCCACCTCCCGAGGCTCGACGACGAGGGCGTCATCTCCGAAGTCACCGAGGAAGCGCCGTCCGGCGAACGGCGTGTGCGCTTCGAGGGGCTCCCGGCCGGCGGCGAACTGTTCGCCCGCCTCGCCCGACTCGAGGACGACCTGCTCCCGCACGTCTCGACGTGAGCGACGGTCCGCCCGCGCTCAGTCCTCGTCGTCTTCCAGGCGCTTCCTGACGCTTTCTGCGTGTGCCGTCAGTCCCTCGGCCTCGGCCAGCGTCGTGATCGTCTCCGAGAGGCCAGCGAGCGCGTCGCGGTCCAGTCGCTGGACGGTGGTCGAGCGCAGGAACGTGTCGACCGACAGGCCCCCATAGCGACGCGCGCCGCCGCCCGTCGGGAGCACGTGGTTCGGTCCGCTGGCGTAGTCGCCCGCCGCGACAGGTGAGTACGGCCCGAGGAAGACGCTCCCCGCGCTGTCGACGCGGTCGAGCAGCGACTCGTCGTCGTCGGCGACGATCGAGAGGTGCTCTGCCGCGTACTCCTCGACGAAGAGGACGGCCTCGCTCATCGACCGCGCGAGGAAGACGCCGCTCGCGTCGCTCTCCAGCGCGCCGCGGATCGTCTCCTCCCGCTCTTTGCCAGTCGCCTGCGCCTCGACCTCGGCCGCGACCTCGGCGGCCAGTTCCTCGTCGACCGTGACAGCGACGACCGACGCGCGTGTGTCGTGTTCCGCCTGCGCGACCAGATCGGCGGCGACCAGTTCGGGATCGGCCGTCTCGTCGGCGAGCACCGCGATCTCGCTCGGTCCCGCGAGGAAGTCGATCTCCACCTCTCCCCGCACCTCGGCCTTGGCCGCCGTGACCCACCGGTTGCCGGGGCCGACGATCGTCTGGACGCGGTCGACCGTCTCCGTCCCGTAGGACAGCGCGGCGATGCCCTGTGCGCCCCCGACCTGGTAGACCGCGTCGGCGCCCGCGATCTCGATGGCCGCGAGCGTCACGGGGTTCAGTTCCTCCGCGGGCGGCGTCGCGACCGCGACGTGCTCGACGCCCGCGACTTTGGCGGGGATGATGCCCATCAGCGCGCTGGATGGGTAGGCGGCGGTCCCGCCGGGAACGTAGACCCCGGCGCGCTCGACGGGGGCGTACCGACGACCGAGTTCCCGGCCGTCGAAATCCTCGCGCCAGTCATCGGGAACCTGGCGTTCGTGGAACGCCCGGACGTTCGCGGCCGCGGTCTCGACGGCCTCGCGGACCTCGTCGTCGATCTCCTCGGCGGCGCGGGCCGCCGCGTCGGTCACGTCGAGGTTGCCGACCGACACGTCGTCGAACTCCTCGCTGAACTCCCGTATCGCCACGTCGCCCTCCTCGCGGACGCGATCGACGATCCCGCGGACGTCGTCGCGGATCTCGTCGATCCCGGCGTCCCGCTCGAACAGCGCGGCCCGCTCGTCGGGCCGCAACTCCGAAATCTCCCGGACGTTCATACCTGAACTTTGCGGGCCAGGGAAAAACGGTTGTCGAAGTGTCGGCGACCCGTCTCGCGAGGTCCCAACCTGTCGATTCCCCACCCACGGCGAAGAAAAGCGGTTCTCGCTGAGACGGCCGCTCGCCGAACAGGGCAGACCGGCGCGGATCAGCTGTCGCTCGTGAACTGGCCCTGCTCGTTGCGCTCTTGCTTCCGGCTCGAGTGCTCAGCGGCGGGCGACCGCGTCTGCTGTTTCAGGCCGCCCTGTGACTGCTGCCCGCCGCCCTGCTGGCCGCCCTGTTTGGGCTGCTGTTCCTGCTGCCCTTGCTGGCCTGCCTGTTGCTGCTGGCCCTGTTCGTGGGGCGGCTGGGGCTGGGCGGCTTGCCGACCGCCCATCTGGCGACCCGGCTGACCGCCCTGCTGGGGCTGTTGTGCCTGCTGGCGCTGCTGCCCACCCTGCTGGAAAGCCTGCTTTCCGCCCTGCTGGAAGCCCTGCTGCCCGCCGGGCTGACCGCCTTGTTGCCCTCGCTGCTGGCCACCCTGCTGCCCGTACTGCTGAGCGCGCTGCTGACTGCCTCGCTGGCCCTGCTGGCCCTGCTGGCCACCAAACTGGCCTTGCTGGCCGCCCTGCTGGGGCTGGGCGGCCTGCCGACCGCCCATCTGTCCACCCTGTTGCTGACCGCTCTGCTGACCGTGCTGCCCCTGTTGCTCGAATCCCTGCTGGCCGCCCCCGATCTGCTGTCGCTGCTGGCGCCCCCCATGCTGTCCCCCTTGGCCCTGCTGCCCAGGCTGGGGCTGCTGTCCATGCTGGGGTTGCTGTCCCTGCTGGGGCTGCTGTCCCTGCTGGGGCTGTGGTCCACGCTGGGGCTGCTGTCCCTGCTGGGGCTGGCCGCCCTGTTGCTGTCGGCCGCCCTGCTGGGCCTGTGGTCCACGCTGGCCCTGCTGGAAGCCCTGCCCACCTTGCTGGCCCTGGCGGCCTCCCTGCTGCTGGCCGCCGCCGATCTGCTGTCGCTGCTGAGGGCCGCCCTGCTGTTGCTCACCCTGCTGACCCTGCCGGTATCCCTGCTGTCCCTGTTGGCGCTGCTGTTGCTCGCCAATCTGTTGCTCTCCGCCCTGTTGCGGACTGCCTCGCCGTCCCTGCTGGCCTGTTCGTCGTTCGTGCTGGTCACCGCTGCCCTGGTGTGGCTTGTCTCGTGGACTCATAGAATATCTCCGCTGGGGTCCACCACGAGGGTGCGAATAAACCGGGCCAATCGTTCAGTGGCGAAGCAGTCGCTTATCCGGCCGGCGATTCGCCGCGAACCACCGCGAACGCCACACGGTGCGGGTAACACCTGCTTACCCGAGGGCAGCCACCGAAAGCTCGCGTTACCGCAACCGTCAGTCCCAGTTGTCCACGACCGTCGGCACGCAGCCGGCGTCGGGCAGCGGGAAGCTATCGTGGTCGCTCACCTGCTCGGTGACGTCGTACTCCTCGTAGTTGTCGGGGGTCTCCCCCTCCGCGCCGGTGTCACCGACGGCCCTGTCCCACTCCTTGAACGCGTACGTCCAGCCGAGGTAGTCGTCGTCGGTCTTGTAGTAGTTCCGGCAGGTCTCGCAGTGGTCGGCGATGGCCTGGCCGTACTGGCCGTCGCGGGCGACCGAGTCGTTGTCGATCGCACCGCCCAGGAAGTCGACCGAGGTCACCGACGTGTCGTAGCCCCGATCCATGAAGAACTCCAGGCACTCCGCGACCGTCTTGGCCCCGCCGCCGTGGGCGACGAGTCGCACGTCGGTGTCCGGACTGGCGTCCGCGTAGTCCCGCACGAACGTGCCGAGTTTGTCCGCGTTCCGGTCGGCGATTTCGACGCGCTGGCTCCAGCGGCCCTCGTTTCCGTCCCAGTCGTAGCCGACCAGCGCCTCGTCGTACTCGGCCGCCCGGAGCGCGTCGTTGAACCCACGCAGCGAGTCCAGCGCCCCCTGCAGGTCCTTCTCGTATCGGTGGACGAAGACCACCAGTTCGTCGGGCGCGTCGCCTCCCGTGAGTCCGGGGATGGTCCCGTCGGTCCGGTAGTTCGTCCGGGTGTTCCGCGGGGTGAGGTCCACCCCCAGAAACAACTGCGCGATGAAGTGTCCGCGGGTGATCACCCGGCCCGCGTACGAGCCCTCGAACCCGGCCGCGCTGCCCGTCGTCGCCAGGCCGGCGATCCCAGCCGTTCCGCCCGCGACGGTACTCAGAAACGTGCGTCTCGTCGATCGTCCCGAATCGTCCCCCAGTGCCATTGTCCCAGTGTGGCGACGTGTGCCACACCGTAAATAAATTTCGCAGCCACTGTCCGTTGCTTTAATTGTTCGATCGTCAGACGCTCGTCTGCCGGGGTGTTTTGCCCGTCGACGGTGATACGGTTGGTATGAGTTCGGAGTTCGTCTGGGGGGCGACGAAAGTCTGGCACTGTCAGATCTGTGAGAGCCGCAACGTGACGACCGAGACGGACGTCTTCAGCGACCAGTGTCGGAACTGCACGGTGTACAACGAACTCGACTGGACCGAGGACGGCGAGGTGAGCGTCGTCGAGGCGCGGGCCGCCGTCGAACGGATGGAAGCCGAGTGAGTTACGAGTACACCTGCGAGACCAGGTGGAGGATCGAGAAAAACACCGTTCCGCCGAGCAACAGCAGGGAGAGAAATAGCGTCGGCACCGAAGGCACCCACGTCATCAGCAGCCAGACGGTGACGAACGCGCTGATCAGGAACACGAAGTGAAACGCCAGCCACGGGCCGATCGCCCGGAGCGCGTCGCGCTGGGCAGCGGCGGCCGCCTCGTCCGACTCCGCGGTCGGCTCGAACCCGGACGGAGTGTACGCGTTCTTGGCCGCGTGCGCTGCCTCCCAGTTCTCCCGCCGGGCGCGCTGGCGCGGGTCCGCCTCGTGGCCACCGGTCGCAGTCGACGCTGTCCGGCCACCCGAGAACGCCCAGTTCCGGCTGGAGTCGGTCGACCAGGTGCCGTGATCGCCGGTCGCGTTCCGCCCGGTCCGTCCCGACCCAGTTCGGTTCGTCTCGCCGTGGTCCGACCGATAGCGTCGGTAGTTCTCGGCCGTCGACCCGCCCCGCGTCCCCCGGCGGTTCGCCGACCCGGGTCCGGCGCGCGAGGACGACCCGCTCGACCCAGAATCGCCGGGAGTCGACCGAGCGCCGCTCGTTCCGTCGCTGTCACCGCTGCTGGTATCCCCGGCGCTCGAATCGCTCGCCTCGTCCGCGTCGGTCGTGCCCGTCGTCGTTCCGCCGGCGGACTGGCCGGCCTCCGTGCGTGAGTCGGTGCCGACGTCCGACGCGTCGGCGTCGGCGGACCAGGCGGGGCTGTCGAGGTGGCGCCGGACGTACGTCGCGTGCCCGACGCGGTCGTACCGCCGTCGGCTGGTCTCGTCGACGAGGACGTCGCGGGCGGCCGTGAGCCGCTTGAACGTCGAGGCCGCGTCGTCGTCGTCGCTCACGTCCGGGTGGGTCTCCTTGACCTTGGCCCGGAACGCGTCGCGTATCGCCTCGGCGTCGGCGTCGGTTTCGACGCCGAGAACGCTGTAGAACGTCTCTGCCATGCGGGGTGTGCGGTTGCATCACGTTCGACCTCCTACAGGTTAAAACCCACCCGGATTCCGACCGCGGAGCTACACCACCGCCGGGGTACTTGTGTCCGGCGCAGTAACTCCCGCCATGGCCCCGACGCAGGTTCTGGTCCCGCTCGACGGATCGCCGCTCGCCAAGGAGGCGCTCGGCCACGCACTCGAGACGTTCGACTGTCCGGTCACGGTCCTGAACGTCGTGACGCCGCTGGACGAGTCGATGAGCGAAGGCGGGATGCTGGAAACAGACGAGGACCGGCGCGAAGGCGCCCGCGAGCGCGCGTCCAGACTCGTCGAGGGAGCGAGAGACCGGGCCGGAGACGGCGACCGGGACGTCGAGATCGTCGTCGAGACCGGCGATCCGGCCGAGACCATCCTCGAAACGGCCGAGAGCCGCGACGCGGATCACGTCGTGATGGGGGGCCACGGCGGGTCCCAGTCCGGCATCGCGAGCCGATTGCTGGGGACGGTCGCGACGACCGTCGTCGGTGAGGCACCCGTGACGGTGACCGTCGTCCGGTAACTCAGGCGAGCACCACCGCCAGGGCGCGGTAGAGCCCGAACCCGATGGCGATGGAGCTAAAGAGCGTGAGCAGCCAGAAGACGAGGGTCACGCCGATCTTCCGCCGGGAGACGCCCGCGGAGCCGCCGGCGAGGCCACCGCCGATCACCCCGGAGATGATGATGTTGTTGAACGAGATGGGGATCCCGAGCGCGATGGCCAGCTGGGCGATGACGAACCCCGGAACCAGCGCGGCGATGGACCGTCGGACCCCCAGTTGCGCGTACTCCCGGGAAGTGGCCTGCAGCAGCCGCGGCGCACCCATCCACGCGCCGCCGAGGATGCCCGTCGCGCCGACGGCGAGGAGGACGAACCCCGGCAGCCCGAGTTCGGCCCGGTAGAGGTTCTCGAGGGGGCCGGTGGCCAGACCGACCTGGCTCCCCCCGCTGGAGAAGGCCACGAGCGAGCCCAGGAGGACGAGGAACACTTTCACTCCGCGGTCCACCGAGACGAGGGTCCGCCGCCGGATGAACAGAAAGCTCGCGGCCGAGACGACGAGGGTCGCCGCCCCCATTGCAGCCAGTTCGACGCCGGGGACGCCGGCCCGGGCCGCGACACCGGCAGCGTAGGCGGCGATCGAGCCCTGTTCCGCGCCGGTCGGCGAGGGGATGATGCTCAGGCGGACGTTGGCGACGATGGCCCCGACCACCGCCGCAAGCAGCGGGACGCCGACGGTCTCCGGGATGTCGTCGCGTCGCAAGATCGTGGCAGTGAGGTACGCCAGTCCGCCCGAGACCGGCGGGACGAGCGCCCAGAACGTCACGATTCGGCGGTACGTGTCGAAGGCCGGGGCGCCGCCCAGCGAGAGCCCGACGCCGACCATCGCGCCCGTGGTCGCGAATGCGGCCGGCACCGGATAGCCCGAGTAGATACCGAAGGCCATGAAGCCGGTCGCGGTGAGCAGGCCCGCGGTGGCGGCCAGCGACGTGATCGCGACGCCGTCGATCAGCCCCGCGCCGACCGTCTCGGAGATGGCCCCGCCCTGGGTCAGGGCGCCGAGGGCGGCGAGGATGCCGATCAGGAAGGCCGCTCGCATCGTCGAGATGGCGTTGGCGCCGATAGCGGGCGCGAAGGGCGGGGAATTGCTGTTGGCGCCGAGCGTCCAGGCCGTCACCAGGCCCGTGACGGTCGCGAGGGCGACGAGGCCCCAGAAGACGAGTCCGGCCACTGCGTCATCGACCCCCGTGACGGGACCGAACTATCGAGTCGGGCCGCCGAGCCTCGAGTTCACGCATCGTGGACGGGTTGGGTCGGCGGGACCAAAACTGTCGTGGGGACGTCATCGCCGCCCGTGCCACACGACGATGGCGACGGTGAGCCCGAGTGCGACCAGCCCACCGGCGACGAGCGGGACGCCGATCCCCCACTCGCCGCGGAACCCGCCGAACATGAGGCCGAGGCTGAGCGCGAACAGGCCGGCCTGGGCGAGGAGCGCGGCCACGAGGAACCCCCAGAACGTCGCCGCGTCGGCCCGCTCCATCGACACCTGCACGTCCTCGGGGTCGAAGTCGTCGTCCTCCCGCATGACGGAGAACGGGTCGATAAGCATCGGGTATCCAGAGGTGCCGGACGCGCATCAAACGTTCGCCGCTCGGACGGCGCCCGACGGATCGACGACCGCCTCTCGCGGGCGGACCGATCCGTCAGGAGCGTCGGTCGCTGAACTCGCGGACCACGTCCCGATCGACGGTGTTCTCGGGGATCGTTTCGGCCCACTCGACGGCCTCGATGCCCTCGCCGTCGAGGCCGGGGTCTGACGCGAGTGTGGTCGTCTCCGGCGTCGCAGCGTAGTGCGCGAAGGAGAAAGCGAGCCGGCGGTCGCCGTGTTCGAAGGCGACCTCGGTGACTGCGACGAGGTCCCCGACCGTCACCGTGACGCCGGTCTCCTCGCGGACCTCGCGGACCAGCGCTTCCTCGTGCGTCTCACCCGCCTCGACCTCGCCGCCGGGCGCGAGCCACTCGCCGTTTTCGCGGACGAGTAGGACGCGGCCCGCGTCGTCGGTGACGACGGCACCCACGGCCCAGGTCATCGGGTCGACCTTCGGTTCCAGTTCGGCGAACCGCTCGGCGTCGACCGACTCGACTTTGCGGCGCTCGCGGACGCCGTCCCGGGCGGCCATGTCTCCGAACGCCGGGTCGGTGGGCGCCATCGCGACCTCAGGGCAGCGACACGTCGGTCTCGGTCTGGAGCCCGGCGGCCTTGACCGTGTTCCAGAGCAACATCGCACGGGTCATCGGCCCCACCCCGCCGGGGACGGGCGTGATGGCGCCGGCCTTCTCCTTCGCGCTCTCGTACTCCACGTCGCCGACGAGTTCGTAGCCTTTCTCGGTGTCCGCGTCCACGCGGTTGATCCCCACGTCGATCACCGTCGCGCCCGCGCCGAGCATCTCGCCGTCGATCATCTCCGGGACGCCCGCGGCCGCGATCACGATGTCGGCCGCGCGAGTGCGCGCCGCGAGGTCCTCGGTCCGGGAGTGACACACCGTGACTGTAGCGTTCCCGCCCTCGGCTTTCTGGAGCAGGAGGTTGGCCATCGGCTTGCCGACGATGTCCGAGCGGCCGACGACGACGGCGTCGGCCCCCTCGGTCTCGACGTTTGCGTCGGCCAGCAGCTTCTGGATACCGTGTGGCGTGCAGGGCTTGTACCGTGCGTTCCCGGCGACCAGGCGGCCGACGTTTTCGGGGTGGAAGCCGTCCACGTCTTTCAGCGGGTCGATCCGCCGGAGCACCTCGCGGTCGTCGACGTGGTCCGGCACGGGCATCTGGACGAGGATGCCGTTGACCTCGGGGTCGGCGTTCAGGTCGTCGATGGTGTCGAACAGTTCTTCGGCGGGTGCGTCGGGGTCGATCTCGACGTCCCGGGCCTCGATGCCGACCTCCTCGCAGTCGTCCTGTTTCATCGAGACGTAGGTCTGGCTGGCCGGGTCGTCGCTCATCAGTACCGTGGCGAGCGTCGGCGTCGTGCCGGCGTCGGCGAGCGCGTCGATGGCGTCGCCCAGTCCGTCGCGGACCTCCTGGGCCACGGCGTTCCCGTCGATGATCTCGGTCATACCCGAACTGGCGGCGGGACGCTCCTTGAACGTCTCGGAACGGGCGTGGCGTCGTCAGGTGACCGCGACGACGGCGAACCATCAAAAGTGCGGAGATCTCCGCCTCGGTCGACTACTCGTACAGGGGATGCGCGTCGGTCAGTTCGTCGACGCGCTCGGCGGCGTCTGCCTTGACGCTCTCGTTCTCGTAGTCGTCGACCACGTCGACGATGATGTCGGCGACCTCCCGGCAGTCGGCCTCGTCGAAGCCGCGAGTGGTCAGGCCGGGCGTGCCCGCGCGGATGCCCGAGGGGTTGAACGGCGAGCGCGTCTCGCCGGGGACGGTGTTCGCGTTGAGGACCACGCCCACGTCTTCGAGGGCTTCCTCGGCGTCCTTCCCGGTGGTCTCGGGGTGGGAGTCACGCAGGTCGACGAGGACGAGGTGGTTGTCGGTGCCGCCGGAGACCAGCGAGAGGCCGCGTTCCTGGAGCTGGTCGCCCAGCGCCTTCGCGTTGGCAACGGTCTGTTCGGCGTACTCCTCGAAGGCTGGCTGGAGTGCCTCCTCGAAGCCGACGGCCTTGCCGGCGACGTTGTGCATCAGCGGGCCGCCCTGGCCGCCGGGGAAGACGGCGGGGTCGATGTCGTCGGCGTACTCCTCGTCGCACATGATGATCCCACCGCGACCGGCGCGGATGGTCTTGTGCGTCGACCCGGTGACGAAGTCCGCGACGCCGACGGGCGACTCGTGGACGCCCGCGGCGACCAGGCCCGTAATGTGGGCGATGTCGGCGAGGTGGTAGGCGGAAACGGCGTCCGCGGCCGCCTGGATGGCCTCGAAGTCGACCTCGCGCGGGTACGCGGAGTACCCCGAGACGATGATGTCCGGGTCGAAGGACTCGGCGTGGTCGCGCAGGTCGTCGTAGTCGATGTAGCCGGTGTCGGCGTCGACCTCGTACTGCTCGACCTCGTAGAGCTGGCCGGTGAAGTTCGCCGGGTGGCCGTGCGAGAGGTGGCCGCCGTGGTTGAGGTCCAGCGAGAGGATCCTGTCGCCGGGTTCGAGCATCGCGAAGTAGACGCCCTGGTTGGCCTGGGTCCCGGAATGGGGCTGGACGTTTGCGTGTTCGGCCCCCCAGAGTTCCTTCGCGCGGTCGATGGCGAGCTGTTCGACCTCGTCGGCGTACTCACAGCCCGCGTAGTAGCGCTCGCCCGGGTAGCCCTCGGCGTACTTGTTGGTCAGGGCGCTGCCCTGGGCTTCCAGGACGGCCTCGCTGACGTGGTTCTCGCTCGCGATCATCGCCAGCGTGTCGTTCTGGCGCCGTACCTCGCCCTCGAGGGCGTCCGCGACCGCCGGGTCCGTCTCCCGGACGTGCTCGTAGTTCATGGTCGTGGGTCGGACCCGGCCCGTCAATAATCTACCTTTCCCGAGCCGGCAGTATTCCTCGCAGCCGAAGCCACTGTAAAAAAGGGCCGGCAATCGCGGGCCATTTAAAAGCCCGGACATAGCCCGTCCGAAAAATAATGATGGTGCAGAACGTGCGTGTGAGCGTAGCATGATGGCCTGGGTGGCGGCCAGTGGGGGGATTAGAGCCATCGGGGGGGCCGGAGAAGCGGAGGTTCGGACCGTCGGCTGGACTGACGGTGGGTCCGGGCCGGATCTCCTGCGACCGGTCGAGGAGCGGGTGACCGGGAGCCTCTCGGAGCTTCGCGTCCCGGTCGAGACGGTCTCGGTCAGGGACGCCTCCGGCGGGATGCGATACGATCTGTCAAATCCCGTCGCGCTCGACGAGGGCGCGTACGTGCTGGACTGTCGGCTCGCAGTTGCGGGACCGACGACGCAGGAGTGTAAGGTGAGCACCGAGTCCGGGATCGAACTGTACTGCCGGTTCGACGGCCCGGCCTTCGTCCGCCAGACCGACGGCGAGGTCGCCGTCAGCCTCGGCGAGACGCGCCCCGTGACGCTCGGATTCAGGGAACAGTGCGAGGAACCACCGACGATCACCGTGCCGTCGACGCCCGAGGGGGTCGCGGACGCGATCACACACCTCTCGGCGGCGCTCCGGACGACCGGGCCGGCGCGGTCACACCCGTCGATGCGGGAACACCCGCCGATCGTCGAGGTCGGGGACGAACGGGCGATTCCCGAGGCCGTCTCCGCGGCGACGCCGGATACGGGGATCGAACTGCAGGTCCCACCTCGGCTCGACTACCTGTTCGTCGGCGCGCCGCTCGCGTACTACCTGGGCGCGGACGTGACCGTCTCCGAGGGTGCGACGCCGCGCCTCGCCGCGCCCGAGGCGGACGTGAACTGCCGGTTCCGTGAGCTGCCGACGTTCCAGCACGGCGTGGCGCGACTGTTGCGGCAGGTGTTTTTCTTCGACACGCTGGTCCGGGACCTGGAGGGCGAGTCGCCGGCCTGCCGCGAGCGGCTGCTGGACCGCTTCGACTTCGACCCGGCCGCGATGCGCCGACGGTCACCGGCCGAGCGGCTGGCGCGGTACTTCTGCGTCCGGGAGCCCGACTTCGACGAGTTGCTGCCGGAGTGGCACTTCTCGACGTACGCGGCCCCGGAACTCGACAACGCCCGCTCGCTGCCGTACCTGCTCGACGCCCTGAGCCTGATCTACCTGCCCGAGGCCTCGGAGCTGCACGGCACGGAACTGCTCGAACGGACGCTCGACGACTTCTACCGGGCGAGCAGCGGCCGGGAGCGCTCGGTGGCGTCGGTCGACCGGGTGAGTCCGGAACTCCGGGCCGGGCGGGTCCACGCCTGGCTGGCCGGCGGCGCGCCCATCGACGCGTTCAAGACGTCCCCGCAGGCCTACGAGAACCGGCGGCGCTACCGCGATCGGCGGGACGAACCCCTGTCGGTGACCGTCGTGTTGAACGACGAGGAGATGTACGACGAGCACACCGCGGTGGCGGACATCTACGAGGAGCGGTCGGCGGACCTGCCGCTTTCGGTCGACGTGGCGGAACACCTCACCCGGCGCGAACTCGCCGACGTGTTCGCCGCGGAGAACGACTTCGTCCACTACATCGGCCACTGCGACGCCGACGGGCTGGAGTGTGCCGACGGCTCCTTTTCCGCGTCGTCGCTCGAGACGTGTCGGACCCAGACCTTCTTCCTCAACGCCTGTGGCTCCTACCACGAGGGGCTGGAACTGGTCGAACGCGGCAGCGTCGCCGGTGCGGTGACGCTGACGAAGGTGCTCGACCGGCAGGCCGCGAAGGTTGGCACCGCGTTCGCGCGCCTGCTCGTGCACGGCTTCGGCCTCGAACCCGCGATGCAACTGTCGCGACGCCGGATCATGATGGGCAAGGACTACGCGGTCGTCGGCGACGGGACCTACACCCTCGCGCCGACGCCGGACAGCCCAGTCGTCGGCTGGCTGGAGCGAGAGAACGGCCGGTTCCGGCTGTCCTGCGAGGCCCTGACGGCCCGCCGGATCGGGGACTGCTATCAGCCGCCCTTCGGCGAGCAGGCGTCCTACCACGGCACCGCGACCGAGAGCGTCCTGGACCGGGCCGAACTGGTCGAGGTGCTCCGGGAGACGCCGCTGCCGATCATCTACGACAACGAGTTCCACTGGTCAGACGACCTCGCCGCGAAACTGGGCGCCGACCGCTGACCGCCTCAGGGTCGCCCCGTTTTCGATGCACCTGGCTCCGACCAGCGGCGGGTCCACCTTCGACTGCCCCGAGTTGGTTACCAGTTACGTACCTGGTATTCAGGTTTGATACTCGGACCAAAGGCATATAATTAGCCACTCCTAAGCTCGGGTGTATAAACGTTGACAGCGTGAATCAACTCGTTATCAACGATAAAATTAAATAGCGTAATACAATATATACAGATATAGGACGATGAGCCAAAACATGCTTGCGGACGGGACGGCGGAGCTCCTGAGGGCCCAGCTGTCGGCTGCGCCGGCCGAATCGTACCTGGTGACCCACTCCAGGGAGACGATCGAAGAACTGGTAACGGTGATGAGCGACATGGAGTCGCCCCCGAGCGTCAGGTTGCTCGTCGCCGAGCGACCACTCAAGGACGTGATGGACGACTTCATCGTCGCCAGTCGGGCGGCGAACCTGCTTGCCGACGGCACGCTCGCCGTGCGAACCATCGCCGAACCCCCCGAGAACGCGCTCTTCCTGACGGACGAGGCGGTCGTCGCCATCGTCACCGCCGGCGACACGGTCGCCGGGCTGACGACCGACGACCAGTCGTTCGTCGAGAGCGCGCGGGAGCGCTACGGCGCGATGTGGGACGACGCGTCGGAGTTCCCGCTCCGGACCCCACCGCTGACGGAGGTCCAGCAGACGCTCTCCGCGGACATCAGCGAGGCGACCGCCACCGACTTCGACGAGGTGCTCGCCTCTCTTCAGACCGCGCGCGGCGACGGGGACGGGCTCGACGAAGTGACCATCAGCCTTCTCGTCGCCGCGAAAAACGGCGAGTTGCTCTACGACATCAGCAAGTGGGGCGAGGACATCGGCCTCGCCTCGAAGGCGACGTTCTCGCGGACGAAGACCAAGCTCGAGGACATGGGCCTGATCGACACCGAGAAGGTCCCCATCGACGTCGGTCGGCCGCGGCTCCGCCTGATGCTGGGCGACGAACGGCTCGAGGACGCGGAGGCGGACCAGCTGGCCAGCGTGGCCCAGAGTCTGCTGTCGAGTTGAGGCCTGCGCTTTTTTCACCCCCGGTCGCGTTCGGCCACCAATGACAGTCGCACTCGTCGGGTCGGGACCGGCGCGCGAGGCGGTCGCCGCCGCGCTCGACGACGTGGACGCGCAGGTGACGGACCTCGACCCGGCGGTCGTCGGCGGCGCCGACCTCGCCGTCGTCGTCGGCCAGGCCGGCGACGTGGTGTTCGAGACGGTCGACGAACGCGCCCGGGACGCGGGGCTGCCCTGGCTCGCCGTCGAGATCGGCGGCGTCGGTGGCTACCCCGTCGTCGAGGCCGCCGTCGCGGGCTTCGGCCCCGGGACGGCCTGCTACCGCTGCCTGCAGTCACGGGTCCGATCCAACGCCGACCCCGACCAGGAACCACAGGCCGCGCCCGACCCCGAAACCGCCCGCTTCGCCGGCGCCGTCGCCGGCCGCGAGGCCGCGAAACTCGCCGCCGGCAAGCGGTCCTCGATCGTCGGCGGCCTGATCGAGATCCCCCACGCCGAGCGCCAGTTCCTGCCCGTTCCGGGCTGTGTCTGCGCCGGCGAGCGCGACCGCCGCCTCGGCGAGGACCACGTCGACCGCGACCTCGACGAGTCGTTGACCCGCGCCGAGCAGGGCCTCGACGAGCGGGTCGGGATCGTGAGCGAGGTGGGCGAAGCCGAATCGTTCCCGGCGCCGTACTACCTCGCCTCCGTCACCGACACGAGCGAGTTCAGCGACGCGACGGCCCCGCGGCAGGCCGCGGGCGTCGACGCCGACTGGAACGCCGCGTTCATGAAGGCCCTCGGTGAGGGCTTCGAGCGCTACAGCGGCGGCGTCTACCGAACAGCGACCTTCGAGACCGGCACGGCCACCGAGTTACACGACGCCGTCCCGCCCTCGGCCTTCGTCTGCGCCGAGGGGGAGAACTGGGAAACGGCCGACGAACACACCGAGATCGAGTGGGTCCCCGGCCGCAACCTCGCGACCGACGGCGACGTCTGGCTCCCCGCCGAGTTCGTCCACTTTCCCCCGCCGACCGAGCGATTCCGTCCGGCCGTGACGACCGGCCTCGGCCTCGGGAACAGCACTGTCGAGGCGCTCCTGTCCGGCCTCTACGAGATCGTCGAGCGCGACGCGGCCATGCTGGCCTGGTACTCGACGTTCGACCCCCTCGGCCTCTCCGTCGACGACGAGGGCTTCGCGACGCTGCGTCGCCGCGCGAAATCCGAGGGGTTAGACGTGGTCCCCCTCCTGGTGACCCAGGACGTCGACGTGCCCGTCGTCGCCGCTGCCGTCCACCGCGAGGAGTGGCCCCGCTTCGCCGTCGGCCTCTCGGCACACCTCGATCCCGCGCGGGCCGCCCGCGCGGCGCTGGCCGAGGCGCTCCAGAACTGGCTCGAACTCCGCGGAATGGGGCCCGAGGACGCCGCCGGCGAGAGCGGCGCGATCGGCCCGTTCGCCGACTTCCCCGGGGAGGCACAGACGTTCCTCGCCGGTGGCAGCAGCGTCCCCGCCGAACAGGTCGGCCCGGCCGAGATCCCGAGCGGCGAGGCCCACCTGGAGACCGTCGTCGACCGCCTGCGCGACGCCGACCTCGACGTCTACGGCGCGCGAGTCACGCCGCGGGACGTCGAGGCGCTCGGGTTCGAGGCCGTCCGCGCGGTCGTCCCGAGCGCCCAGCCGCTCTTCTTCGACGACCCCTACTTCGGCGAGCGCGCCGAGTCCATCCCCGAGAGCATGGGGTACGAGGCCCGCCTCGATCGGGACCACCACCCCTACCCCTAGCATCAGGTCGGCGAAGTTTTAATACGGACCTTGGGAAACGTACACATGGGGTTGCTCGCGGACTCGACGGTGTCGTCCGATAGCGGCCCGAACAGCATGACGACGGAGTTCGATCTCCCGTGTGCAGACTGTGGTCAGGAACTCGTCCGGCGACAGATCGACCGCGCGGGGACGACGGTGACCGTGGCAGTGTGTCAGAACTGCGGCGGTCGGTACTACCCGGAATCCGCCCTGGAGAACAGCTAGATGCCGAACGTCGCGCGGATCACGTCGCGGGTTCCGGGACCCAACCCGACCGCGACGATGGCGGTCAGTAGTAACAGGGCGTAGCGCGGACTCTCCTCGAAGATCGCCTCGTCGAAGATCCAGACCACGGCCAGCGCGACCAGCAGTTTCACCACCAGGAAGGGCCAGGACGACCCGAAGGCCGTGACGAGTCCCGAGGGCAGTATCGCGCTCGCCGTGTTGATGATGAACTCGTTGGCCGGGTGTTTCGGCGTGTAGTTCAGGTCGACGCCCAGCGCCCCCAGCCAGTCGGCGGCGACGACGTTCGCGACGCCGTCGATCGCGTGCCCCCAGAGGACGACCAGCCCGATGAGTCCAGTTCCGGCGTTGATTCCGGGCCGGTACTTCTCGACGGCCGCGTAGACGGCCACCGAGAGGGCGGTGGCGATCACCACCACCGACAGGAGCACCTGCGGGTGGAAATCGACGTAGTCGGCCGTGAAACTGAGTGCGACGAGATAGCCGAAGGTCAGGAGGAAGGCGGCGCTCCCGGCGGCCATCATGGGCCTGGCGTACGAGTCGACGCGACCGCGGCGGCGGAGCCAGACCGTCACCAGCAGCGAGCCCAGCGTCACCAGGAAGACGGTGACGTAGATGATCGGGCTGATGAGCAGCGTGTTCCACGGGTAGGCGATGGCCTGGCTGACCCCCTCGGGGACCGCGTCGTTAGCGTCCTCGACGACCCGGAGCGCGCCGCCGAAGAGCATGAACGGGACCAGCGCGAAGAAGAGGTTCCGGTCCGTCCCGACGCCGAGCCGGCGGATCAGCTGGAGGACGCCGATCAGCCCGAACAGCAGCACGATCATGTAGCCGACCTCCGAGACGAGGGTGTAGCCGGGTTCGGCGACGACCGCACCCCCGGAGACCGCCTGCTGGCACGCGACGTTGCTGTACAGCAACTCCGTGGTGCCCCCGCGGTGGGCGGCACACACGGCGTTGTGGGCGTCGGCGTACACCGGCCCCCAGAAGTACTGCCAGACGAAGCCGCGGTAGACCGCGTCGGAGAGCACCAACGAGCCGAGAACCAGTGCCGCGACGCCGGCCAGGGCGGTCGCCGCCCAGGCGCGGCCGACGTCCAATCGCTCGGTCACTTCCATGCTCGACAGGGCGCAACCCGACCGTTTCAGGGTTCCGATCCGGTTCAGTCCTCCGCCGCCGCGGCCACTCGCCGGGCGATCTCGACCAGCCGATCGTGGGCCGCCCCGTTCGAGGCGACGAGGCCCTGACTGTCCGGCCGCCAGCGCTCGCCCGCGAGATCCGTGACGGTGCCGCCGGCTTCGCGAATCAGGTGGACTCCCGCAACCGAGTCCCACGGGTTGGGCCGCCGAGTCGTGATCGCCGCGTCCAGCCCGCCGCTCGCGACGAAGGCCAGCGCCGACTGCATACTGCCGAAGCGGCGCATGTCCCCACAGTCCCGGACGACCGCCTCCGACAGCGTGGCGTAGGCGTCCCGTTCGCCCTGTGGCCCCCAGCCCAGCACCGCGACCGCGAAGGTCTCCACGTCGTCCCGGTCGCTGACCGTCACCCGTTCCCCGTTCAGCCGCGTCCCGTCGGCGCCGGCGAGGTACTCGTCATCCATCGCCGGCATGACCGTCGCCGCCGCGACCGGCCGGCCGTCGTCGACGGCGGCGACGCTGGTCGTCCAGACCCGCAGCCCCCGGAGGTAGTTCGCCGTCCCGTCGATCGGATCGACGACCCAGGCCGGCCCGGACGCCGGGAGCGTCGACGGCGTCTCGTCTTCTTCGCCGACGACCGGTGCGTCGCTCTCGCCCGACAGGATCGCGACGACCCGATCCTGGGCGGCGGCGTCGGCGGCGCTCACCAGGTCGTTCTTGTGCGCTTTCGTCTCGACGCGGAGATCCGTCCGGAACCGCTCGCCCGCGACGGCGCCGCCGGCCCTGGCCGCGCGAGTCGCGAGCGAAGTCCTTCGCTCTCTGTCCATACCGAGGGCAGACCGGCCCCCTCAAAAGATCCGTCGTTAGGTGATGATCCGGTTAGCGGTCCGCATCTCCGAGACGATCTCGTCCCCGTTGACGGCCCGTTCGGCGGCGCGCTGGGCCTCGAAGAACTTTCGCTGCGGATCGTCCTCGACTTTCGCCGACGCGCTCCGGCCCAGCGCGTCGGCCGTCGTCTCGAGCGTGCCTGCGACGCGAGCGATCTCGCCCGTCAGGTCGGTCATCCCGCTCTCCTGGTCGATGCGCTCGAAGTCGGAACGCGCGTAGCTGAACCCGAACGCCGCCGTATCCAGCCTGTTCACTGCCCGTTCGTAATCCCTGTCGAGGTAGGCCTCGACGGCGCCCGGCCACTTCTCCAGCGCCTTGGCCATCTCCATGACCCCTTCGGCCCCCCATCGAAGCCCGTCCAGTTCCGCCTCGATCTGGTCGATCTTGTCGTCGTAGACGCTTCCGACCGGCGTGAACACGGCCATGGCCCCCTCGTCGATCTCCCGCTTGAGTGGGCGGAACATCTGCTTCGCGCTCTTCCGGTACTCCCGGATGGAGCTGACCGTGTACCGCGCCCGGGTCGTACTCTCGGCGTACAGCCGCTCGACGGCGTAGACGAAATCGTCGTACGCGTCGATGAGCGCTCTGCGGACCCGCGCCAGATCCTCGAGGAAGATGGTCACCTGGACCAGCGCCAGGACGACCTGTTTCTGGCCCTCGGGAGCGTACTCGGTCGCCTCTTCGAGCGGCGTCCGGGCCTCCTTGGCCAGTCGCCGGACCCGTAGCGCGTTGAACGAATCGAGCGTAATCCCCACGTCCATCAACGTCGCGTCGCTCCCCGCCTGGGACACGTACGCCTCGTATGCCTTCTGGATGCCAGTCATGGCCTCCTGCATCAGTTCGGTGGCCCTGGGATCCGTCTCCATCGGCGTCCCCGACTCCTCCCTCGCCCCGCCGGCCTTCGATTCGAAGTCGGCCGCGAACTTGCTCTCGTTGAACTCGAACTCCACGTCGTTGACGTCCCCCATCGAGAAGTTCCGGTCCTCGATGGCGTCCGAGAAGTCGAACTCGGACTCGTTCGTGTTGTTGATCAGGCCGTCGACGTGTGCCCCGCGGCCGCCCGACCCTCGGCTCCCGCTCTGGAGGCCCCCACACCCCGCTGTGAGCAACGTGCCAGCCGTCGCAAGTAATGTGCGACGTCTCATGAACTATGCTGCAGTAATCCGCCTCAACCTATTTAGAAATGCCCCGGCTAGAACCGGCTCTTTTTACCACCTCTCGCAACGGCGTCGCTATCGAACGTTTCGAGAGTTAGGTTGCGAGGGAAGATCGCTCCACTCGCGGGACGCATACCGCGCGTCCCGCTCGCAACGAGGTCTCCCGTCCGGTCGACCTCGCGGATCTTCCCGCACTGTTTGCGAGGGCCGCAGTGGCCAACAGTGCGAGGGATGCGATTTGAACGCATGGACCCCTACGGGAGCGGATCTTGAGTCCGCCGCCGTTTCCAGGCTTGGCTACCCTCGCACGCGTCCAGAAGTGGGGGAGCGGCGGTATATAGGTGCCACGGAAACGCACAGTCCCACAGGCGGCCGTCGAATGGTCGGTCACCCGGCCGCGTCACCGGCGGGAAGTCGCAGTCGCACGATCGTCCCGCGGGGTTCGTTGTCCACGACGTCGACGGTCCCGCCCGACTGCTGGACGAACACGCGGACGATCCACAGGCCGAGACCCTGGGAGTGGTACAGCGGCTCTTCCGTCCCGTCTTCGAGGACGCCCCGCTCCATCTCCGGGATCCCGGGGCCGTCGTCGGCAACGTCCAGTCGGATTTCACCGCCGGGGTCGGTCGCGATGGTGATCGAAACCGTCGGCGCCGTCGCGTCGTGGTGAGCGATGGCGTTGCGAACGAGTTCCGCGAGGACGACGTCGAACCGATCCGCGACGTCGGCCGGCGCCGCGTCGGGCAGGTCCGTCTCGAAGGTGACCTCGGGGTAGGCCGCCTCGTAGTCGGCGACGAGGTCGCGGACGTCCGCCGCCAGATCGACCGTTCGCGGCTCGTCGTCGGTCTCGAGCATCGCCTTCAATTGCCGGGACTTCTCGCTCAGGGCGACGAGGTCGTCGGTCGTCCGCTCGATCCGTGCGAGGACCTCGTCGTCGACCGCCTCCCCCTCGAGCAGGTCTGTCGAGGACCGGACGACGGTACAGTGGTTGCGGAGGTTGTGGCGCAGCACGCGGTGGAGGATCGACAGCTGCGTCCGGGAGCGCTCGAGTTGCGTCCGCGCCCCGCGAACCTCGCGCTCGCGGTAGGAGAGCATCGCGTACAGCAGGACCCCCGAAAAGGCGACGAACAGCCACCCTTTCGCCGTCATCACGGCGTCGAACACCGGCCCCGGCGACAGGAAGGTGACCAGGAGCCGGTCCGAGATCGCGATCCACGCGCCCCCGACCGCCACGTACACCAGCGTGATCGACAGCGGCGTGAGACTCGCGAACCGTGAGCGGTTCATCGTCGTTCCATTCACCTTGCCGACACGAAGGCATAAACCCAGTGGGCTCGGGCCCCAGGGCCGTTCGTTTCGGGGCCGGGTCGGTGGATTGAGGGATGCTCGCGCCCAAGGCATGGTGATGACCGAACACACGCGCGACGACTCCGTCGGGCCGCCGGCGCAGGGGACCCCCACCGGCTGGCTCCCCGGGGCGGCCCGATGGGAGCACGGGACGCTCCGTCGCGCGACGGTCCACGGCGTCGCACTCTACAACGCCGGCGCGTACCACGAGGCCCACGACTGCTTCGAAGACGAGTGGTACAACTACGGCAGCGGCTCGACGGAGAGCAAATTCTGCCACGGGATGGTCCAGGTCGCCGCGGGTGCGTACAAGCACGTGGATTTCGAGGACGACGACGGTATGCGGTCGCTGTTCCGGACGGCCCTGCAGTACCTCCGGGACGTCCCCCGGGACTACTACGGCGTCGATCTGCTCGACGTGCGCACCGTCCTGACCAACGCCCTGTCCGACCCCGACGCACTCGACGGCTGGCAGATCCGACTCGACGATCGGCTGCCCGACGCGACCGCCGTGGACTTCGCCTACGCCGAGTCGCTCGAACACTGATCCGATTTTGGCCCAGTTTCCCCGCCGACCGAGCGCCCCGGAAACCTGTCGTCGGCCGAACCCATCACCGTTCCGTGAGTACTAAGACGCGCCACCGGTTGCTGTTTACCGATGCGAGTCGAGACCGTCGGCGAGGGGACCCCCCAGATCGCGGTCGTCGGGGGGATCCACGGCGACGAACCCTGTGGCGTGCACGCCGTCGAGACCCTGCTAGCAGCGGATCTCGACTACCAGCGCCCCGTCAAGTTCGTGATCGCGAACGAGGCGGCCCAGGAGCAGGGAGTCCGATACCTGGAGGAAGACCTCAACCGCGCGTTCCCCGGCGATCCCGACGGCGAGACCCACGAGAGCCGCCTGGCCCACGAGCTGGCGATGGAGGTCGCGGACTGTCAGATCCTCGCGCTGCACTCCACGCAGTCCTACGACGGCCTCTTTGCACTCGTCGACCGGGTCCGCGAGTACGAACGCCGGATCTGCCCCCGGCTGACCGTCGACGCCGTCGTCGAGACCTGCGACTTCAAGGAGGGCCGGCTGTTCGAGGTGACCCGCCGGCTGATCGAAGTCGAGTGCGGCTTCCAGGGCTCCGAGACGGCCGCGGAGAACGCCGTGCAGGTGACCCGCGAGTTCCTGGCCGCGGCGGGCGCACTCCCCGACGAGGGCGCGCCCCATCGCGACGAACTCCCGGTCTACCGGCTCACCGCGTCCGTCCCCAAGGATCACGCGGAGGCCTACGACGTCTACGCGACGAACTTCCGGCAGGTGCGAACGGGCCAGCCATACGCTTCTGCCGACGGTCGCGAGTACGTCGCCGAGGAGGACTTCTACCCCGTGCTGATGTCGGCATACGGCTACGAGAACGTGTTCGGCTACGCCGCCGACCGCGTCGGCACGCTCGAATCCTGATCGCTCACTCTTCCTCGCCAGGCGGTGCGAACTCCACCAGCGTCAGGTCCCGATCGAGCATGCAGTAGTCGTGCGGTGGTTCCCCGACCACCTCGGCGATCTGATACTCCGTCTCGAACTCCGCGCCGGCGGGTTCGCAGTACTCGTGAGAGGGACAGCCGGTGTGGGGACACGGCCCTTCGAGGGCGGACTTGCTCCCCGCGTAGGCCCCCTTCGCGTCGACGTTCGCGAGGACCGGTGCCTGTTCGACTTCGACGGCCGTCACCCCCGAATCGTGGACGGCGCAGTCGAGCGTCGAGGCGTTCTCGCGGACCGCGGTCACGCGGTACTTCTGGCCGCGCGCGAGGTTGAGACACTGATCCCGGTAGGGACAGCCCTCGCAGGCGTCGGCCTCTCCGTGGTAGACGAACTCGGTCCCGACCTCCGCCAGTCGGGTCCCGACGAGCGTGACCGTCGTCATAGACGACACTACTCCCGGCCCGCGGTTAAGTCTCCCGCCGTCCCGTCGAGGCGGGATACCGTCGGCGGCGAGTCTCGCTGCCAAATCAACGGTCCGGACCGAGAGCGAGGGCAGGAGTCAGGGCCACGTGCCCCGCTGTTCCCCGGCGTCGATGACGCGCTCGAGCGCGACGACGTAGGCGGCGGTCCGGAGCGACGGGAGATCGCGGTCCTCGTAGGCCTCGACGAGGTTCCAGAACTGGTCGACGATCTTCCCGTCGAGTTCCTCGTTGACGCGGTCTCGGGTCCAGTAGAACCGCTGGCGGTTCTGCACCCACTCGAAGTAGGACACGACGACGCCGCCCGCGTTCGCCAGAATGTCCGGGATGACGAGCGTGTCGGTCTCCCGGAGGACGTCGTCGGCGGCCGGCGTGATCGGGCCGTTCGCGGCCTCGGAGACGACGTCGGCCTCGATGTCGTGCGCGAGTGACTCGTCGATGGCGTTCTCGAGCGCGGCCGGAATCAGGAGGTCCACGTCGAGCGTCAGCAGTTCGTCGTTGGTCAGTTCCCGGTCCGCGTCGGGGTATCCGGTGACACTACCCGTTTCACGCTTGTACTCCTTGACGTCGACCGGGTCGAGCGTGTCCTCGCCGTAGATGGCGCCGCTGGAGTCAGAGACGGCGACGACGTTCGCGCCCATCTCGTAGACGAGTTTCGCCGCGATCCAGCCGGCGTTACCGTACCCCTGGACCGCGACCCTCGCGTGTTCCACGTCCTTGTCCAGGTAGTCGAAGGCTTCCCGGGCCGCGACGACCGTCGAGCGGCCCGTCGCCTCGACGCGTCCCTCGCTCCCGCCGCTTGAGAGGTCCTTGCCGGTGATGACCCCCGGCTCCGTCGTGTTCTCGATGGTCTCGTAGGTGTCTTTGATCCAGTTCATCTCCCGCTGACCGGTGTTCACGTCCGGGGCGGGCACGTCGCGGTCCGCACCGATCAGCGGGGTCAACTCCGCCGCGAAGGCCCGCGTGATCCGTTCGAGTTCGGATTCGGAGTACTCGCTCGGGTCGATGACGATCCCGCCTTTCCCGCCCCCGAGCGGGACGGCACTCGTCGCCGTCTTGTAGACCATCCACCCCGACAGCGCCTTGACCTCGTCGCGGGTCACCGCCGGGTGATACCGGATACCGCCCTTGTACGGACCCCGATCCCCGTTGAACTGCGACCGGTACCCCCGGAACACCTCGATCGATCCGTCGTCCATCTCGACGGAGAGATTCGCTTCCAGTACCCGCTCGGGCGATTTCAGTCGCTCGAGTTCGCCGTCGGCCACGTCCAGGTACTGTGCTGCCTCGTCGATCTGCGTCCGGAGACTCTCGAAGGGATTTACGTCCGACATATCACAGCGAGGGCAGCGGAACCACCAAAAATTACCCATTCTATCCGCCGACTCACAGAAAATTTGATTTCAGTAGTGACTAATAGACCCCCTCAAACCCCCATTATCGACCGTTACCGTTCTCCGATCACGACATTCGTATCAAATTCTATTACCTTTCGCTCGTCGTCGTCGATCACGCGGATCGTGGCGTCAGTATCGATCACCACGGCCCCGGCGATTCGTCGAGTTTCGCTCGCCGGAACCGCCACGCGGTCGACGTCCGGAAGCAGACAGTCGCGTCGGCCGGTCCGACTGAGGAACGCGTCGCCGCTCGGAAAGTGCCAGATCCGGGTGACCGACCGGAAACACGGTGCAGCGGTCGGATCGTGGACGTATCTGACTGGGCGCGTCGCCTCGAAGAAGCGCTGAATGGCGGTCGTGGTACTCACGGCCAGAGCCCTCGCGCTTCGTGCGCCTCGGCGACCCGCGAGAGCGCGACGATGTACGCCGCGTCCCGCCACGTGACGTCGCGGGCCTCGTAGGCTTCACACACGTCCCGCCAGGCCGCCAGCATCTCGGTCTCGAGCTCGTCGTGGACGCGCTCGAGCGACCAGGCGCGACGGTTGATGTCCTGCAACCACTCGAAGTAGGAGACGGTGACACCGCCAGCGTTGGCGAGGATGTCCGGGATCACGGGGATCCCGCGTTCGGCGAAGATTTCGTCGGCGGCAGTCGTGACCGGCCCGTTGGCCCCTTCGACGATGACGTCGGCGGCGACGGCGTGCGCGTTCGCTCCCGTGAGCACGTTGCCGATCGCGGCCGGGACGAGCACGTCGACGTCGAGTTCGAGGAGTTCGTCGTTGGTGAGCGTCTCGGGGACGTCCTGACGGCCGACGGCGCCGGGTTCCTCGTCGTGTGAGGGGATCGAGTTCGGATCGAGTCCGTCGGGGTCGTAGATCGCGCCGGTGACGTCGCTGACCGAGACGACGGTCGCGCCCCAGTCGTGGAGCAACCGGGCCGCGTTCGCACCGACGCTGCCGTACCCCTGGACGGCGACCGTCACGTCCGCGAGCTCCCGGTCGTAGTAGTCGACGGCCTCGCGAGTGACGATCGCCACGCTCCGGCCGGGCGCCGCCTCCCGCCCTTCGCTCCCCCCGACGACCGGTGGCTTCCCCGTGACGACGCCGGGGACGGTCTCACCCTCCTGCATCGAGTACGCGTCCATCAGCCACGCCATCGTCTGTGGGTCGGTCCCCATGTCGGGTGCCGGAATGTCTCTGGTCGGGCCGATGACGTGCCGGATCTCCTCGGCGAACCGCCGCGTGAGTCGTTCGCGCTCGGACTCGCTGAGGGCTTTCGGGTCGACGGCGATGCCGCCTTTCGCGCCGCCGAAGGGGAGGTCCATGACGGCGCACTTCCAGGTCATCCACATCGCGAGCCCGACACACTCGTCGCGGGTGACCTCTGGCTGGTATCGGAGTCCGCCCTTGTAGGGCCCGCGGACGCTGTCGTGCTGGGCGCGATAGCCGGTGAACACCTCGACGGTCCCGTCGTCGCGTTCGATGGGGACCGTCACCTCCTGCACCCTCTTGGGATGCATGAGCCGTTCGACCACGTTGGGATCGATGTCCAGGTGGCCAGCGGCACGTCGCAACTGTCGGCGAGCGGTCTCGACCGCCGATTCCGGACCGGCCGCCGACTGGTCGTCGTCGGCGCTCGTCGAATCCGAGGACATCGTCACTCCAGTGGCGTCTGGCGGTTTCGCATCTCGCTCCCGCACTCCGGACAGGGGCTGGGGTCGTCCTCGGCGACGATGACGGCACCACACTCGAAGCACTCGTACGGCGTTTCCTCGTCGGGGGTTTGCGTGACATCTCTCATGGGTGGCTCACGAGTGCCTGCCGACGACCGCGGCACTCGATTTGCAATAATAAGTGTATAAGGGAATACCCCCCCGTTGACTACCAAAGTACTCGCGACAATAGGGGGTTTACTATTGAACCCCAGTCGACGACGCCGCGACGGAGGGGTTTCGGTCCTCGAACAGCGCCGTGAACAGTTTCCGCTGGACGGCCCGGATGTGCTGGTAGAACGCTGGTGGGGAGATGCCGAGCGTCGCCGCGACGTCTTCGCCGGTGCTCTCCCGCGGTGACTCGAAGAACCCGCTGTAGTAGGCCGTCTGGACGACTTCGAGCTGGCGGTCGGTGAGGTCGGCGATGAACGCGGCGTAGACGTCGTGTTCGCCGGCCTGGTCGAGCGTCCGTTTGCGCCGGAGTTCGACGTCCTCGAACGTGTCGGCGACCAGTTGCGTGATGGTCCGCACGTCGATGCTCGTCGGAATGTCGACGGTGAGGTCCGTCGTCGTCGGGTCGGCGGTCGCGGCCCGGAAGACGGCGCCGTGATCGGCCAGGTCTAGCGCGAGGAACGGCTGTGCGAGCCCCAGTCGCAGGACGCCGCTGTCGCCGTCGGCGCTAATCTGCTGAACCTCGTCGATACCGACCAGGTCCGCCGCGGCGTCGTTGACCGGTCCGACGGCGCCGTCTTCGACGGTGACGAACACGTAACTTCCGTCCGTCGTCTGCTGGACGCCGCCCTGATAGGAGAGCGTACAGTCGGCCGCTCGTGCGAGCCGCGAGAGGACGAACGTCGGATCGTCCACCTCGAACTCCACGCGCGTTATCGAGGTCGTCAGCAGTGCGTTCTTGCGCTCGATGGCGCTGAGCGCCGCCGCGATGGTCTCACCGAGTTCCGCGAGCACGGCCCTCGCCGTCTCGTCGAACGCGTCGCGGGTGTCCGCGTAGACCGTCAGGACGCCGTGCGTGAGATCGCTGTACTCGAGCGGGATGCTCAACACCGACATGAAATCCCGGGTGAGCGCGGCCGTCCGCCACGAGTCCTCCCGGAGGTCCGCCGCGACGTTCGACACCATCGTCAGTTCGCCCGTCGCCGCCGTCTCGCCGGCCGGCTCGGTCCCCGACGGACCGATCGCGAAGGACTGGCTGTCGAGATACCCCTGTTCGTCGCCGACCCACTCGCGCGCAGTGAGGGTCTCGGTCGCCGTGTCGACGTCCCCGATCCAGGCGAAGCTGAACCGGTCGTCGCTCGTCAGCAGTTCACAGACGGAGCGGTCGATCTCCTCGCGCGTTTCGGCCTGCACGACGGCCTGGTCGATGGCCCGGATCGTCTCGTTGATCCGGTTGAGGGCGCTGAGCTGTTCGTTCTGCTCCTGGAGCGTTCGCTCCTGGGTGCGGAGCCGCGACTCCCGGGAGACGCGGTCGAGCGCCGCTTCCGCAGTCGCGGCGAGCAGGTCGGCCAGTTCGCGTGTCACGTCGTCGAACGCGCCGACGGCGTCCGAGCCGACGACGAAGACGCCGTGATCACCGAGCGGAATGTATCCGGCGGTCCTGAGGTCGGTCGCGCGGTTGTCGAGACGGTCCGCCCGGTGGACGTCGTCGAAGAACTGCGCCGTCCCCGAGATGAAGGCGTGGCCCGGGAGCGTCTCGGCGTCGGCGTGGACGCGAGGCAGCGGTCCGTGGTGGTCACGCATCGCCCGCGAGTGAGCGGCCGGCCGGAGCTCGTTCGAGTCGGCGTCGAACAGGTAGACGGCGCTGGCGTCCAGATCGAGCACCGTCGCCGCGTCGTCGACGATGTGCTGGGCGATCTCGTCGTGCGTGCCGGCGTAGAGGAACGATCGCGCGAGTTCCTGCAGCGTCGCCAGCGCCTCCTCGCGCTGTTTGCGTTTCGTGATGTCCCGACAGCTATACAGGAGCGTTCCCCCCTGAATGTCGACCTCGCGAACGTTGACCAGCAGCGTGTGTTCGCGGCCGGCCTTGTCGGTGGCCGTACACTCGATGTTCTTGAGGATGCCGTTCGCGGCGAGTTCCTCGCGGTCGAAGCGGTCCGCCCCGAGCAGTTCCTCGATGGTCCCCTGTGCGCGGATCTCCTCGGCGGTGTAGCCGAAGATGAAGTGGACGTTCGGACAGACGTACGTGTACTCGCCGTCCTCGTCCGTGATGAGGACGGTGTCGGTCATGTTGTTGAGGGTGACCCGGTGGAGGCGTTCGGACCGGCGGAGGTCGCGTTCAAGCCCGACCCGGTCCGTGATCTCGACGCCCTCGATCACGATCGAGATCACCTCGCCGCGTTCGTTCTCGACCGGGCGAACGGAGAGATCGATCACCTGTCCCGGTTCCCCGTCGAGCGGATCGTAGACGGTCGCGGCACCGAACCGGCCGTCGATCGCTCCTTCGACGAGCTGGCGGACGTCGGTCCTGATCGCCGGCGTCTGGGACCACCAGGGCAGGTCCCAGAACGGTTCGCCGACGCGGGAGGTCTCGTCGATCAGTTCTCGCGCTGCGCGGTTGGCGCGTTCGAGTCGACCCGCGGCGTCGAGGACCCACGTCGCCGTCTGTGCGTCGTGAAACACGGCGTCGAACTGCCGTGCGCGTTCACGGCGGACGCTGTCCTGCCGCGCGACGTCGAGTGCGTCCGCGATCCGGGCCCGGATCGTTTCGACCGGCGGGTCGGCCGGAACCGCGACCGGGACGTAGCCGGTGGCGCCGGCCGCGATGGCCTCGCCGGCGACGGTCTCGTCACCGTCCGGGGTCGCGACGACGACGGGCAGCGTCGCCGACGCCGCCCTGATCCGCTCCGAGAGCTCGACACCGGTGGTCTCCGGGAGCCGATAGTCGGTGACGACACAGTCGACCGAGCCCGTTCGGATCGCGTCCAGCCCCGCAGCCGCCGTCTCGACCCGCCGGACGAGCGGGCCGGTGTCCGTCTCGAGCCCGCTCGCGAGTTCGTCGAGCCAGTCGCCCGGCCCGATGACGAGGACCTGTGTGCCGTCGAGCGAGGGTTCCTCGCCCGTCATCGGTCGATCCCGCCCTGCCACAGGGGCAGCGACGACTCGCCGTTAGGGCGACGGGACCGCCCGCGCCGACCCCGTCGCACGGAGGGACTCGAGTACATGAATGGTTCACAGTATAACACCTCGATCAGTAAAGCCGTTCGATAGTGAACCATCTCGACGCGACGGCAGGACGGCTACGCCGTCTCGCCGACCAATCGCTCCAGTTCGTCGAGGTACTCCTCGCGGGGCACCTGATAGACGTCCCGGAGGTCGAACTCGCCGGCGGCGAACTCGGCGGCGAGGTCGCGAGCGCCGGCGACGGCGGCGGACTCGTCGTCGAAGCGTCGACTCGCGACCTCGATCTCGGGTTCGAGGAAGAGCGTCACGTGCCAGGGGTCCCCGGGTGAGGGCTGGTGGCGACCCGGGCGGCGGTCGCGCTGCCCCTTCGTGAGGTAGATCGTCGGCAGACAGGCCGCGGGAAAGTCGCTGCTGTCGAAGACGTCGGGGCGGAAGGCGAGGACCGAGCGCGTCTCGCTCTCCGACCACACCTCCCATCCGGGCGCGAGGTCCGCGAAGTCCATACCCTGGGTTTCGCCCGACAACCCATCAGTGGCGCGGTCTCCGGCGGTCGGTCCGCCGGCCCCGCTCTCGCCCCGTATATAAAGGGCCACGAAACCACGCGGAAGGCAGGGCAAGCGGGGCGTTCTCCGTGGGCGAGTTTCGGCCGCTCGGCGCACCGGAACAAACGGCCGGAAAAACCCCCTCGGAGCAATTCTTATGTACCTGGGCAACTCATTAAATAAATAGTATCGGTGGTAAGCCCACCCATACACGACCCCCACCACCGCCCCCCGCTCGCAGCCCGAACGTCACGGTATTTCTTCGCGCCCCACCGCCGCCGGGCGTCTCGGGCTGCCGGAGTGGTATGATTACTCATGGCACGGAACACGAACGAGTCCCTCGCGGGACGGGCGCGCGGTTGCTCGCGTCGCGCGAGCGCGCGCTGTGGTTCCGGGCGGCCGGGACCGACGAGCCGGCGACCGGCGGAGTGTGGGCTGTTGCAGTGGGCGCCACCGAGACCGACGGGATCGCACCCGTCACAGCGGGGCGGACCGCGGCCAGCGTCGCGGTGCCCCTCGTACAACCTGTCCGTGATAGCATGACCGACACAAAGGAGACCCTCGCAGAGCTGAGTCGTGAGTACCAGGATTCCATCCCGGCGGACCTCAGGGAGACCCGAAGCTTCGACTGGTACCTCGACCAGCTGTACGACGACCCGCGGATCGCCCGCAACGCACACCAGCGCGTTGCCGACATGTTCGACTACTACGGCACCGAGTACGACGAAGACGCCGGCGTCGTCGAGTACGCGCTGGCCGCCGAAGACCCGCTGAACGACGGGGAGAACACCTTCTACGGCCGCGTCATCCACGAGGCCATCCACGAGTTCGTCAACAAGGTCAAGTCCGGCGCCCGCGGGCTCGGCCCCGAGAAGCGCATCAAACTGCTCCTCGGCCCGGTCGGCTCCGGGAAGTCCGACTTCGACCGCCAGGTCCGGCGGTACTACGAGCACTACACCCGCACCGACGAAGGCCGGATGTACACCTTCCGGTGGACGAACCTCTGTGACATCATCCAGGACCAGGACCCCGCCGACGACACCGTCCGGTCCCCGATGAACCAGGACCCGCTCGTCCTGCTACCCCAGGAACAGCGCGATCGGGTCATCGAAGACCTCAACGAGGCACTCGAGGCGCCCTACACGATCCGCAACGAGCAGGCGCTCGATCCGGCCAGCGAGTTCTACATGGATCGGCTGCTGGCCTACTACGACGACGATCTGGAGTCGGTTCTCGAGAACCACGTCGAGATCGTCCGGATCGTCGCCGACGAGAACCAGCGCCGCGCCATCGAGACCTTCGAGCCCAAGGACAAGAAAAACCAGGACGAGACCGAGTTGACCGGCGACGTCAACTACTCGAAGATCGCCATCTACGGGGAGAGTGATCCCAGGGCCTTCGACTACTCCGGGGCGTTCTGTAACGCCAACCGCGGCATATTCTCCGGCGAGGAGCTACTGAAACTCCAGCGGGAGTTCCTCTACGACTTCCTGCACGCGACGCAGGAGCAGACGATCAAGCCCAAGAACAACCCCCGGATCGACATCGACCAGGTGATCGTCGGGCGGACGAACATGCCCGAGTACAAGGACAAGAAGGGCGACGAGAAGATGGAGGCGTTCAACGACCGGACCAAGCGGATCGACTTCCCGTACGTCCTCCAGTACGAGGAGGAGTCGCGCATCTACGAGAAGATGCTGCGCAACGCCGACCTCCCGGACATCCAGGTCGAACCGCACACCCTGGAGATGGCCGGCCTCTTCGGCGTGCTCACCCGGATCGAGGAACCCGACTCGGGGACCGTGGACATCGTCCAGAAGGCAAAGGCCTACAACGGCGAGGTCGACGAGGCCGAGGACGTCGACGTGAAGAAGTTGCAGGACGAGGCCGCCGAGATGGCCGAGATCGGCGAGGGCATGGAGGGCGTCTCGCCCCGGTTCATCGGCGACGAGATCGCCGAGGCCATCATGGACTCGATGCACCGGAGCCGGCAGTTCCTCTCCCCGCTGACGACCTTCAACCACTTCGAGGAGAACCTCGAGAACCACGGGTCGATCCCCGAAGACCGGTTCGAGACCTACTACCGTTACCTCGAACTCGTCCGCGAGGAGTACAAGGACCGGGCCATCGAGGACGTGCGCCACGCGCTGGCCTACGACGTCGACGAGATCCAGCGCCAGGGCGAGAAGTACATGGATCACGTCATGGCCTACATCGACGACGACACCGTCGAGGACGAGATCACGGGTCGCGAGCAGGAACCCGACGAGACGTTCCTCAGGTCCGTCGAGGAGAAACTCAACGTCCCGGAGGACCGCAAGGACGACTTCCGCCAGGAAGTGTCGAACTGGGTCTCTCGCAGGGCGCGCGAGGGTGACACCTTCAACCCGCAGGACAACGACCGCCTGCGCCGGGCCCTGGAGCGAAAACTCTGGGAGGACAAGAAGCACAACATCAACTTCTCGGCGCTGGTCTCCAGCAACGAGATGGACGACGACGAGCGCAACGCCTGGGTCGAGGCGCTCGTCGAGCAGGGCTACACCCGTGAAGGGGCCAAGGAGGTGCTGGAGTTCGCCGGCGCCGAGGTCGCCAAAGCAGAGATGGAAGAGTAATGGCCGGACGCGACTACATCGACGCCGCCGACGTCGCCCTCGAGGAGACCTACCAGGAGCCGATGAGCCTCGGCGAGTACGTCGACCTCGTGCTGGAGAAGCCCCACCTGGCCTCTCACGCCTCGAAGTACCTGCTCTCGGCCATCGAGGCCGCCGGCACGCGGACGGTGATCGAGGAGGGCGAGCAGAAGGAGCGCTACCGCTTCTTCGACGACCCACACAACGACGGCGAGCACGCCATCCTCGGCAACACGGACACGCTCAACCAGTTCGTCGACGACCTCCGGTCGATCGCGGCCGCCCGGGGCAAAGACGAGAAGATCATCTGGCTCGACGGGCCCACCGCGACGGGCAAATCCGAGCTGAAGCGTTGTCTCATCAACGGGCTCCGGGAGTACTCGAAGACCGAGGAAGGACGGCGCTACACCGTCGAGTGGAACGTCGCCGGAGCCGGCGCGGGTTCCTCGGGGATGACCTACGGCGATTCGCCGGTCAGCGACGAGGACGACTGGTACGAGAGTCCGGTCCAGTCCCACCCGCTGACGGTGTTCCCCGAGGAAGTGCGGTCGGACCTGATCGCCGAGATCAACGACCGACTCGACGACCACGTCGCGATCCGGATCGACGGCGACCTGGACCCGTTCTGCCGGGAGGCCTACGACTTCCTCGAGGAGCAGTACCGCCGCGAGGAGGTCGAGGACCTCTTCTCGGCGGTCACCGACCCGCGCCACCTCCGGATCAAGAACTTCGTCGTCGACGTGGGTCGGGGAATCGGCGTCCTCCACAGCGAGGACGACGGCAGCCCCAAGGAGCGCCTCGTGGGCTCGTGGATGGCCGGCATGCTCCGGGAACTCGACTCCCGCGGCCGGAAGAACCCGCAGGCCTTCTCCTACGACGGCGTGCTCTCGCAGGGCAACGGCCTCCTCACCGTCGTCGAGGACGCCGCCCAGCACGCCGACCTGCTCCAGAAGCTGCTGAACGTCCCCGACGAGGGCAAGGTGAAACTGGACAAGGGCATCGGGATGGACATCGACACCCAGATGATCATCATCTCGAACCCCGACCTCGAAGCCAGGCTCAACCAGCACGCCGACCGCGAGGGCCAGGACCCGCTGAAGGCGCTCAAGCGCCGGCTCGACAAACACGAGTTCACCTACCTCACGAACCTCTCGCTGGAGGCCCAGCTGTTGCGCCGGGAACTCACCAACGAGACGCAGGTCTGGACCGCCCAGTCCTGGGACGAACTCGAAGCGTGGATCCGGGAACCGTTGCACATCTACGTCCGCGACAGCGAGACGGTCGTCAACGAGAAGGAACTGGCCCCCCACGCCATCGAGGCCGCGGCGCTGTACGCCGTCGTCACGCGGCTCGACGACGCGGACGTGCCGAGCGGCCTCGACCTCGTCGACAAGGCCATGCTGTTCGACCGGGGCTACCTGCAGGAGGGCGACGAGCGCATCGACATGGACGACTTCGAGTGGGACGACGACGCCGCGGACGGCGACGGGGGCATCCCGGTCACCTACACCCGGGACGTCCTCGCGGACCTGCTCCACGAGGAACAGGAGCGGTATCACGCCGACCTGCCCGTCGAGCACGTCGTCATGCCCCGTGACGTGCTCAACGCGATGGCCGAGCGGCTGGTCGACGCCCCGGTGTTCTCCGGCAGCGAGCGCGTCGAGTTCGAGAACCAGGTGGTCGCGGTGAAAAACCACGTGTTCGGCCAGCAGGAAGACGACGTGCTCCGGGCGATCATGCGCGACAAGCGGGTCGACGAGGAGACCGTCGAGGAGTACATCGAGCACGTCTACGCCTGGGAGGCCGACGAAGGTGTCGAGAACGACCGCGGCGAACTCGAGGAGCCGGACCCGCTGAAGATGAAGGTGTTCGAGATCGAGCACCTCGGCCGGTTCACCGAGGACAACTACCAGGGCAACGAGCCCGGCGAGGTCGTCGAGCAGTTCCGGACGAGCAAGATCATCACGGCGCTGAACCGCCACGCCTGGCACAACCGCGACGACGAGTTCCAGATCTCCGACGTGAACCCGAAGGAGATCCCCGTCATCGAGTCCGTGCTGGGCTCACACGACTGGGAGGACGTCCGGCGCACCTACGAGGACTTCGACCCCCGCCAGTGGGACAACCCGCCGGGCGGGACGGAGACGGCGGCGGTCAAGGAGGAGACGGTCCAGAATATGATCGAGATGTTCGACTACACGGCGGCGTCGGCCGAGCTGACGAGCCGACACGTCATGAGCCAGGTGAGTTACAAGTGGGACTGAAAGACGACTTAGAGCGCTACCGGGAGGTCGGCGAGGAGCGCCGGCAGGACCTCGCCGAGTTCATCCAGTACGGCGACATGGGCCAGTCCCACCCCGACGAGGTGAAGATCCCCATCAAGATCGTCGACCTCCCCGCCTTCGAGTACGACCAGCGCGACATGGGCGGGGTCGGACAGGGCGAGGACGCAGAAGAGGGCCAGCCGGTCGGCCAGCCACAACCACAGCCGGGCGACGGCGACGAGGACGGCGAACCTGGCGAGGAGGGGGCCGACCACGAGTACTACGAGATGGACCCCGAGGAGTTCGCCCAGGAACTCGACGAGGAACTGGGGCTGGATCTCGAACCCAAGGGCAAGCAGGTGATCGAGGAGAAAGAGGGCGACTTCACGGACATCACCCGGACCGGTCCCACCTCGACGCTGGACTTCGAGACGCTGTTCAAGAAAGGGCTCAAGCGCAAGCTGGCGATGGACTTCGACCGGGACTTCGTCCGGGAGGCCCTCAAGGTCGAGGGCATGGGCCCCGCCGCCGTCTTCGAGTGGGCCCGCGGCGAGAACGTCCCCGTCTCGAAGGCCTGGCTCCAGGACGAATACGACGACCTCACGAACGACGAGAAGACGACGTGGGCCTCCATGGCGAAGATGGAGGAAAATGTCGAGCGTTCCTCGACCGCAGAGCGGATCCGCCGTGAGGGCGTCGACCAGATCCCCTTCCGCCGGGAGGACGAGCGCTACCGCTACCCCGAGATCGTCGAGGAGAAAGAGAAGAACGTCGTGGTCGTCAACATCCGCGACGTGTCGGGGTCGATGCGCGAGAAGAAGCGCGAACTGGTCGAGCGGACGTTCACCCCGCTGGACTGGTACCTGACGGGCAAGTACGACAACGCCGAGTTCGTCTACATCGCCCACGACGCCGAGGCCTGGGAAGTCGACCGCGACGAGTTCTTCGGCATCCGGAGTGGCGGCGGCACCCGCATCTCCAGCGCCTACGAACTGGCCGCCGCGGTCCTCGAAGAGCAGTATCCGTGGCACGAGTGGAACCGCTACGTGTTCGCGGCCGGCGACTCCGAGAACTCGAGCAACGACACCGAAGAGCGCGTGATCCCGCTGATGGAGGAGATCCCGGCGAACCTCCACGCCTACGTGGAGACCCAGCCCAGCGGCAACGCGATCAACGCGACCCACGCCGAGGAGGTCGAGCGCCACTTCGAGGGCAGCGACGACGTCGCCGTCGCCTACGTCTCCAGCCCGGAGGACGTGGTCGACGCCATCTACGAGATACTGAGCACGGAGGAGGCCGAGACATGAACCCAGATCGCTACGAAGCCAAGCGCATCGCCGAGGACCTCGAAGAACCGGTCGACGAGGCCTCGAACCTGGCTGCGAAACTGGGACTCGATCCCTACGCGGTCAACTACTGGATCGTCGACTACGACGAGATGAACGAGTTGATCGCCTACGGCGGCTTCCAGCAGCGCTACCCGCACTGGCGCTGGGGGATGCAGTACGACCAGCAGCGCAAACAGAGCCAGTTCCTCGGCGGGAAGGCCTTCGAGATCGTCAACAACGACGACCCCAGCCACGCCTTCCTGCAGGAGTCGAACTCGATGGCCGACCAGAAGGCCGTCATCACCCACGTCGAGGCCCACGCCGACTTCTTCGCCAACAACGAGTGGTTCGGGATGTTCAGCGACGATCCCGACGCTGCCGCGATGTTGGCCCGCCACTCCGAGACCATCGAGGAGTACATGCAGGACCCGGATATCGACCGCGCGGAGGTCGAGAAGTGGATCGACCACGTGCTCTGCCTCGAGGACAACATCGACCAGCACCGGCCGTTTTCGCCCGTCGAGACCGACGGCCGCGAGGAAGTGCTGGACCGGGAGGAAGACGTCGAGAACCTCGAGGAGAAACTCGAGGAACTCGACCTCTCCGAGGAGGTCGTCGGCCAGGTGTTCGACCGGGACTGGCTGGAGGCCCAGCGCGACGACGACGGTGACGTGACGTTCCCGGCCGAACCCGAGAAAGACGTCGTCGGCTTCCTGCGCCAGCACGGGATGGCCTACGACCGCGACGCCGAGAAGGCCGTCGCGATGACCGACTGGCAAAAGGAGATCCTCGAGATCCTCCGGCGGGAGGCCTACTACTTCGCGCCCCAGAAGATGACGAAGGTGATGAACGAGGGGTGGGCCTCTTACTGGGAGTCGGCGATGATGTCAAAGGAGGCCTTCGCCGGCAGCGACGAGTTCGTCAAGTACGCAGACCACATGGCGCAGGTCCTCGGGTCGCCCGGCTTCAACCCCTACAAACTCGGACTCGAACTCTGGCAGTACGTCGAGAACACCGAGAATCGCCGGGAAGTGATCGAGCGCCTGCTCCGCGTCGAGGGGATCACCTGGCGGAACCTCCACGACCGCGTCGACTTCGGGGACGTGCAGGACCTGCTCGCACCGGACCCGGAACTGGTCGACGTGCCGGCGTCGCTCGACGCCCTCGATCCGGACGATCCCCGGGTCGACGCCGCGGCCCTCGAACGGGCACGTGACGGGGAGATCGACGTCGAGACGTACCCCTGGAAGGTGCTGACCTACGAGGGCCTGGCCGAACGCCACTACTCGCTGGTCGAGCCCCGGAACCGCGGGTTCGTCGGCCGGGTCGGCCAGGAGGAACTCGAGCGCGTCTCGCGGTACATGTTCGACGACTCCCGCTACGGGAGCGTCGAGGAGGCGCTGACCGACGTCGACTACACCCGCGGCTGGGACCGGATGTTCGAGATACGGGAGAGCCACAACGACGTCACCTTCCTCGACGAGTTCCTCACCCAGGAGTTCGTCGACGAGAACGACTACTTCACCTACGAGTACACCCAGTCGACGGGCGATTACCGCGTCACCTCGACGGACTACCAGGACGTCAAGAAGAAGCTGATGCTGCGGTTCACCAACTTCGGGAAGCCGACCGTCGTCGTCGAGGACGGCAACTACAACAACCGCAACGAACTCCTGCTGGCCCACAGGTACAACGGGGTCATGCTCGACGTCGAGCAGGCGACGGACACCCTCGAACGCGTCTTCGAGCTGTGGGGCCGCCCGGTCAACCTCAAGACGATCGTGAAGGAACTCGACGAGCACGACATCGAGGTCGCGAAACGGCGCGACCGCGAGCCCGAACCGGAAGAGCAGGGGAAGCTGATCCGCTACGACGGCGAGGAGGTCACGACTCGCGACCTCGACTGGGACCAGGTCGAGCACCTCGCGGCCACCGACGTCGACTACGACACCAAACCCGACGAGTGGCTCGCCTGACCCGTCGGTTCCCCCATATTAATCTGTCCGTCGTGTAGCGGAATGAGTCGTTAGGAGCCATTAACAGCGACGCGACCGCCTATCGAATCGAGCATTCATGCAGGAGCCGACGGACCGAGAGCACGCGACCGCGGCGAGCCCGGACGGGAACGGGGGGTGATGATGGGGGCACAGACGACGCGACGGCCGGACCTCGACGCCGGCGAGATCCACGACATCCTCCGCAACGACCGCCGCCGGCTGGCGATCAAGAGCCTCCGCGAGATGGAGGCCGCGATGAGCGTCCGCGACCTCTCCGAGGAAGTCGCGACCCGGGAGACCGGTGAAGAGCCCGCGCCGCGGGACAAGCGCCGGAGCGTGTACGTCTCGCTCCACCAGACGCACCTCCCGAAACTCGACGAACTGGGCATCGTCGACTACGATACGGACTCGAAGGAGGTGCGCCTGCGCGACGGCGCCGCGGAGATCACGACCTACATGGAGGTCGTCCCCCGCTACGGGATCACCTGGGCGGAGTACTACCTCGTGCTCGGCGTCCTCGGGTTCGGGACCGTGCTGGCGGCCAGCATCGGGACCCCGCTGCTGGGGACGATCGGCGTCCCCGTCGTCGCCGCGGCGTACCTGCTCGTCCTGACCGGCTCGGCGGCCTATCACGTCAGGTCCCAGGACCGCGACCTCTTCGAGGGCCTCCGGTCCTGACCGCCGGGATTCAAGCGCTCGTCGGCCCAGTTTACAGACATGGGAACGTACGCCGAGTTCGAGGTCCAGACCGACCAGCGAGTGACGACCGTCGACGTGACCGACCGGGTCGCGGCCCAGCTGTCGGCCGACGAGCGCGGCACCTGCACCGTCTTCGTCCGACACACGACGGCCGGGATGAGCGTCAACGAGGCCGAACCCCGGCTGCTGGGAGATATCGAGCACGCACTGGAATCGATCGTGCCGGCGACCGGGTGGGACCACGACGAACTCGACGGGAGTCCCGCGAGCGAAGCGAGTGGGACGTCGGCGGAGGAGCGACCGGCAGGGAGCGAATCCGCCGGAAACGCGGACGCCCACCTCCGGTCGATGTTGCTCGGTCGTGACGTGACGGTGCCGGTCGCGGACGGGCGACCAGACCTCGGGACCTGGCAGTCGATCCTGCTCGTTGAGTGTGACGGGCCGCGAACGCGGACCGTGACCGTCGTCTCGGAGTGAGGATCGCCGGCCGACGGCGGTGGGACCCCCGGTCATCGGCATGGTGTGTGCCGAAACACATAATGTGCCGGGTACGAAAGGGACGATGACATTCGTTCGCTCACGGAACTTTGACATGAGGTATTTCGACTTCACCATTTCACCGGAAGACGGGGCGATCCATCCCGCGGACAAGGTGATCGCCGACGAGCCGAGTGTGACGCGGGACGCGCTGATGCACGTCAACGCGCTGGGGGACGGGACCGGGGTGCTGCTCTACCGGATCTACGGCGAGCCCGAACCGTTGACCGACGCCATCGACGAGAGCACCGCCGTCCTCGCGTGGGACGTCCTCGACGTGCAGGACGACGTCTTCCACCTCTACCTCCACGTCCCGCCGGGCCAGCCCGCCGGTGGCCTGATGGCCCTGGCCCAGAAGTACGCCCTCATCATCGACACCCCGCTGAAGTACACCGACCAGGGCGGCCTCCGGACCACCATCGTCGGTACCCACGAGATGCTCCGGAAGGCCCTGGCGGAGACCCCCGACGGCGTCCGCTTCGCCGTCGAGCAGGCCGGCCAGTACTCGCCCGACCGCGAGGACATCCTGTCCATCCTCACCGACCGCCAGCACGAGGTGTTCGAGACCGCCGTCCGCGAGGGGTATTACGAGATCCCGCGGGAGGCGACCCACGAGGACATCGCCGACGCGCTCGGCTGTGCGCCGTCGACGGTCGACGAGCACCTGCGGAAAGCGGAGTCGCGGGTTCTGTCTGCGTTGATGAGGTAGGCGAGACTCGACCAGAGAGGGATCGGAGATCCCTCAGGCAGCCGGCGCGAAGCGCCGGCGACGAAGGGAGAGTCTCGTTATAGCGAGCGGGGAGTGCGAGGGTGAGCGAAGCGAATCCTCGACAAGCGAGCCGCGAGTTGCGAGGTCAAAAGCAGGGAGAGTCTCGCTTCAGTCGTCAGCCGGTGCCGGCTCGCCTTCGTAGATCTTCGTCACCTTGTCTTCGAATTCGGCTTTGATGTTCCGGCGTTTCTTCTTCAGCGACGGGGTCAGCATGTCGTTCTCCGGGGTCCACTCGAGGTGTGCCAGCTCGAACTGCTTGATGGTCTCGTGTTTCTCGAGGTTCCGGTTGACGAGCTGGACGTCCTCGTTGATCCACTCGCGGACGCGTTCGTCCTCGCAGATCTCCTCCTTGGAGGCGGGCAGGTCGATGTTTCGGTTCTTCGCCCACCGCTGGATGGCGCTGAAGTTCGGTACGATCAGCGCGCTGATGAACTTCTCGTCGTCGCCCATGATCATGATCTGCTCGATCCGCGAGGAGGTCGAGAACTCGTCCTCGATCGGTTCGGGCGCGACGTTCTTCCCGGTGTCGAGCACGATCAGGTTCTTCAGCCGGTCGTGGTAGGTGAGGTAGTCGTTGTCGCGGCGCTCGACGATGTCTCCGGTCTTGAACCAGCCGTCGGCGGTGAAGGCGTCCTCGGTCTTCTCGGGCATCTCCCAGTAGCCCTCGGTGACGTTCGGGCCCTTGATCAGGAGTTCGCCGACCTCGCCGTCGAGGTCCTCGAACTGATCGTCCGAGACCTGGGACTCGTCGATCCGGATCTCGATGTCCGGGAGGGGCGGGCCGAGGGTCCCCGTCCGCAGGTTCTCCGGGAGGTTCACGGTCACGACGGGGGCCGCCTCCGTGAGGCCATATCCCTCGAAGATGGGGATGCCCATGCCCTTGAACAGGTCAGCGAGGTCCTTGCTGAGGCTGCCGCCGCCGCTGACCATCAGGTCGATGTTCCCGCCGAGTTGTTCCTTGACCTGCTTGTACACGAGCTGGTTGGCGATCGAGCGCTTGACCTTCAGGCCCAGTCCCGGGCTTTCCGCACGGCCGTAGGTCCGGGCGACGTCGACGGCCCACTCGAAGATGCGCTCTTTGGTGTCCGAGCCGCTGGCCTGCTCGCGCATCTCGTCGAAGATGCGCTCGTAGACCCGGGGGACGCTCGACCCGCCGTCGGGCTTGATCTTCTGGATGTCTTCGCTGACGGTGTCCGTGCTCTCGGCGTACCCGACCGTGACGCCGGAGGAGAACATCAGGAAGTGCCCGGTCGTCCGCTCGAAGACGTGCGCCAGCGGCAGGAAGGAGATGGTCGTCCGGTCCGGGTGGAGCATCGGCACGTCGTCGGCCTTGTCCGGCCGCGGGCCGACGCGTTTGCGAAGCTGGTTGATGTTCGACCGGAAGTTGTGATGTGTCAGCTTGACCCCTTTCGGTTTCCCGGTGGTCCCCGAGGTGTAGATGAGACTCGCCAGATCGTGGACGTCCTGGGCGTCGATCCACGAGCGGTACTCGGCCTCGTCGAAGCGCTGCTCGCCCAGGTCGTAGACGTCCGCCAGCGTGTGGATCTGATCGACCTCCTCGTACTTCGTCAGTTCGTCCAGCACGACCACGAACTCCAGACTGAGTTCGTCCTGGACCTTCACGATGCGGTCGAGCAGGTACTCGTTCTCGACCACCACGCCCGTCGCCCCGGGGTTGTTGAGCAGGTACTTGATCTGTTTCGGGGAGGACTCGGTGTAGACCGTCGTGACCGTCCCGCCGGCGGCGAGCAGGGCGAAGTCAGACAGCGCCCACTCCATCCGGGGGTTCGACATGATCCCCACCCGATCGTCCTTCTCGACGCCGAGTTCCCGGAAGCCCGCGGCCAGTCGACGGACGATGTCGCGCATCTCCCCGTACGTGATCGACGTGTACTCGCCCGCGTCCGGTTCCGGGACGATGTCGGGCGTCAGCGACCGGGAGTAGATCCCGCCCTTGTACATCTGGGCCTCGTTGTCCGGGTACCGCTCGGTCGCCTCCTCGAACATCTCCGGGATGGTGTTGTCCCCGATCACCTCGTCCGTGTACTCCCGCTCTCGCTGTCGAATCTCTTCGATCGTGTCAGGTGGGGCCATGCAATTGGCTATCGCGTCAGCCGTTAAATATGCCCGGGTCGTTCACAGGTCCCGAAAGCGACAGTACGGTGCTTCCGCGCCCAATTCCGGTGGAAAAATCCCCCGGCACACGCGGTCGCTTCGCTCGGCGTCGGTGGCCGCCTGAAAATGCACCGTCAGGGATTTGAACCCTGGTCCTCGGCTGTCTTCTGCCGTAGCCTTCGTGTCAGACTTTCGACACCGAAAGGCCAAGATGATTGGCCGGACTACACCAACGGTGCGCATTACCAAGTCCGGGGGGTTCGGTAATAAACCCTGCTTTTCGGAGGCGTAGTGGGGATCACTCACAGTGCCGTCACTGGGTCCAGACGACGCAGGGCGCAAGCCAGATCGGCGACGGTGATGGCACCTGCAGACGGGACGAACGGCGAAAAAGGTCGGTGGGTATGGACAGCGAGCTGCGCTTACTGCCCTTCGAAGTCGGGCTCAGTTCCGGTAGACCTGCGGTCTATCGACCTTCACCCGATTTTTCGATCACTGACCCTCAAAATCGGGCTCAGAGTCGCCCATGAAGGAGGTCATGCCCTCCATGACGTCGTCCGTGCCGATGAGGTGGCCGAAGGCCTGGGACTCGACTTCGAGGCCGGCGTCGGTGTCGTCGCGGCCCTTCAGCATGGCGCGCTTGGTCATCTTCTGGGCGACCGGCGGGCCCTGCGCGAGCTGTTCGGCGAGTTCGAGCGCCTCGTCGAACAGGTCGTCCTTCGAGACCACGTCGCGGAGGAAGCCGAAGTCTTCCATCTCCGCGGCCTCGTAGCGCTCGGCGGTCATGATGATCTCCTTGGCGGGACCCTCGCCGATGACGTGCTTGAGCCGCTGGGTGCCGCCCCAGCCGGGCAGCAGGCCGAGGTCGAGTTCGGGCTGGCCGAACTCGGAGCGCTCGGAGGCGATCCGGATGTCGGTACACATCGAGAGCTCCATCCCGCCGCCGAGACAGAAGCCGTCGATACCGGCGACGACCGGCAGCGGACTCTCCTCGAGGCGGCCGAAGGTGGACTGGCCCTTCGCGGAGAGCTCCTGCGCGGAGAGCGGGTCGGCGCTGGTGGCCATCGACTGGACGTCGGCGCCGGCGGAGAAGGCCTTCTCGCCCTCGCCCGTGACGAGGATGGCGCGGACCTGCTCGTCGTCCTCGAGGATGTCGAGGGCCTGCTCGAGTTCGTCGAGCACGTCGAGGCTGATCGTGTTCATCCGGTGGGGCCGGTCGATCTTGACGTGGCCGACCTGCTTCTCGGCGTGGCCCTCCGGGACGTCGACGTCGATGCGCTCGACGGCGATGACCTCGAAGTCGGGACCGGCGTCCTCGTCCTCACCTGCCCCCTCGTTGAAGCCGCCCTGTTCGGCGGCCTCCGAGAGGTACTCCGGCGGCTCGTAGCGGGCCGCGCCGGTCTCCTCGTAGAGCGTCTCGAGCTTCTCGAGACACTTGCCGACGCCGTACTCGTCGATGGTCTTGGTCGGGCCTTCGGGGAAGCCGGCGCCCATCATGACGGCCTCGTCGATGGCCTCGGGCGGGGCGACGTCGCCGCCGACGAGGTTGGCGATCTCCTTGGCGAGGGCGGCGTTCAGCCGTTCCTCGACCTCTTCGCTGTACTCGTCGGTCGGGACGTCGGCGCCGTCGCCGTCCTCGTAGTCGTAGAAGCCCTTGCCGGTCTTCTGGCCGAGCTCCTCGTTCTCGACCTTCTCGACCATGATCGGGGCGGGCTCGTACTCGTCACCGAGCACGTCGTGCATGTAGTCGAGGACGTGGTAGGAGATGTCGATACCGGTCATGTCGGCCAGCTCGAAGGAGCCCATCGGGAGGCCCATGTGGTACTTCGTCGTGGAGTCGATCTCCTCGACGGTGGCCACGTCCTCGCTGAGCATCCAGCAGGCCTCGTTCATCAGGGGCACGAGGATGCGGTTGACGATGAAGCCCGGCGAGTCCTTCCGGACGCGGACGGGGGTCTTGCCGAAGTCTTCGGCCAGATCCACGATGGCGTCGACGGTCTCGTCGGCGGTGTGGGCGCCGTTGATGACCTCGACGAGGTCCATCCGGATCGGCGGGTTGAAGAAGTGCATCCCGCAGAACTGCTCTTTCCGGTCGGTGACCTCCGAGAGGTCGGTAATCGAGAGCGAGGAGGTGTTGGTCGCGAAGAGCGTGCGGTCGGGGGCGTACTCCTCGACCTCGGCGTAGACGTCCTCCTTGATCTCCATCTGCTCGGGGACGGCCTCGATGATGACGTCCGCGTTGCCGACGGCCTCCTCCATGTCGACCAGCGGCGTCACGTTCGCGAGGGCCTCCTCGGCCTCCTCGTCGGTGAGCGTGTCCTTCTCGGCCAGCTTCTTTAGGCTCCACTCGATGTCCTCGTAGCCGCTCTGGACGAACTCCTCTTTGATGTCGCGCAGTCGCACGTCGTACCCTGCGATGGCGGCGACCTCGGCGATGCCGTGGCCCATATTGCCGGCACCGAGCACCGCGATTGTCTCTATGTCTTCGAGTTGCATGAGTCGTTCAGAGTCTCTCCGCCCGCCCCTTTCAACGTTTTTCTTTGCCCGCGAAAACGTATTACAGTCCGTGTCGCGTTTATTCTCGTTCGTAACATCGTAACCTGCTGGCGCCGCTCAGCTTACAACGACTGGGGAGTTGTAGACTGATCACAAACCATTATGTACGACAAACCCTCACGATGGCGTATGGATTTTGAACAGCCAGAGGGCATCGACCAACTTCGCAAGGAAATCCGCCGGTTCGGCGAGAACGAGATCGTCCCGGTCGCCAACGAGTACGATCGTGAGGAGAAATATCCCCACGAGATCATGGACAAGGCCAACGAGATGGGCCTGCTCGGGGCCTCGATCCCGATCGAGTACGGCGGTGCCGGGTACTCGATCCTCGAGAACATGATCATCGTCGAGGAGCTGTTCGCCATCGACCCCGGGATCGGGTTCTGTATCGTCGCGTCCTCGTTCGGGACGGAGGCGATCCAGGAGTTCGGGACCGAAGAGCAGAAAGAGCAGTTCCTCGAGCCTGTCGCCAAAGGGGAGAAGGTCTCCGGCGCCGCCATCTCGGAGCCCCACGCCGGGTCCGACGTCTCCTCCATCTCGACGCGCGCCGAGAAGGACGGCGACGAGTTCGTCATCAACGGCAACAAGATGTGGATCTCGAACGGGACGGTCGGCGACTTCTTCGTCGTCCTCTGTCAGACCGACCCCGACGCCGACGGCCGGTACAACGGTTTCTCCCAGATCATCGTCGAGTCCGACCGCGACGGCTTCCAGGCCGACAAGATCAAGGGCAAGCTCGGCATCCGCGCCTCCGACACCGCCGAACTCATCTTCGACGACGTTCGCGTGCCCGAGGAGAACCTCGTCGGCACCGAAGGCATGGGCTTCCTCCAGCAGATGCAGTTCTTCGACGCCACCCGCCTCGGCGTCGCCGCCCAGGGTGTCGGTGTCGCCAAGGGTGCGGCCGACGCCGCCCTCGAGTACGCCCAGGAGCGCGAACAGTTCGGCCAGCCCATCTCCGAGTTCCAGGCCATCCAGCACAAGCTCGCCGAGGCCTACACGGACATCGAGGCCGCGCGGAACCTGACCTACAAGGGCGCCTGGTCGGTCGACGAGGGCGAGCAGATCACGAAGCTCGCCTCCATGGCCAAGGAGTACGCCTCCCGCATCGCCGTCGACGTCGCCAACGAGGCCGTCCAGATCCACGGCGGCGCCGGCTACGTCGACGACTTCCCGGTCGAGCGCTTCTACCGTGACGCCAAGATCCTCCAGATCTACGAGGGCACCACGGAGATCCAGAAGAACATCATCGCTCGCGAGCTGCTCGGCAAGGGCCTCTCGTAAACCGGCGGTCAGTCAATCGCCTTTTTCGTTAACACTGTTAGACGGTGCTAGTTTTTATTGTCCAGTGGTAACTACAGAGCGGAGAGAGCCACATGGATTTCGAACTATCGGACGAACTGCGGCAGATCCGCGAGGAAGTGCGTCGGTTCGGCGAGAACGAGATGGCGCCGGTCGCCAACGAGTACGACGAGAAGGAGAAATTCCCCCACGAGGTCGTCGAGAAGGGGGCTGAGATGGGGCTGACGGGAACGTCGATCCCCGTCGAGTACGGCGGTGCCGGCTACTCGACGCTGGAATCCATCGTCATCGCCGAGGAGCTGTACGCGATCGATCCCGGGATCGCCGGGGCGGTGCTGGGAACGTCGTTCGGCTGCGAGGCCATCATGGAGTTCGGGACCGAGGAACAGAAAGAGCGGTTCCTCCCCGACGTGGCCGCCGGCGACAAGATCTCCGGCGCGGCCATCTCGGAGCCCGACACCGGGTCGGACGTGTCCTCGGTGAGCACCCGCGCCGAGAAGGACGGGGACGAGTGGGTCGTTAACGGCAACAAGATGTGGATCACCAACGGCTCGGTCGGTGACTTCTTCGTCGTCCTCTGCCGGACCGACCCCGACGCCGACGGCCGCTACAACGGCTTCTCCCAGATCGTCGTCGAAGCGGATCGGGACGGCTTCGAGGCCGACAAGATCACCGGCAAACTCGGGATTCGGGCCAGCGACACCGCCGAGTTGCTCTTCGACGACGTCAGAGTACCAGCAGAGAACCTCGTGGGGACCGAGGGCATGGGCTTCCTCCAGCAGATGCAGTTCTTCGACGCGACGCGAACGGGCGTCGCCGCACAGGGCGTGGGCATCGCCAAGGGGGCGGCCGAGGGCGCGCTGGAGTACGCCCAGGAGCGCGAACAGTTCGGCCAGCCCATCTCCGAGTTCCAGGCCATCCAGCACAAACTCGCCGAGATGTTCACCGACATCGAGGCCGCGCGGAACCTGGTGTACAAATCGGCCTGGTCGGTCGACAACAAGGAGGAACAGCTGACGACGCTGGCGTCGATGGCCAAGGAGTACGCCTCCCGCGTGGCGGTGGACGTGGCCAACGAGGCCGTCCAGATCCACGGCGGCGCCGGCTACGTCGACGACTTCCAGGCCGAGCGGTTCTACCGGGACGCCAAGATCACCCAGATCTACGAGGGCACCACGGAGATCCAGAAGAACGTCATCGCCCGCGAACTCCTGGGCAAGGGGATCTAAACCGGGCGGGCGGTCCGGCGGCGGCCACCCGGGACCGTCCCGGCCCTCGTCGTCCCCGTTCCGGACAGCATTTATATTCGGACGGTGACTACCCAGTACCCATGCGCGTCCAGCGTTCGCACGCGACTCGCTCGCAGTCGACCAGCCCCGCCAGTATCGCTGGCTGTCGCCGCTGTTGACTCCCTTCTCGACCCGCTGGACGCATCGACCGGCCGACCGCGCGACTCAGGATCACTCACAATGTTCGAACGACTCGACGACCTCAGGAAACACCTCACCGAAGACGTCCGCACCGCGCTGGCGAAGGACCCGGCGGCCAAGAGCGCGCTGGAGGTCGCCTTGCTGTACCCGGGCCTCCACGCCGTCTGGCTCTATCGCATCGCACATCGCCTCTGGACCGGCGACCACCGACTGGCGGCCCGGGCGCTCTCTGAGTTCGCCCGCTTTCTTACCGGCGTGGAGATCCACCCGGCGGCGACGATCGGTCGCCGGCTGTTCGTCGACCACGGCCAGGGCGTCGTGATCGGCGAGACGGCGGAGATCGGCGACGACGTACTCATGTACCACGGCGTGACCCTCGGCGGGGCCTCGATGCGCCGGGAGAAGCGACACCCGACGGTTCGGGACTGCGTGACCCTCGGGGCGAACGCGACGCTGCTCGGCGACATCACCGTGGGCCGCGGCGCGACCGTCGGAGCCGGATCGGTCGTCACCGACGACGTTCCGGCCGGCGCGACGGCCACGGGCGTCCCCGCCGAGATCACCGAGCACGCGGGGGACGAGCCCCCCGAAACCGGGCCGGCGGCCGAGACCGAAGCGCCCCACTGGCTGACCGACTGCTGACGGAACGCCTTTCTTCGGCCGGTGCCTGGGAGGCGACGTGAACGCGGCATACGACCACCTGGAGACCGACCCGCACCTCGGGCCGCTGATCGAGGTCCACGGTCGCCTGTCGATCGAACCCGCCGAGGACTTCTTCGAGCGCTTCGTCGTCTCGATCCTCCGCCAGCAGGTGTCTATGGCGTCGGCGGCCGCGACCCGCGAACGGCTGTTCGACGCCGTCGAGGTGACGCCCGCACGCATTCTCGCGGCCGACGACCAGCTACTGCAGGACGCCGGGCTCTCCGAGGCGAAGACCCGCTACGTGAACAACGTCGCCGCGGCGTTCGAAGAGCGGGGCTGGAGCCAGGACCTCTTCGCCGGGATGGACGACGACGCGGTCCGGTCCGAACTGACCGACGTGGCAGGTGTCGGGCCGTGGACGGCGAACATGCAACTGTTGTTCTCACTGGGGCGCCAGGACGTGTTCCCGGTCGGCGACCTTGGCGTCAGGAAGGGGATGGAGACCGTCTTCGACGAGGAACTCACGCGGTCGGCGATGATCGACCGGGCCGAGCGCTGGCGACCGTACCGGAGTTACGCGACGCTGTATCTCTGGCGCGTCGAGGAGGACATCGCCGAGAGCGTGGCGGAAGTGGTCGGCGAGGACTAGACGGCGAAGACCGGGCGGGTCGCGTCCTGGAGGACGCGATCGACCACGCTCCCGATCTGGCCGCGGCCCTCGTGGGTCTGTCCCTGGTACCCCATGACGATGGCGTCGGCGTCGACCTCGTCGGCGTACGTGACGATCTCCTCCTGTGGCACCCCGTGGCAACTGCGGGTTTCGATCTCGATACCGTGGTTGTCCGCCCGCTCGGCGAAGTCGGTGAGGTAGCCGTGGCCGGTGTCTTCGATCTCGTCGATCACCAGTTCCGTGCTGCTCAACCCGGGCTCGCCGTACAGCCGGGTGTCGACGACGAAGATGGCGTACAGCGCGGCGTCGAAGCGCTCGGCGAGTTCGAGCCCGTGTTCGATGGCCCGGTTCGCCCCGTCGCTCCCGTCGATCGGAACCAGAATCGTATCGTACATACCCCACCTGGGGCCGCGAGCGCCGTAGTTAGAGACCGGTTTCGTGACCGCGAGGCATCGGCTGGCCGTCGCCGCATCGTCTGGCCGTCGCCGCGTCGACGCGAGCGCACTCGTCGCGGAAGGGCGTCCTTACTCCTCGGTAACGTCCGCTTCTTCCTCTTCCGCGTCGACCTCGGACGCCGGGTGGTCCGCCCGCCTGGTCACGTCGACGTGGTAGTGTTCGAGCACGTCCCGACCGAGCAAGAGCGGATAGTCCATGTGGCTCCGGTCTTCGACGCTCGCGGTGACGGTGTGCTGACTGCCGCCGACGCCGACCACGAGATCGACGACCGGCCGGGAGCGGCCCTCCTTGAGACTCCCGGAGCGGATCTTCACGATGTCCTTGATCGGCCCGGTCCCGATGTCCGCCGCCAGCGAGGCGTCGATGCTCGTCCGCGTCGCGCCGGTGTCGGACTTCGCGTAGACGGTCTCGGCCCCGCGGGTGCCACGGACGACCACCTCCTCGATGTATCCGATGACGACCGGATCGGTCGGGCCGGACCGGTCGACGGCGGGCATACACGCGGGGCGGGAGTCGTCCAGTTCGGTCGTCAGCTCTGCGACCGCCGCGTCGTCCACGTCGCCGCCCGCCCGTTCGATGGCGAGTTTAGCGATGGCGGGGGCCGGGCTGACGCCGGTCGCGGCGAACAGGCCCCTGAACCCCGCCGTCGGGTTGACTTCGAGCACGTACCAGCCGTCGGGGCCCTCGATCATATCGACGCCGGCGTAGTCGAGGCCGACGGCGGCGGTGGCGTCGCGCGCGATCTCGCGGACCTCCTCGGGCACCGTCTCGGTCACGTCGGCGGTCTCGCCGCCCAACGCGACGTTGGTGCGCCACTCCGCGTCGCTCGCGGTCCGGGACATCGCGGCGATCACCTCGTCGCCGACGACGTAGACCCGGAGGTCGCTGTTCGGGTCGTCGGCGGGCGCGAGGTACTCCTGGAGGAAGGCCTGGCGCGGGCCGACCTGTGCGGTGACGGCGTTGCCCGCGTCGACCTTCCAGGTCCCGCCACCGTGGGTGCCGATGGCGGTCTTGTAGACCGCCGGGTCGCCGAACCGCTCGCGGTCGGCCTCGAGCCGGTCGCTCGACAGCGCGAGCAAGGCGTCGGGGACCGGCACGCCCGCCTCGGCCAGCGCGGTGGCCGTCGCGAACTTGTAGGTGGCCGTGAGCGTCGGTCCCGGTGGGTTGAGCATCGGGCGCAACTTCGCGATGGTGTCGGCCAGCCCGAGCCCTTCGGCGGGCTGTTCCTGCTTCGAGAGCAGGAGGCGGTTGACGATCACGTCGGCGTCGGGTTCGAGCGTCGCCCGGCCGTCCCGGACGTCGACGGCGGTGTTCGACGCGCGCAGCCAGACGGCCTCGTGGCCCAGCGCGGCGACTGCGTTACAGATCGCCTTCGACTCCTTGCTGGTGTGGAGACTGAGGACGCCGACGGTGATTCCGGAGGAGTCTGCCATGCCGAATACTCGACCCGCCGACTCGTATGTGTGGTGGTCTGCGTGCGATCGTCGGCCGGTTTCCCGACTCGAAGGGACTGGACAGTTTTTGTACCTGCCAGTCCGAGGGGTTGCCATGGCCGACGGGGCGTTCACGTACAGCGGTGGCCGGGTCGAACCCGGCGAGACCGAGGACATCCGGGTGCCGGTCAGCGAGACCTACCTCGGCGACCCGATCCGGATCCCGGTCACGATCAGCAACGGCGAGCGGCCGGGCCCCACGATGTTCCTCAGCGCCGCGGTCCACGGCGACGAACTCAACGGCATCGAGGTCGTCCGCGAGGTGGCCCAGGAGTGGGACCACGAGGGCCTCGAGGGCACGCTCGTCTGCCTCCCCGTCCTCAACGTCATGGGCTTCATGGCCCAGCAGCGCTACCTCCCGATCTACGACCGCGACCTCAACCGGTCCTTCCCGGGTTCCCCTGACAGCACCAGCGCCCGCCGGATGGCCGCCCGGATCTTCTCCGAGTTCGTCGAGCCCTGCGACATCGGCATCGATTTCCACACCTCGACCCGCGGCCGGACCAACATGCTCCACGTCCGCGGGGACACGGACGACCCGGAGGTGAACCGCCTCGCGAAGGCCTTCGCCTCCCACGTCGTCATCTCCAGTCAGGGGCCCTCGGGATCGCTCCGCCGGGAGGCAACCGACGCCGGCGTCCCGACGATCACCGTCGAGATGGGCGAGGCCCACCGCTTCCAGCGGGACCTGATCGACGCCGCCCTCCAGGGGGTCGTCAGCGTCATGGCCGAGTACGGCCTCCGACCGGCCGACGCCGTCCGCTGGCCCGGGTGGCGCACCCTGGTCGACGATCAGGACGACAAGACCTGGCTCCGGGCGAACGCCGGCGGCCTCGTGGAGATGCATCACGCACAGGGCGCGCTCGTCTACGAAGGCGACCGCATCTGCACGATCACCAATCCGTTCAAGGCCGCCTCCGAGACCGTGTGCGCCCCCTTCACCGGCGTGGTCGTCGGCGTGCTGGAGAACCCGCTCGTCTACCCCGGCAACCCGCTCTGTCACCTCGTGCGACTCGACGAGGACACGCTCCGGGCCGTCGAACGGGAGCAAACGCCGTAATTCGTCGCGGAACCGTCGCTCGGATCACGCCGACCGGTCGACCGGATCAGCCCTCGTGTTCGAGGCCCTCGTACAGCGTCACGACCCGGTCTTCCTCGCCGTCGACGCGTTCGGGGTAGATCGCGATCGCGCCGATGTGGTCGTCGCCGTGCTCGAACTTCGTCGCGTGGATGATCACGTCGATCTCCTGCCCGCTCAGTTCCGTGGTGCCGTCGAACTGCTTCACGCTACGGGTCTCCCCCAGGATCGACAGGTTCCGGGTGCCGGTCTGTTCTTCGACCTGGACGTTGCTGTGCTCCGTGTTGAACTGGTTCAGGATGTCACGCTCGGACATGTCGTCGAGCGGGTTGAACGACTGGCCGGCGACGGAGATCTGCGGGCTCGAGAAGGCCACGAAGGCCGCGGCCTCCTGCTCGCCGAGGCCGGAGATGCCGACCTGTCGTTCGTACTGGGCCATGTGGTTCGTCACGACCACTTCACGGGTCTGTCCCGCCGCCTCGACCTCCCGCGAGATGTTCTGTTCGGTCACGTTCGTCTCCTCGTAGCTCGTCTCCTCGAGGGCCTGCTCCGACACCGTCGCCGGCGAGGCGCTGAAGGTGGCGGGTTCGTTCCCGAGGAGGAACCCACAGCCCGCCGTCACCATCACCGCTGCGACTGCAACCGTCGCGAGTATTCGTCTGTTCATCGTCTACCCGACAGTTTCGCGAGCCCGATGTTATGGGTTTTGGCCGGGGATCGGGAGGCCGCGTCCGTGTGACGGGCTCTCAATTCGGGCGGCCACAGGCCGGACGAACGGGCGGAAAACCGTCGTCGAAGCTGACAGTCGGAACCGAACATGAGCGGGGCGTCGGGGGCTGAAAATCGCGATTCGGAGCCGAGGTAGAAACTACTAAACACCCCCGGTCCTTGGCTCCGAACGTTATGAGTCAGTCGTACGACCGGGGCACCATCGAGGACTTCGGCCGGTGGCGAGAGTTCACCGCCGGCATGTGGGCCTGGATCTTCCACAAGTTCTCGGGCTGGGTGCTCATCGGCTACCTGTTTACGCACATCGCGGTGTTGAGCACTGCGACCCAGAGCGGGGCCATGTACACGGAGACGATCCGTGGGCTGGAGTCGCTCGTCGCGGTCCGCGTGCTCGAAGTCGGCCTCCTCGCGGTCGCCGTCTTCCACATCCTCAACGGGGTGCGCCTCCTGTTCGTGGACCTCGGTGTCGGGCTTGAAGCACAGGACAAGAGTTTCTACGCGTCGCTCGTCGTGTCGGCGGCAATCGTCGTCGCGAGCGTGCCGACTTTCCTCGCGGGGGCCTTCTGAGATGGCTGAACACTACTCTTCGTTCGACCGGAAGGGGACGCGCTGGTTCCTCCAGCGCGTGACGGCGGTCTTCCTGATCGGCGTCCTCGCCTTCCACTTCATGCTGCTTCACTTCGTCAACCACGCCGCCGAGGTCACCTTCCTGGGCACCCAGGCCCGGATGCAGCAGGTGGGTTACTTCGGCACGATGGTCGCGTTCCTGGTCACCGCGACCTTCCACGGCGTCAACGGCGTCTACAACGCCCTGATCAACCAGGGGCTCGACGGCTCGCAGAAGCAGGCCGTCAAGTGGGTCCTGATCGTCGCGAGCGCGATCCTGATCCTCCAGGGCGTCCGCACGGCACTCTACATGGCAGGGATCATCGCATGAGCACGGAAGTCACCGAGAAAGAGACCGAGGCACAGACCGAGACGGAAGCCGAGTCGGGCGAGTCGGCCCACCAGTCCCGGCGCATGGAACAGAAGCGCCAGCAGGCGTCCCAGCGCGACCTGGAAGAGGAGGCCCGGACCGAGATCGACGAGGCCGAGCAGACGATCGAGGTCAAGGTCTTCCGCTTCGACCCCGAGGTCGCCGGCAAGGAAGAGCCCCGGTTCGACACCTTCCACGTCCCCTTCTTCAAGGGGATGACGGTGCTCGACGCGCTCATCTACGCGCGAGACCACTACGACTCTTCACTTACCTTCCGGCACTCCTGCCGGCAGGCCATCTGCGGGTCCGACGCCCTGTTCGTCAACGGGCGCCAGCGCCTGGGCTGCAAGACCCAGATCGCGGACCTCGAAGACCACCTGAACTCGACCATCCGGATCGAACCCCTCCCCCACCAGGAGGTCGTCAAGGACCTCGTCGTGGACATGGAGCACTTCTACGACCAGATGGAGGCCGTCGAACCGTTCTTCGACGCCGACGAGCTCCCGGACGGCGACCTCGAAGAGCAGCGCCAGGACCGGGAGAACCGCGAGAAGATCAAGATGTCGACGCGCTGCATCTGGTGCGGTGCCTGCATGTCCTCCTGTAACATCGCGGCCGGCGACAACGAGTACCTCGGCCCGGCGGCCATCAACAAGGCCTACCGCTTCGCGATGGACGAACGCGAGGGCGAGGACCGCAAACAGCAGCGACTCAACATCATCGAGCAGGAACACGGCGTCTGGCGCTGTCAGACCCAGTTCTCCTGCACCGAGGTGTGCCCGAAGGACATCCCGCTGACCGAGCACATCCAGGAACTCAAGCGCGAATCGGTCAAGAACAACCTGAAGTTCTGGTAACCAATACATGTACGAACACGACGTACTCGTCATCGGCGGCGGCGGAGCCGGACTGCGCGCGGCGATCGCAGCCCACGAAGAAGGCGCCGACGTGGCGATCGTGACGAAGCTCCACCCCGTCCGCAGCCACACAGGCGCGGCGGAGGGCGGTATCAACGCGGCGCTCCGGGACGGCGACTCCTGGGAAGACCACGCCTACGACACCATGAAGGGCTCGGACTTCCTGGGCGACGCCCCGGCCATCGAGACGTTCGCCAAGAACGCCCCGGAAGAGGTCATCCAGCTCGAACACTGGGGGATGCCGTTCTCCCGCGAGGACGACGGCCGCGTCTCCCAGCGCCCGTTCGGCGGCCTCTCCTTCCCGCGAACCACCTACGCCGGCGCCGAGACCGGCCACCACCTGCTGCACACGATGTACGAGCAGGTGGTCAAGCGAGGCATCACGGTGTACGACGAGTGGTACGTCAGCCGACTCGCCGTCACCGACCACGACGACCCCGAGGACCGCGAGTGTCACGGCGTCGTCGCCTACGACATCAAGACCGGCGAGATCGCCGGCTTCCAGGCCAGCGGCGGCGTGATCCTGGCCACGGGTGGGTTGGGGCAGGCCTTCGACCACACCACCAACGCGGTGGCCAACACCGGCGACGGCCCCGCGATGGCCTACCGCGCCGGCGTCCCGGTCGAGGACATGGAGATGATCCAGTTCCACCCGACCACGCTCCCCTCCACCGGCGTCCTCATCTCCGAGGGGGTCCGTGGCGAGGGCGGCATCCTATACAACGACCAGGGCGAGCGGCTGATGTTCGAGTACGGCTACGCGAACAACGAGGGCGAACTCGCCTCCCGCGACGTCGTCGCCCGCGCCGAACTCACGGAGGTCAACGAGGGCCGCGGCATCGAGGACGAGTACGTCCACCTCGACATGCGCCACCTCGGCGAGGAGCGCATCCTCGACCGCCTCGAGAACATCCTCCACCTCGCGGAGGACTTCGAGGGCGTCGACGGCCTCGAAGAGCCGATGCCCGTCAAGCCCGGCCAGCACTACGCCATGGGCGGCCTCGAGGTCGACGAGCACGGCGAGACCTGCATCGACGGCCTCTACGCCGCGGGCGAGTGCGCCTGCGTCTCCATGCACGGCGCGAACCGCCTCGGCGGGAACGCCCTGCCCGAACTGCTCGTCTTCGGCGCCCGCGCCGGCTGGCACGCCGCCGACCGCGACCTCGGCGAGGCCCAGATCGGGACCGGCCCCTCCGCCAAGAGCGAAGACGAGGACGTCGACACGCCCGTCTCCCCCGGCGCCATCGACGCCGGCGACGAGGACGTCGCCGCCGACGGCGCCCTCGTGGAGCCCACCGAGGTCCTCGACCACCACGTCACCGCCGAAGAGCAGCGCGTCGAGTCGCTGCTCGAGAAGGACGAGGGCGTCAACCACGCCGAGGTCCGCGCCGACGTGCAGGAGACGATGACCCAGAACGTCAACGTGTTCCGCGAGGAGAGCAACCTCAAGGAGGCCCTCGAGGACCTCCGCGTCGCCCGCGAGCGCTACCAGGACGTCTACGTCCGCGACCCCTCGCGCACGTTCAACACCGACCTGATCCACACCATCGAGACGCGCAACATCATCGACGTCGCCGAGGCCATCACCCTCGGCGCCCTGGCCCGCGAGGAGTTCCGCGGCGCCCACTGGCGCGCCGAACACCAGGAGCGCAAGGACGACGAGTGGATCAAGCACACGATGCTCGCCTGGAACGACGGCAACCCCGACCTCTACTACAAGCCCGTCATCCTCGAAGGCGAGGACAAGACCTACGAGCCGAAGGAACGCTCCTACTAGACCACCTTTTTTCTTCGTCGGGTGCCGCGCGGAGCGCGGCACCGCTCCTCGAAAAAACGTGGGCGAAAAAAGAACTCGGCGCTCCCTTCGGTCGCGCCGAGCGAACCCCGCGCCTCCGGCGCGCGGATGCTGGACCGCGAACGCGTCGCTTCTTGCGACCGCACATTCGACCCAGCTACGGCTCCAGATCGTGTCGCTCCAGTAGTTCCGGCACGCTCGCGGGATCCATCTCCAGATCGTAGGCCGCGTTCAGTTCTTCCAGTCGAGCTATCGTCTCCTCGTCCGGGACGCCGTCCTCGGGGAGGACCGCGGCCGTCTCCTCGAAGTAGCCCGCGAACTCGCCCGGCGCGACGATCTCCAGGAATCGCAGTTCCTCGGGCCCCGGGTTCCAGAAGGTGTGCCAGACGCCGCGCTCCTTGACCGCGGCCTCGCCGGCTTCGACCGTCGAGACCTCGTCGTCCTCCCGGACGCCCATGACGCCCTCCAGCACGTAGGAGATCTCGTCTTCGTTCTCGTGTCGGTGCATCGGTGCGGCGAGTTTCCCCGGCGCCAGCGTGTGCTCGACGACCGCCACCCCGCTCTCGCTCTCCGTCGGCCCGACGGCCAGCGCCGCGCCGAGGTTCTTCCGGAGCCCCGCGTCGACGTCGTACCGCTCGTCGTCCTCGCTCATTCGAAATCCGGGTGTGCCAACCCCAAGCGCTATTGACACGATCGGCCGGCATAACTGTGCGGGTCGATTCACAGGCCTTCGATCGGCGTGGCGTGGTCCACACGAAGGCGAGTCTGGAGTCACGAGTCGGCGGTTCCGCTTTGCGCGCTGGGCGGGATCGGTGTTCGCGCTCCGTCCGTGACCGGACCGGGTGGACGCGTGCGGACGCGTCGCACAAGTCACCGACTTCCAGCTATCCGCGGTCGACAGTCGATGCGTAACAAAGCCGGGCTCTGTCGTACGAGGGCCGCATGCATCCCTCAATTGACGGTGATCGCACGTGAACCGGCGCACGGGACTGCTCGTCTCGCTGGCGGTCCTCGCGTGCACCGCGGTGCCGGCCGCGGCGGCGCAGTCGGCCCCGGAGACGGCGGCGGCGGACTCGGCCCTGACCTCGGGCGAGACCCACTGGATCGGACAGGAACTGGCCGTCCGGGGCGGCGACGCCGACGCGGCTTACGACCTCCGGACCGTCGAGGACGGCGAGGTCGGCGACTACGTCCGGTCGATCTCAGTCGGAGAGAACGGGACGGCAGTCGTCGACACCGCGTCGCTATCGGCTGGCGGGTACGTCCTCGTCGACGGTGACGGGGCAGTGGTGGCGACCGACGCGTCCGGCGTTCGGACGGGCGGCGACGCGAGCGTCGACGAGGCCGCCTTCGACCTGGCCGAGCAGTCCCTCGAGGTGCGGACGGCGGACGACGACCAGACGAGCGCGACGCGGGATCTGACGGTCGTCTCCGAACGGACCGGTTTCGACGTCGAGATCACCGCCGACGAGCTGTCGGCCGACGAGGTCCGGGCCGTCTTCGGCGGCACGGCGACCGACGACGGGACCCGGGTGACCGTCGACGGCGAGGAACTGACGGGCAATCTCTCGGCGTTAGATCCGGGTCGGTACCGCTTCACGGTCGCGGTGACTGACACGGACGCGACCGACGAGGTCACCGTAACGGTCGGAGAGCCGATCGAGACGGCGCTCGACGGCGCCGAGTTCTCGGGCGCGGTCGGTGACACCGTCGACGTGGACGTGAACGTGCCGGCCGGCGAGTCGGGCCGGCTCACGGTCGGCTCGACCGACGTCGGATACGTCACGACCGTCGCCTTCACCGACGACGGCGACGGGACGGTGACGCTGTCGCTGAACACGTATCTCGCGGGCGGGCACCGCGGCGCGGAGAGCCAGGCGTGGTCCGCGGACGGCGGGACGATCACCAACGTCTCCCGGACGACGCCGGCGCTGTCGGACCCGCTCGAACCGGCGCTCTACGACGTGAACCTGACCGTCGCGGGTGACGAGCCGGCAACCGGTGCCATCGCGCTGGAACCTGCGTCGGTCGAGAACCTGACGCTGAGCGCCGCTCCGGAATCTGCCTTCGGCGACGACCCGGCCGCCCTCGATCGGAACGCGACCGATCAGGTCGCGGTCGGTGACACCCTCGTCGTGACGGCGAACGCGACCGGCGTGTTCGGCGCGCTCTTCGCCCGGCCGGGGTCGACGACCGAGCGGTTCCGATCCCTGCTCGCGTCGGACGTCGCGGACTTCGAGTTCACCCCCGAGTCGAGCGACGACGAACTCGACGTCAACCGGAGCTTCGAGAACGACGCATTCGACGTGTACGCTGACGAAGACGCGAACAGGCTGTTCGTCGTCCTCGACACGGCCGCGCTCCGGTACGAAGGCGATCCCGGCCGCGTCGGCGACGGCGACGAGTACACCGCGGTCTTCGAGATCGACGAGGACGGCGGCATCGTCACCGAGGCCGCGACCCAGTCGGCGTCGATCCGACTCGTCGAGCGATCGCTGACCTTCGATACCCGCCCCGACGGGACCCTCGCGGTGGCCCCCGAAGCCGACGCGCGGCTGACCGGGACGACCACGCTCGCTCCCGGGAGTCGATTCGAGGTCCGGGCCCGCTCGTCCGGGAACTTCCTCCGGCGAGCCGACGTGACGGTCGGCGCGGACGGCCGGTTCGCGGCCGACATGAACCTCTCGGGCGTCGAACCCGGGACCGAGTTCACCGCGAGCGTCGACGCCGTCGACGCCGAGACCGAGGGCGTCGTGACGAACGAGACCGGGACGAACGCGACCGCCGACGGCCCAAGCGGCGAGGCGACCGCGACGGGAGCGGGCAACACGACGACGGACGCCGATTCCGACGCCTCCGGCGACCTCGCCGCGAACGCGGCCGAAGGCGGGGCCGCCGACGACCGCTCCGGTGAGGAGGAGACAACGCGGAGCGGAACCGAGTCGAGCGGGACCGGAGTGGGCTTCGCCCCGGCGGCCGCGCTGGCTGCGATCGCGGCCGTCGCGCTGCTCTCCCTGCGTCGCTCGCGACGCGAGTGAGGACGGTCCGAGAGGTCATCTGGAGGCCCTGATCGCGGCGGTCGTGGCCGATCGACTGACCTGACCACGGGCGGTTCAGGCCGCGTCCTCGCGTCCGCCGGCCTCCGCGTCGGTCGCCGACCGGCCCGTGAGCACCGATCGGAGCGAGTGCGGACTGTGCTCTCTGAGGACGCCGAGAAGGTTCGCCGCGAACGCGACCGCGCCGAGGGAGACCAGTCCGCCCGCGAGCGCGACGAGCGAGTCGGGACCGAATCCAAGGTCGGCGGCGATCAGCGCCGCGGTTCCGGTTCCGAGCAGGGTGAAGTCGGCCGCGGCCAGCCGGTCATCGTAGAGGTCGTCGATCATCGGCACGTCCTCGAAGCCGAGCAGGTCGCTGTAGCGGTGGACCCAGACGATGAACGGGACGACGTGGTAGAGCGTCCCGAGCACGACGAAGCCGACGATGCCCACGGCCAGGAGGTGGGCCGCCCCCGGCGCGCCGAAGCGCGCGGCGCGGGCCAGCGGATCGGCCAGCCAGACCCGGACGGTGAGCAGGCTCCAGCCGGCCATCGCGAGCGCGACGACCGCGTATCGCGAGAGCATCGGCGTCCACGCCACCTGCGTCTCGACGAGGCGGCGCGCGAGCAGCACGGCCATTCCGGCGACGGCGGCGACGACCAGCAGGCCACCGACGCGGGCGAGGGCGGCGTTCCCGACCAGCCGGCCGCCAGCGAGCGCGAGCACGCCGACGGGATAGCCGTAGGCCTCGACCCGCTGGAGGTGGTGGTCGATCCCGTGGAGTTCCGTCTGCGTGAACATGGTCGCGAGCTGGTAGAGCGCGCCGAAGACGGTCGTGAGGATCGCGCCGAACACGGCGAGGGTCGCGTGCGCGCCGACGGCTCCCGATCGAGTGACCGGGAGGCCGGCGAAAATCGGCGCCGCGTAGTCGAGCGCGAGCAGGAACCCCAGCCCGGTCACGAGGACGAAACAGCCGAGCGCGAACGCGAAGTGGGCCTCCGTGACGTCGAGGTCGTCGATCCGGGCGAGCGTCCGACCGAGGTTGTAGGCGAAGGTCCAGAAGCCGGCCACTGCGAGCGTGCCGAAGACGTGGACCCAGGGCAAGGCGCCGGCGAGGAAGCTGCCCGCCATCCCGAGCAGGCCGGCGGTCACCAGCCACAACTGGGCGGCGGCCAGCCGACGGGAGTATAGGGAGACGCCGGACCAGACGGGCACGAACTGCGTCATCGCGCCCATGATGGTGATGCAGACCCAGCCCGCGAGCAGGAGGTGGACGTGGGCGAGACTCGCGATGCCCTGGAAGCCCACGACGGCGTCGACGACGGCGATCAGGGCCCCGCCGACGAGAAATGCCACGGCGACGACGAAGTGGCGCAGCGGGACGGTCATCGGCGGCCCCCCGTCGGTGTCGATGTCGCCGGGTACGACGCTCATGTCTCACCGTAGGAACCGCCCGTCCGAACGCGTGTGCCCGAACGTGTTCGCCAGGTGGCCGGGTCCCTCTGCCCCCTATTGCTCGCGATCAGGCGTGTTCGATGTCGACGTGGAACGTCTCGGGACCGACCTGCTCGGTCTCGTGGACGAACCCGCGCTGGTCCAGGACCTCGTAGAGCGGGACGGGCTCGAAGCTGTTGATCAGGCGCAGTCGCTCGCCCTCCGGGAGCTCCGCGAGGGCGGCCATGATGTCCTCGAACGGTTCGCCGTCGATCTCGCGGACGTCGAGCCGTCTGTCCGTGGGTGCGTCCTGACTCATACCAGCACATCGGCCACGGTCGCGGTATATATTGTCCCGAAATTGTTCGTGGCGGTCGAGGGGGCCAGCGGATCGATCGTCACTCGATCGTCCGCGGCTCCTCGCCGGTGTCGAGCGGTTTCGGCTCGGCCTCCTCGTCTAAGTCGTGGGTGGAGTATCGGCTGACGGCGTCGGTGGGACATAGCCAGACGTCGGCGGCGAACCAGGCGAACAGCTTCGTCGCCTGCTCGTAGGCCACGTCGGCGTCGGGGGCGGTGACGCTGCCGACGTATCGCATGCGGCCGTCTGACTCTTCGCGGACGAACACCTCCCACTCGCGTTCGGTCGCGTCACGTGGCTGGTCGCCGACGCGCGCGCGTTCGGGTTTCTCGACCATGGTGATCTTCGGATCGGGGACGGAGAGTCGGTTGTGCCGAACCCGTTCGTTACAGGTCGTAGCCGGCGTAGTCCATCAGGTCGGCGAAGATGTCGGTGTCCATCGCCTCCTCGTAGACGATGCCGGTGACCATGCCGCCGGGGTAGGACGCGGCGGCGTCGAGGCCGTTCGTGGCGTGGTTGACCTTGTGGCAGTGCAGCAGGTAGATGCCCGGTTCGGCGTTGGCCTCGAACTCGATGGTGTGGCGTTCGGCGGGCGAGACGTTGGTGATGTCACGCTCGTACTGGAGGGGTTCGGGGAGCTGGGTCCCGTCCTTCTCGACCAGTTTGAACCGGTGGTTGTGGGTGTGCATCGGGTGGGACATGTACCCGCCGACGTTCACGTAGTGGACCCGCACCGTGTCGCCCTGGCTGACGATCAGCGGCGAGCCGTCCTCCGGGTGAAGGGTACGGGGGAGGCTCCGCCCGTTGATCGTGAACACGTCGGCTTTGCGTCGGTGGGCGCTGTAGCTCACGTCCTCGCCGGCGTACATCCGGGAGAGTCGGGAGTCCCAGTCCTTGATGGTCAGGAAGTACTCCCGGTCTGCCTCCTCGTACCCCGCGGGATCGACACGGAAGATGCCGTACATCCCCATCTCGATGTGCTTGTGGGTCTGGTAGTGACAGTGGTAGCCGTGGGTACCGGGCGTGTTCGCCGGGATCTCGTAGGTGTGTTTCTCACCGGCCGGGACGGTGATCCCGGACGTCGTCGGGACGCCGTCGTCCTTCCAGGCCTTCTGTACGCCGTGGAAGTGGACCGTGTGCGGCCGTTTCCCGTTCGTGTTGTCCAGCGTGACGTCGATGACGTCCCCCTCCTGGGCCCGGAGGACGGGGCCGGGGACGCTGGGCTGACCGTCGTCGGCCTGGAAGGCCCACACCCGCGGGAGTTCGATGGGACCGCCCAGCGAATCTTCGGGATGGACCGGGAGCCGGGCAGGTTTCGTCTTCAGCGTGACCTGGTTGTTCTGTTCGGCGAGGTCGATCATCTCCGGCGGGGCCGCCGCCGGTAAGGACGACTGGTTCCCCTGCGATGCCGTCGAATCGGGCGTTCCGGCCGTGTTCTGCGCTTTCGGTGCCGACTGACACCCGGCCAGCCCGACGGTCGCTGCACCGCCGGTTGCTTTCACGAAGTCGCGACGCGAGAACCGCGTTCCGGGCGCACTCATCTGATCGCTCATGACACCCGGATATTGTGGGGGTTAATATATACAGGGAAGGGACATTCCAACTCCCCGAGAACGGGTCCGAACATGTTCGTCTTCGTGACGGGGTCCCTGAGAGGCGACGGCCGACGTGGTCCGGGTCGGCGGAGGACGGGCTTGCACACGCCGGTTTGAGGCTTTTCCGGGTCGGTGTGGAACATCGGCCGTGCGTCTGGTCCAGCTTTCGGTCCCCGACGAGCGACGCGACGACGTCGTCGCCCACCTGCGCGATCAGGGCATCGGGTACTCGATCGTCCCTGGGGGCGCCGAATACGACGACCGGTCGTACGTCTCCTTCGTCGTCCCCGCCGACGCCGTCGAGCACGTCCTCGAGGATCTGGCGGCGGTGGGCTACGAGCGCGAGTGGTTCACCGTCGCGATCGAGACGGAGTTCGCCGACTTCGAGGGGCGGGACGAACTGCAGGCTCACTGGGCGAACACGCCCAACAAGATCGCCCCGCGGACGCTGCGCTCGAAGGTCGTGGACATGCGCTACAACACCAGAGCGTACCTCTGGATGATGGTCCTCAGCGCGATCGTCGCCGTCGCGGGGATCTTGCTGGCCTCGCCGGCCGTCGTCGTCGGGTCGATGGTGCTGGCCCCGATCGTGAGCCCGATGCTGACCGCGAGCGTGGGCGCCGTCCGGGGCGACCAGGAGATGCTCTACGAGAGCGTCAAGATGCAGGTCCTCGGCCTCGGCGTCGCCGCGCTGGCCGCCACCGCCTTCAGTCTCCTCCTCAAGTGGTTCTTCGCGGTGCCGCGGGTGCTTGCCGTGGCGAGCCTGGAGCTCGTCGCGCTCCGGATCTCGCCCGGCATGCTGTCCGTCGCGGTCGGGTTGGCTGCCGGTGCGGCCGGCGCCTTCGGGCTGGCGACGAAGGGACAGGTGAGTATCGTCGGCGTCATGATCGCCGCCGCCCTGATCCCGACCGCAGGCGTCGCCGGCATCGGGTTCGCCTGGATGGAGTTCCAGGTCGGCCTCGGCGCGCTCGTCTTGCTGTTCATCACCATCGTGGCGGTCAACGTGGGCGCGTTCCTGATGCTGTGGTACCTCGGCTACCGGGCCGAGGCCAGCGCCGAGAAGTCCCTCGCCCTGGACTCGCCGGGCCGGGCGGTCAGCGTCGCCGCGACCCTGGTCGTCGTCGTTGCCATCCTGCTGTTCGTCGGCGTCGGGTTCTACCAGCAGAGCACCTTCGAACGGGAGGCCAACGCCGCCGTGACGGACGTGCTGAACCGGGGCGGGTACGACGACCTCGGCGTGGTGGAGACCTCCTACGAGTACACCGGCATCGGCCCGTTCACGTCGCCGACCACGGTCACCTATACCCTCCGACGGACGAGCGATCGGGGGTACGCGAGCCTGCCGGCCAGGTTCGAAGACCGAATCGCGGCGGCGACGAGCCGGGACGTCGTCGTCCAGATCCGGTTCGTCGACTACCGGGTCGCCGGGACCGAGACCACGGCGGCCGATCGCTCGACGGAAACCCAAACTCCGGCACTGCTGGCCCCCGTGGGCTGACGATGACCGACCGGCGACGACCGCTCGACGCTGGCTCTCTCGACGGCGACCCCAACGCCGTGGTCGCGTCGGCGAGACCTGATCACTGCCCCGACCAAAACGTATTTGCCCCTCTCCGTCGTGGGTGTGAGCAAGCTCGCTTGGTATAGAGAAAGCGAGGTTGTATACAGATGTCACAGGACACACTCGTACTCGTCGGGCAGGAGGGCACGCACGACGGGGCAACCCTGGCGACGCACGCGACACGGATCGAGCGGCGCGGCGCGGTCGACCGCGCCCGGGCGGTCACCTACGCCGAGGAGCCGGGCCGGGAACTCCGGGAGACCTTCCGGACCGTCGCCGACGGCGTCGTCTACGTGTTGCCCGCCTCGCTGGCCCACAGCCGGGAGACGACGGACGTGCTCCCCCGGACCTTCCCGGCGTTCGAGGGCACCGTCCGGTACTGCGAACCGATCGGTCGGAGTCCGGCGATCACCCGGCTGGTGACCGAGCGCGCGACCGAACTCGTCCCGGCGGGCCCCGATGCCACGCTCGTCCTGGTCGGCCAGGGCAGCAGCTCACAGCCCTACAACCGGCAGATGACGGAGTACCACGCCTCGCGGATCGCCGCGGAGACCTACTACGCCGCCGTCGAGCCGTCCTATCTCCTGCAGAACCCCGCGGTCGAGTGTGTCCGTTACGCCGTCGAGACCGAGCGCTCGGTCGCCGTCCCGCTCTTTCTGACCGCAAACGAGACGACCGATCGGCGAGTCCCCGCGAAGCTCGAACTCGACCGCGGCGGGGTCGCCTACGCCGACCCGCTGGGCGAACACTCGCTCGTCACCGACGCGATCGAGGGCGAGATCACCAGACAGCGCGCGCTCGCCAACGCCGAGGACGCGCGACCGACCTCCTTCGAGGACGCGCTGGTCAGCGGCGCGAAGACGGTCGCCACCGACGGCGAAGGGCCGGTCTAGGCCCGCCTGACGACCAGGACAGACAGATCGGAAAAGGGTGTGTCCTCCGGACCGTCGCCGTCCGCGTACGTCGCCAGCTTACCGAGCGTCGTCCGCGTGATCGACTCCCCGTCGTGCGTCAGCTTCTCGCAGACCAGCGCGTCCAGCGACGCCGCCGCACCGGCCTCCACCAACTCGGCCGCCACGTCCCCGGGCATCAGGTCGTACGGACGGGGGAGCACCAGCAGGTGCCGGTTACCGACGTGCTCCCGGAGCCGCTCGAGATCCGGCCCGAGGTCACCGCTCTTGTGCAGCGTCACGAACTCGGCGTCCTCCATCGGGGTTCGGGCCCGCGAGGCCGCCACCTGCAACGCGGAGATGCCGGGGACGACTCGCACTGGCCCCGCCTCCTCACTCTCGACGGCCTGCTCGACCTTCCCGAGGAACTGGTACCCGGAGTGGTTCGGGTCGCCCATCAGGACCGCCGTTCCCGTCTCGCCAGCGGCCACGCGCTCACCGAACCGGGCGAGGGTCTCGCCCTCGTCGCGGTAACCACAGGTGAGCAGGTCGGCGTCGGTCAGGTCGGCGACGAACTCGACGACCGTCTCGAACCCGACCACCACGTCCGCCGCCTCGATCGCGCGCCGCCCGCGCGGGGTCAGGAACTCGAGGTTCCCGGGACCGATTCCGACGGCGTGAACCGAGCCGGCCGACTCGGCCGAGGCCGTCGCTTCTGGCGCCCGGGCCGCGAACGCCGCGGGGTCCGGTCCCGAATCGAGGTCGTAGTCGCTCTCGGCGTCGCTCATAGCCCGAGGTCGCCGTTTTGCAGCTCGCCGTTTCTCGCGGTTCGTCGCCGTTCGCTCTCGCTCACGCCTTCTCACCGCTCGACTGTTCCGATGTCTCTAGCGAGACGTCGCCATTCCGATGGTCGCTGGCGACGTGAACCAGTTCGTTGCTGAGTCCAGCGGCGAGCCCGCTCCCGCCCCGTCGCCCGACGTTCGTAATCGCCGGGACACCGTGCTCGCCGGCGACCTTGCGGAGCCGTTTCCGGCTCTCGGCGGCCTTCACGAAGCCGACCGGCGTCGCGACGACGACCGCGGGTCGCGTGCCGTCCTCGATACAGTCCGCGAGCGCCAGCGCGGCCGTCGGCGCGTTGCCCACGACGGCAATCGCGTCGTCGTAGACCCCGTCTCGATCGAGTTCGAGGACCGACGCGGCCGTGCGCGTCATGCCGGTCTCGGCGGCCAGCTCAGCGCCGTTACCGATGGCCTTCCGGACCGGGCAGTCGTGGCCCCGGCCGGTGATCCCCTCCTTGACCATCGTGATGTCGGTGACGATCGGGCGCTCGTCGAGGACCGCTCGCGCACCCGCGGCGACGGGTTCGTCGTCGGTCTCGCCGGTGAACCGGACGAGGTGCTGGAACTCGGGGTCACCTGTCGCGTGGACCGATTTCTGCCTGATCCGGTCCGCGAGCGTCTCGTCGGGGACCAGTTTCCGGACCCGGTCCATCGAGGTCTCGGCGATCTCCATGGCGTTCTCGGTGGTCGCGCCGAGGTCGGCGTACTCACCGACAGACTCGCTTCGCTCGTCTGTCGAGCCTCCGCTCGCTTCGCTCGCGGAGACCTCGAAGTCTTCTCCGTCGGGATTAGTCGTCATCGCTGGTCACCTCCGTGCTTTCGCCGCCTTCCAGGTCCGCGGCCGCTCGCGCCTCCAGATCGCCGTCGACCTCCAGATTGAGGTCCCGTAGTCGATCCTCTGTTTCCCGATCGGCATCCCAGAGCCCGCGGTCGATGGCCTCCAGCAGCGTGTCGGTGATCGAATCCAGCGCCCAGGGGTTGACGTCTTTCAGCCAGTCCTGGCGGTCCTCGTCGAAGGCGAACTTCTCGGCCACGTCCTCCCAGAGGTGGTCGGAGACGACGCCGGTCGTCGCGTCCCAGCCCAGCACGACGGCGACCGTCGTCGAGAGGTCGCCCGCGCCCTTGTAGCCGTGGTCCTCCATCGAGTCGAGCCACTCGGGGTTGAGCACCCGGGCGCGCATCGCCTTCCGGACCTTCTCCTCGTTGGTGTAGACGTCGACGTTGTCCGGGTCCGAGGAGTCGCCGACGTAGGAGGCCGGTTCCTCGCCCGCGGTCTCGGCGACGGCGGAGATGAAGCCGCCGTGGAACGCGTACCAGTCTGAGGAGTCGAACTCGTCCTGCTCGGCGGTGTCTTCGATCTTCACCGTGGCGTCGACGTTGCCCAGTCGGCGCTCGAAGGCGTCGTGGGCCTCGCTGACCGTGCCCCGCGAGCCCATCGCGTAGCCCCCCCACTGGACGTAGACGTCGGCCAGGTCCGAACGGTCGTCCCAGTTACCTTCGTCGACGGCCTTGTTCGTCCCCGCACCGTAGCCGCCGGGCCGGGTGGTGAACACGCGGTGTTTCGCCGCGTCGCGGGCCTCGTCGGGGTCCAGTCCGTCGGCTTCGAGCGCTTCGGCGTCCTCCTCGACGTGCTTTTTGACGTAGTTCATTTCGAGGGGTTCGTCCAGTTCGACCACGGCCTCGACGGCGTCGTGGACGACGCTCGCCGCCGCCGGGAACGCGTCCCGGAACAGGCCGGAGACGCGCGTCGTCACGTCGATTCGTGGCCGATCCAGCTCTTCGAGCGGGATCGGCTCCACGCCGTCGACCCGGCCGGCGTCGGTCCACTGCGGTTCGACGCCCATCAGGGCGAGGACCTGCGCGATGGTCTCCCCGCGCGTGCGCACGGTGGGGGTGCCCCAGGCGACGACGCCGATCTCCTCGGGATACGCGCCCTCCTCGTCGTGGTGCCGTTCGGCGACGCCGTCGGCCACTTCGCTCCCCACGTCCCAGGCCGATTTGGCCGGGACCTTGCGCGGGTCGAGCGTGTAGAAGTTCCGCGCCGTCGGGAGCAGGTCGACGCCGCCCCGCGTCGGTGCGCCCGACCCGCCCGGCGGGACGTACTCACCTGCCAGCGCGTCGGCGGTGCGGGGAATCTCCTCCTCCGCGCCCGCGACGCGTGGGGCGGCCTCCTCGCAGACGAACGCCAGGGCCTCGCGCAGGTCGTCGTGGGCGCCCGACTTCGCGCGGGCGTCGCCGAGCGGATCGACGTCGACCACGAGCAGGTTCATGTTGACCTCGCTGTCGCCCGCTGCGAGTTCGGACTCGGGCACGTCGAAGTCGTGAGCGGCCAGCGTCGAGACCAGATCGAGACTCGTCTCGTACACCTCGTCGGCCGCCTGCGCGTACGTCATTCCCAGATCTTCGTCGTAGGTCCCCGGTTCGTCGAGCATCCGCTGGTAGTCGACGCCCAGTACGCCCGCGACGGCCTCGCGGAGGCTCGGCCCGCCGGGGTTGTCGAGTCGGGTGAGCGCGACCAGGTACTCGGTCAATCTGTCGTCCTCGGGCGGTTCGCCCATCGTGTGCAGGCCCAGGCGGATCTGCGTCGTCTTCACGTCCGTCAGGTACTCGTGGATTCGCTCGACGAGGTCGTCGATGTCGACATCGTCGCCAGAGACCTCACCTTCCGCCAGCGTCGACCCGGCTTCGTCGGGGCCGCGGACGTCTGCCTTTTCCGACATCTCGCCCGTGATCCCGAGTTCGACGGCCAGATCGAGGTCGTCGACGGTCTCGCGGATGCGGTCGGCCAGCGCCTCGCCGTCGTCGGTTCTGGCGTCTTCCATGCCCGCCTCGCGGTACCGGTCCGCGAGTTCCTCCAGGTCGGCGAGGTCGTCGTAGGTGCCCGCGTTGGACATCACCGGCGTCAGGTAGTCCACGATGGTCGCGTACGACCGGCGCTTGGCCTGGGTCCCCTCGCCGGGGTTGTTGACGATGTACGGATAGACGTTCGGAACGGTCCCGATCAACTGGTCGGGGGCGCTCTCGCCGTCCAGCCCGACGGTCTTCCCGGGGAGCCACTCCAGACTGCCGTGGGTGCCGAGGTGAACGACCGCGTCGGTGGAAAAGTCGCGTTTGAGCCACTCGTAGAAGGCCACGTAGTCGTGTGGCGGCTGGAGGTCCGAGTCGTGGTAGACCTTGGATGGGTCCATGCCGAACCCGCGCGGGGGCTGGACGGTGACGAGCACGTTCCCGAACTCCACGCCCGGGATGGCGAACGGCCGGTCAGGGACTTCACCCCACTCCTCGAGGACGTTTTCGCGGAAGCGGTCGTCCTTCTCGGCGAACCACTCGCGGTATCGGTCGGGCGCGACGGTGTCGACCGAGAGGTCGCGCACGTCTTCCGGCGCGACCCAGCGATCGTCGAGGGTGAGCTGGGCGGTGAGGGCGTCGATCAGGGACTGGCCGTCCGGCGGTGACTGGCCGTCTCGCGGGTCGCTGAGCTCCCCGCTCGACTGTTCCGAGGCGCTACGCGCCTCGCCCCCGAGGTCGTAGCCGCGGGCGCTCAACTCGTCGAGCAGATTGACGGTGCTCTCGGGGCTGTCGAGGCCGAACGCGGTGCCGATGCCGTCGTCGCTCGGCGGGTAGTTGTGGAGGACCACCGCCACGCGTTTGTCCTCGTTCGGGGTGTGCCGGAGTTCGGCCCAGTTCACTGCCAGGCCGGCGGCGTGATCGACGCGGTCCTCGATCGGGAAGTGCTGCTTGGGGGCGCTCCCGATGCCGGCCTGGTCGTCGGTCCGCTCCTTGCCGCTGATCGGGTGGGTAATGACGTTGCCGTCGAACTCCGGCAGCGCGACGGAGAGGGCGAGTTCGAAGCCCATGACACCGGTGTCGCTCGACTCGTAGCGCGAGCGCGAGCGCATCGTCGTGACGGTCTGGATGACCGGGACGCCCAGCCGATCCAGGAAGACGTCCTCCGCCGAGTCGCCTTCGTCGTCGGCGCTGCGGCCGCGCTCGTCCATCGACAGGGAGAACATGAACGACGAGAGCACGGCGTCGACGATCGGTTCGCCGCGGTCGTCTACCAGCCACTCCTCGGTGACGGTCTCGGCGTCCCACTGGCCCTCGGCGTCGGTCGCTGGCTCGCAGAAGATCGGCAGCGCGTTGGCCCCACGTTCCTCGATGGCCCGGACCTGTGCGTCGACGTAGCGGGTGTTCTCGTGGGTCCAGTGGGACTCGTAGAACCAGACCGCGACCGTCGGCGCGTCGGGGTCGAACGTCCCGAGTAGTTCCTCGTAGCTCGCGGCGGGATAGTCGGGGTGGTAGACCCCCTCCGTCGGGAGGTCCACCGGGTCGTCGAACGCCGGGTCGGCGTCCGCGTCGTAGGTCGCGACGAGATAGCGCAGACAGTTGGCGACGTTGCTCGCGCCGCCGCGCTCCAGATAGGCACAGACGCGCTCACGCTCGTCGTCGGCGACCGTCGTGTCCTCGACGGCGAAGGCGTCGCCCGTCGACTCGACGATCAGGGGGACCCCGGCCTCGGCGAGTCGTTCCCGGGCGTGGTCGTACCCCGGCATGCTGTCCTGGCCGCCGTGCAACCAGAACACGACCGCGGTCGCGTCCGTCAGTTCGTCGACGAACGCGTCCACGTCGGTCCCGTCGTCGAGGTCGCTCTCCGAGCGCACGACGAGGTCGGCGTCGACCTCCCCGGCCGCCCGCTGGACCGCGCCCAGTTCGTTCTCCGTCGCGGTGTATAACCCGATGGTCGGCATAACGTTGTTAAACCTCCGTTTAGTTAACGCAAGTATGGTTGATTACGCCCACGGCAAAAAAGCTTCGCAGGCGCGGGGCGAGGGGGCCGCGTTCGGCGACATCGTCGGGCAGACGGAGTTCAAGCAGGCTTTACTGGCGGTCGCGGCGAACGACGACCTCGACGGCCTGCTCGTCCGCGGCGAGAAGGGGACGGCCAAGTCCACGGCCGTTCGGGCGCTCGCAGCGTTGCTGCCCGTCCAGCGCGCCGTCGCGGACTGTCCGTACGGCTGTCCCCCAGGGGAGCCCCAGCGCCAGTGCGACGAGTGCCGCCAGCGCGACGATCCGCCGACCGAGATTCGAACTGTGCCGCTCGTGACGCTACCGCTCGGTGCCACGCGAGATCGGGTCGTCGGGACCCTCTCCGTGGACGATGCCCTCGACGGAAACTCCGAGTTCGAGCCCGGCCTCCTGGCCCGGGCCAACCGTGGGATCCTCTACGTTGACGAGGTGAATCTGCTCGACGACCACCTCGTCGACGTCCTGCTCGACGCGTCCGCCAGCGGGATCAACCGCGTCGAGCGGGACGGCGTGAGCGTTTCCCATCCCGCCGAGTTCACGCTGATCGGGACGATGAACCCGGAGGAAGGCGACCTCAGGCCCCAGCTGCGGGACCGCTTCGCCCTCCAGGCCACCGTCACGGGCTGCACCGACGTCGAGGACCGCGTCGCCATCGTGCGGCAGGCGCTCGGCGACCGGACAGTGGGCGACGAACGGGACTACCGGACCGAACTGCGGACGGCGAGGGAGGTGCTGCCCGACGTGACGCTGCCAGAGGAGTTCCTCGCGGAGATCGCCGAGCTGTGCCGGGACGCAGGGGTCGACGGCCACCGCGGCGACATCGCCGTCGCGAGGACCGCCAGAACGCTCGCGGCGCTCGAATCGCGCGCGACGGTGATCGAATCCGACGTCCGCCGGGCCGCCGAACTGGCCCTGCCCCACCGCTTGCAGTCACGGCCCTTCGACGACGCGCCGGACCCTGAAGACGTGATCGACGACCACTTCGAGGACGGGGAGCCAGACGGAGACGGCACCGACGGGGAATCGGAGACGGGCGATGGGGACGGAGAGAACGACGCTGCAGACGGTGACGCTGGCGGGACCGGCGGAGCCGGCGGTGACGAGGAAACCGAGAGTGGCGCCAACGGCGGAGACGACCCAGAGGAAACGGAAGCCGACGACCAGGCGGGATCGGGACCAGGCGACGATCCGGAACCGGAGGAGACCGAGGCGGAAGGAGACAGGACCCGGGGTCCGACGGCCACCGCCGACGGGTCCGATCACGGAGGGGGCGAGGGGACTGAATCGGACGCTGACCGCGATGAATCGGGAGCCGACGAGGCGGACGACGCGGAGACGGCGACGCCCCTGCTCCCGGGCCAGGAGCGGGCCGCTGTCGGCGACGGCGCCGCGCCGGACGTCGAGATACCCGACGCGGTGACCGGTGGCGAGGGGAGCGGGTCGCGCGTTCGGACGACACCGAGCCCGAACGGGGACGGCCCGCGGATCAGGACGGAGCCGGCCGACTCCGACGACGGGATCGACGCGGCGGCGTCGGTCCGGGCAGCGTCGCGACGCGGCGGGTCGCGGGTCGAGTCACGCGACCTCCGGCAGTCGGTCAGGGCGGGCAGTGACTCGTCGCTCGTGCTGTTCGTCGTCGACGCGAGCGCGTCGATGCGCGCGGCCATGCGGACGGCCAAGGGCACGGTGCTGGAACTGCTGAAAGACGCCTACCGAGAGCGCGACGAGGTGGGATTCGTGGCCGTAGCGGGCGATTCGGCCGAGGTGGTCCTCCCGCCGACAGACAGCGTGAGCCACGCCGCACGACACCTCAAGGACCTCCCCACCGGCGACCGGACGCCGCTCCCGGACGGCCTGCGGACGGCCCGGTCGGTCGTCGAGCGGACCGATCCGGCCGCGTCTGTGATCGTGCTGGTCAGCGACGGCCGGGCCAACGTCGCCGACGGGAGTCCGACGGCGGCGACCCGGACGGCGGCGCGGGAGCTGGCGAGCCTCGACGCGACGGTCGTCGTCGTCGACGCGGGCGACGGCGGCCGCGCCGGCGTCCTCGACGTCGTCTGCGATGCCACCGACGCCGAGCGCGTCCCGCTGTCCGCGCTCTCCCCCGAACGCGTCGCGGCGACCGTCGACGGCAACTGAAGTTTGGCCCACTCGAAAGCTTTACAACTGCGCTTGCTGTTCTACAACTGTAGTTTACAATGGCGACAGCGAACACCGTTCACGGACGTATCGAATCGGCGCGGCCGGAACTGACGACGCCGCGGGTCGCGCTCGGCCTCGCACTGGTGGCGATTCTCGGGTTCACGCTCCTGTTCGTCCAGGAGCCGCTGGTCCACGACTCGCTGCACAACGCCAGGCACGCCGCCGGCATCGTCTGTCACTGATGCTACAACCCTACCTGGTGCGCGGACTGAAGGCCGGCCTCGTCGCCGGCGTGGCGTTCGGCCTGTTCGTCGCGATCCTGGCGAACCCGATGATCGCCGCGGCGGAGGGACTTGCCGGCGAACACGGCTACCACGGCGAGGACGGCCACGCCGGCGACGATCAGGGTGGCCACCACGACGCAGGGGGGGCCCAGGCCGGCGAGTCCGGCCTGCTCTCGGCGCTGTCTCCGCCGCTGCTCAGCGTGCTCGGCGGCGTCTTCTGGGCGCTGTTGCTCGGCGTCGTGACCTTCGGCCTGGCCTTCTACTTCCTCGAGCCGGCGATTCCGGGGACGGGGGCCGGAAAGAGCGCGGTCGCCGGGGCCACCGGGTTCGTCACGGTTTCTGGCGCCCCCTGGCTCGTCTTCCCCCCGCAACCCCCGGGCGTCGAAGCGGCGCTGTCCATCGACGCCCGAATGGGTCTCTACGCAGGCCTGATGCTGGCTGGCCTGTGCGCCTGCCTGCTGGCCGGGTACTGGTACGACCGACTCCGTGACCGGGGACGGGGGCGCGCGATCGCAGGCGCGGCGGTGCCGTTCACGCTCCTGGTCGGTCTCACGTTCGTCCTGCCCGCGAATCCGGGAACGGGGGCGCTCCCGGCTGCATTCGTCGCCGCGTTCCGAGCCCAGGTCCTGTTCGGCCAGGTCGTGCTCTGGACGCTGCTGGCCGGCACCCACGCGTGGCTGTCGCGTCGCGCGTCCGGGCCCGCAGCCGACCGACCCGCCGAGACGGTGCGGCGGGACGCCCCCTCGGCCGCCGACTGAGTCCTCGCCGTCCGGGTTTCGCTCGTAAGCCGCGTAAACACGCATTTCGGGGCCCAACATGTTCGTTTCCGGAACGACCGTGTTAAGCGTCCCACATTTTCCGGGGGAACGGCTACCCCATCGCTCCACCCAAATCGTGGTATGTCGTTTCAGGACATGGACGCGGTGGAGACCGGCCGTGTGGACACCGACAGCAAGTGGTTCGAGCTCTACCAGAAGGGGATCGAACTCGGGACGTGGGACGCCGGGAAACTCGTCGAGCAGATGGGGGTCGAGGAGGACAAGGCGGTCTGGGCCTCGCTCGAACCCGAGGAGAAAGAGCAGTGGGCGCGCCTGATCGCCGCCTTCGTCGATCTCGAGCACGCCGTCGCCGAGGACGGCCGGCGGATCATCGAGCAGATGGGATCGCCCTATCTCGACGAGTCCATCGAGAAGGAGATGTACGCGACGGTGTTCGCCATGACCGAGGCCAAGCACACGCAGTTTTTCGACATGTACATCAACACCGTCATGGACGACGTGTTCCCGGACACGCACCTCGACATCCGGCGCGGCGGCCAGCCGCTCCCGCGGACCTCCGCCTGCGGGATGTCGAAGCTCGGCGAGCGCCAGGGGGCGAAGATGGCGCTCGCGGCCAACGGCGGCGACCCCGTGGACATCGCCCGCGCCGCGACCACCTACCACATGATGGTCGAAGGCATCGCCGCGAGGGGCGGCTACTTCCTGAAGAACAACATGATGGCCGAGTCGCCGCTGCCGCTTTTGAACAAGGGCTTCCAGTTCGTCAGCACCGACGAGGGTCGTCACGTGACCCACGGACTCGAGTTGCTCTCGGAACTCCTTGAGAAAGAGCGGGCGGGGATTCCGGAGTACCAGGGGGTCGACGAGGCCATCTGGGAGGAGTCACTGGCGTGTCTGCCCCACGTGATCGACACGGCTTACTTCGTCTCGGCGGCGATGGACGACCCCCTCGGCGCGGACTTCGACGGACTCATCCAGCGCGGGATGGAGCTGTGGCACGCCCAGTTCAAGGAGACGCTGGACCTGGAGCACTACGCCCCGAACACCTTCTCGCAGGTGGCGCAGGGGGCCGCGAACGAGGCCGACGAGACCGACTACGACGGCCGGATCGAACACCACGCCGCGACCTACGCGCGGAAACTGGACCTCGACGAGACCGACGTCGTCACCGGAGGTGTCGCCGATGACTGACCTGACCGACATCGGCGGTGGCGGCGAGTTCACCGCCTCCGACGAGGAGATTCAGGAGGCGCTGGAAGACGCCAGCGAAGAACTCGGCCAACCGGTCGACGACATCGAGCGAGAAGTGGCCTACATCCTCGATTCGGGCACCGGGAGCGCGACCAACGAGGGCGTCGCCGGCACGTCGGTCGGCGCGAACGCCTCGGCCGCCTCGGATCCGCGACTCGAAGCCCTCGAACTGTACAAACTGAACGAACGGATCTGACGGGAACGCGATCTGCGAGGGTCAGGCGAGCGCGTCGAAGAGAAGCCGATACGCGCCGCGCTCCTCGCCCTCGTCGTGGTACGCGACCGGTTCTTCGATGGCGACCGCGGCGTCCCCGTCCAGCGCTGCCGCGGTGACGACCCCCTCGGCGTCGAGACCGCCGATCGGTCCGTCGACGACGTCGAAGACCGACAGACCGTGGCTCTCCGCGTCGCGGTCCCGGAAGTGCTGTGCGCTCGCGACGGCGATCCGGTCGCCGTGAGTGCCGATTCCAGTGGCGAAGCCGTCGACCGGGTGGGTCCAGTTCCGCTCGCCGCCGAGGGAAACCCCGACCCCGGTGTGTTCCATCGGGTGGCGGGCGTCGGTCTCGCGGCCCTCCTCGGGGTAGGTGTTCCCGGTCACGAAGACCGCTCCTGCCGCCGTCGCGTGGACGTGATTCGGGTAGGCGTAGACGCGGTCGCCGTCGACGGACTCGGGCGTCGCCAGCGGGACGCGTGCGCGCTGGCCGCCGTCGGCGTCGAGCAGGTAGCCACAGTAATCGCCGTGACTGGCGACCGCCATCCCCTCGGCGAGCAGCGAGACGTCGCCGACCCGCCGCTGGCCGTCCGTCCCGGGGTCCCACGTCACCCGTTCGTCTCCAGTCTCGGCGTCTAGCACCACGAGCCCGCACTGGTGATCGCCGGGACAGCGGTTGTAGGCCACCGCAACCCGGTCCTCGCGGACGGCGAGGCTGATCGGTGACGCGTCCGCCCGGTAGCGCCAGTCGACGCCGCCGTCGGGGCGGAAGGCGTAGACCGCGCTGTGGAACCGGCGGCCGTCGTCTCCACGCTCGTAGCGCCGCGCCGCGACGTACATCCGGTCGTCGCCGGCGACGACGTCTGCGACGAAGGGGAGCAGAAACCGGGTTTCTTCCTGTGGCTCACCCAGATCATCTGCCGTCTCGTAGCGCCAGACCAGATCGCCCGTCGCAAGATCGTGACAGCGAACGGCACCAGCCGGACCGCGTTCCCCCGCAACAATTTTTCCGTCGAAGGCAATATTTTCTTTAGTATTTTTGCCGTCGAAGGTATCAATCGACACGACGCGCCCGTCGCCCGTCTCGGTCGTCCACAGGGAGTGCAGGTCCCGATCGAACGCCCGGAGCCGCCCGTCCGCGGTGCCCGCGAGAACTGTATCGTCGGTGAGCGCCACGGCCGACCGGCGGCCGAGGTGCCGGGACCCCGCGGGCTCGACGTCTCCGAGCGACCGGTTTCGCCGACCGAGGCTACTCATCGGCCGGGAAGACCTCGTGGAGGTGGTGGTGGGCCTCGCCGAACCCGTCGAGGACCGATTCGGCCTGTCCGGTCAGGCGGTGGATCGCCCGTTCCGCGTCCCGCACGGCAACCAGCCGTCCGCGGGTGTAGTCGTACTCCGGATCGCCGGGGTCCATCGCGGCCACCTCCTCTTCGAGGTCCACCAGCGCGGCGTCGAGGTGCCGTTCGATCTCCGGCAAGGTCTCCGCGTTCGCCAGCGCCTCGATGGGGCCGTCGAGGCTCCCCTCGAGTTCTTGTTCCGCGTGTTCGCGCGTGCTTTCGTCGCCGATGCCGAGTGCCGTCATCACGCCCAGTCGCAGGGCTTCGAGTTCGTCACAGCTCATAGTGTTTGATCCACGAGATCCGAAACGATGCGGTCCCGGTCGAGGTGGGACGAGACGATACGGTCGGCGTCGCCCTCGTCGGCGTCGCCGTACCAGACGCCGTCGGGGTAGACGGCGACCATCGGTCCCTCGCCGCAGCGGCCCAGGCAGGATGATCTGGTGACCCGGGCGTCACACTCCTCGGAGTCCCGGACGGCCTGCCGGAGCCGCTCCAGGACCGCTGGCGCCCCGTCTTCCGCGCAGGTCTGGTTCGTACAGACCGCGACGTGTTTCTCGGGCGCGTCGTGGACGTGCGGGTCGTCGTCGACGTCCTCGCGGTCGGCGTGGGTCTCCTGGTGAGTCAGCGCTCGCAGCATCGCCCGCGCGCCGCCGACGTCTTCCTCGTAGCCGTCGAGTTCGACCTTGTACTTGCAGGTGTCACAGGACATCTCGACGCTGCCGGTACGGGCCTCCTGCCAGCGGTCGCCCAGCACGTCCAGTAGCCGCGAGTCGGTCCCGAGCGGGTCGCCCGCCGCCGCGTCGACGTAGGGGTATTCGTCGTCGAACTCGTCGGTTCGGTCCCGGATCCGCTGGGTGAGGACGCCGTCGCCCAGCATGTACGGCAGGACGACCACCGCGTCGGGCCGCCGCTTGGCGACGCCGTGCAGCGACTCCTCCAGCAACGGTTCGGTGACGCCGATGAACGAGGCCTCGACGCGGTCGAAGGCTCTGCCCTCGTCCAGCAGGCGGGCGAGTTTGTGGACGTCGCCGTTCGCGTCGGGGTCGCTCGATCCCCGGGCACAGACCACCGCGACCACGTCGTCTTCGGTCCTGTCCACGCCGAGTTCGGCCTCGACGGCCGTGGCCCGGTCGTCCAGCAGGTCGACGATAGCGGGATGGATCCCCAGGTGCGCGCCGTTGTTGACCGTCAGCCCGTCGTGGGCCGACCGGGCCTGCTGGACGGCGAGCGGCACGTCGTTTTTGACGTGGCTCGCGGCGAACAGCGAGAGGGGGACGACGGTGACCTCCGACACCGCGCCCGCAAGGCCCGCGATGGCATCGGGGATGGCGGGTTCCGCGAGTTCCAGGAAGCCGGCATCGACCGGCACGCCGAGTCGGTCTTCGAGAGCGACGGCCAGTTCGCGGACCTGCTCGTTGGACTTCTCCCGACGGGAGCCGTGGCCGACCAGCAGAACCGCCTCGTCGTCGAAGGCGCCCGCGGCGTCGCCGCCCGTGGTGCTCCGGCTCATGGCTCGACGTTCTCGGCCTGCTGGAGACTCCGCCGGAGCTTTCGCCGCCGCGACGGCGCGAACAGGCCCGTCTCCTCGCAGCCATCGTAGAGCCGCGGGCCGACGGTCGGGACGGCCGCGTCCTCGACGCCGAACCAGTAGCCGCCCGAGGCGGTCTCGGATAACTCGTCGTAGGGGGCGTCCACGTCGAGGCCGTCGAGCAGTCCCTGGATCCGTTCGAGCAGCCGCCGATCGTCGGCGACGAAGGAGAGGCCGACCGTCCCCGCTGAACTCTTGAAACAGATCGTCCCGCAACCCTCCAGCAGGCCGCGGAGTAGCTGGCGGTCGTGGTCGGCGACGGAGTCCAGCCGGTAGCCGCCCGGCTGCCCGTCCCGCGGGAGGCCGAACGCGGCCGCGGCGCGCGTCGAGAGGTCGCCGAACACCTGGACCGTGTACGCCTCCTCGGTCCTGGTGATCGACGTGTCGTGGGCGTACTCGCGCTCGCGGATGCGCTTGTCGACCTGCTCGGCCCCGGCGATGGCCGCGAGCCGGCGGGCCGCCGTCTCGTCGGTGGCGCGGACGGTCACCGAGTCCTCGCCGAGGTCGCCGTCGCCGACGACCCGGCCCCAGAAGTACGCCGTCTCCGGGTGGCTCGCCAGCAGGTCTCTGGGGACGCCGGTTTCGACGCTCACGCTTTCCCTCCGTCGGCGGACGAGACCTCGATGGCGTCGACCGGGCACGCTGTGGCGGCCTCTCTGGCGTCCTCGATCAGTTCGTCCTCGAAGGTGACGGTGAGGCGGTCGTCACCGTCCGCATCGCCGGGCCGGCGGTCCGTCTCTCCGTCCGTGGACTCGATCCCGGCGAGGCCGTCCTCGGCCTCGACGAACCGGTCGTCCCGGACGAGGCAGGCGAAGATCCCGTCGCAGGCCTCGCGGTCGAGGGTGACTGTGTAGGCCATCAGTAGTCGTACTTGGTCTCGTAGCCCCGCGGGGTCACCATCCGGTCGTCCCAGACGTAGGTCTCCGAATTGCCCACGAGGATCGTGGTCGTCATGTCGATCAGGTCCGTCTCGCCGAGGTCGGGAAGCTCGCCCAGTTCGACGATCTCGACTTCCTCGTCCTCGCGCCCGGCGGCGTGGACGACGCCCACCGGCGTGTCCGGGTCGCGGTGTTCCAGCAGGATCTCACAGCACTTCTGGAAGTTCTCTCTGCGCTTGCGACTCCAGGGGTTGTAGATGGCGATGGTGAAGCCCTCCTTCGCCGTCGCGTGGAGCCGTGACTCGATGGTCGGCATGTCCGTCAGGTGATCCGACAGCGAGATCGAGACGGTGTCGTTCACCAGCGGTGCGCCGACGCGTGCGGCACAGGACTGGGCCGCCGGGACGCCCGGGACCACGTCGAAGTCGAGCATCGACGCGGTCGCGCCCTTGGACTCGACGATCTCCAGGGCGAGGCCGGCCAGCGCGTAGACGTTCGGGTCGCCGCTCCCGATGATCGCGACGTCGTTGCCGGCCAGCGCACGGTCGATGGCCTCCTCCGTGCGCGAGACCTCGCCGCACATCGGCGTGTCGTAGATGTCCTCGGCCGCCTCGGTGATCTCGTCGGGCAGCAGGTCGACGTAGGTCGTGTAGCCGACGATGTGCTCGGCGTCGGCCAGCGCGGTCTTCGCCCGGTCGGTCATGCCCTCGGGCTGACCGGGACCGAGACCGACGGCGATCAACTGGCCGGGGTCGGCGTCGAAGTCGTCGACGGTCGCGCCGACCTCCTCCTCGTCGGAACTCGCACCGCACTCGCTGGACGACGAACTCGACGAGTCCGTGGATGCGCCGCACTTCGACTCACTCGTGGTCTCCTCGGTGCTGGTCGTTGCACCGCCGCACTTCGATTCCGTGTCTGTACTCGCGTCGTTGGTAGTGGTATCGTCGGTGCTCATGGTTCAGAAATCCTCCACGTCACGTCCGCCGCGGGGCGTGACGAGGAACTCGCGGTGGTCGTTCTCCCAGACCTCGGTCTCGTGGGTGCCGATCAGGATCGAGGAGCCCATCCCGCCGACCTTCTCGTCGTGGTCGGTCACGTCGGCGAGTGTGGTGATCGTGTTCGTCTCGCCCTCGACGTTCCGGCCGGCATCGCCCCGGCCGGCGTCGTTGACGATCGCGACCGGGACGTCGGCCGCCCGCTCTTCGCGGACGACCTCGATCGCCCGCTCGTAGTCGCGCCAGCAGTTGTAGAGGACGATGACGAACCCGGAGATGGCCGCGGCCCGGAGTTTCTCCTCGATCTCGTCCCAGCCGCGCCACTTGTCCGACAGCGAGACGGTGCAGAAGTCGTTCGAGAGCGGCGCACCGAGGGTCGCCGCGCCGCCCAGCGCCGCCGTGACGCCGGGGACGATCTCGATCGGGACGTCCGTCGCGTCCTCCGCCTCTGCCATCGTGAAGACCAGGTCGCTCTTCCCGTAGACGTTCGGATCGCCCCCGGAGACGTGGGCCACGTCCTCGCCGTCGCGGACGCGCTCGAAGGCCTCGCGGGCGAGTTCGACCTGCCGGCCCATCGTCGACCGGACGAGCGTCTGGCGTGACCCATCGGGTCGTTCGAGGACGGTTCCTTCGTCGGCAGATGCGGCCGAAACCCCTCCGTCGGCGGCCGCCTCGACTTCGGCGCTCTCGGGCGGCAGGGTCCCGTCCTTCCGCAGGAACTCCTGGTAGAGGTTCGAGGCGACGACGCAGTCGGCGGTCGCGATCACGTCTTTGGCCCGCTGGGTCATCCCGCCAGGGAGCCCCGGACCGATGCCGACGACGTAGAGGGTGCCGTAACCTTCGTCCCCACTGTCCTCGGTTCCGCTCATCGTCCGATCGCCACCGTCACGGCCTCGTCGTAGCGCTCCTTCTCGCGGAGCAGTTCGTGCTCGCGCCCGCCAGCGATGGCGCTGGCCTCGGAGATGCCCGGCCAGCCGATCAGCTCCTTCGAGCGCGAGGGAGAGGGCCCCTCGAACTCCTCCAGGGTCTCCTTCTCGAAGGAGATCACGCCCAGATCGAGTTCGGCCGCGGCGTCGAGCAGGCCGTCCTCCTCTTCCTTGCGGGTCCCGGTCGCGACGAAGTCCACGTCCGCGATCTCGTAGTCGGTGCCTTCGAGGGCAGATCTCCAGGCGGCCTCGAACTGCTCTTTCTTCGCGCCGGAGACGCTCCCGGTGCCGAGGACGACGCCGTCGTCGCCGTTGCGCTTCAGTACTGTGACGTCGTCGTCCACCATCACCGCCTTCGGCCCGTCGAGTCGCTCGACGGGACCCAGTTCGTCGTCGAGGACGGCGAGGTTCGTCGCGACAGTGGAGTCGCCGTTGACGACGTGCGCGTCGAGAGCCTTCGCCTGTTTCTCGACGCCCTGCTTGTCCGCGGCCTCCGAGGCCGTGGTCATCGCCGGCACCGCACCCATCGTCGCCAGGTCGTCGGCCACCTGGTTCGCGCCGTGGTGACCGCCGGTGATGGGGATGGCCCAGGTCAATTCCTCGTCGACGACGACGATGGCGGGGTCGTCCCACTTGTCGTCTAGCAGCGGCGCAGTCTTGCGCATCGCGATGCCGCTGGCCATCAGGCCGACGAAGCAGTCGTACTCGCCCCAGTGCTCGGCGAAGACGTCGCCGTGGTACTCGACGAGATCGATCGACTCGTAGCGATCGCCGATTTCGGCCCGGATCTCCTCGGCCGTGTCCCACTTGCGCTCGAAGGAAACGATCGCGATCTCCTCGGCGACCTCCCCGTCGCTGTCGGGGGTCGAACAGTGGCCGCCGCTCGATTCGCCAGAGTCGTCGTCCGCCGCGTCGTCGGTGTCAGTGCTCATCAGTCGTCGGCCTCCGTTTCGCTCTCGCTCCCGCGATTGGCCCAGCCGTCGTAGAGGTAGGACCGCTCGTAGCCGTCGCCAGCGACGGCCTCGCCGATGATCACGAGGGCCGAGGCGCGATACCCGGCTTCGGTCACCCGGTCGCCGATGGTCCCGATGGTCCCTTCGATCACGTCCTCGTCCGGCCAGGACGCGTGGTAGACCACGGCGACCGGCGTCTCGGGGTCGTGGCCCTGTTCGAGCAGTCGGTCCATCGTCTCCGCGACGGCGTGGGTCCCGAGGTAGATGCAGGTCGTCACGTCGCCCATCTCCACGAACTCGGAGATGTGGTCCTCGTCGGCGTCGAGGGTCTTGCCCTGCGGCCGGGTGAAGGCGACGTGGTTCGAGACCTCGTTGAGCGTGAGTTGGGTTCTGAGGGTGGCGCTCGCGGCGAAGGCCGCGGTGACGCCGGGGACGAAGTACGTCGGGACGCTCTCGTGTTCCAGGGCGTCCATCTGCTCCAGCGCCGCGCCGTAGATGGCCGGGTCGCCGCTGTGGAGGCGGACCACGTTCTCGCCGGCCTCGTAGGCGTCACGCATGAGCGGGATCAGCTCTTCGAGATCCTTGCCGATGGAGGAGACCGTCTCCGCGTCGGCGCAGTACTCCTCCAGCAGTTCGCTGTTGACGAGCGACCCCGCGTGAACGACAAGGTCGGCTGCCTCGACGAGTTCGCGGCCGGCGACGGTCAGCAGTTTCGGGTCGCCGGGGCCGGCACCGATGAAGGGAATCCCCTCCTGCTCGTCGCCGGCGCTGCGTTCGTAGACGCGCGGATCGCGGTCCGTCCGACCCGCCGTCGCGTCGATGGCGTCCTGCGGGTCGGTCGGATCCTCGCCGTCGGTCGCGTCGGGATCAGTCATCGGATCGCACCTCCGGCAGTTCGTCGCCGCAAGCGACCCCTTCGGCGCACTCCTCCGTGACCGGACCTGGGTTCTCGTAGGCCGTCTCGAACTGCGCCGTGGCCAGGTCCTCCTCGGCGTCGCTCCGCGTCGCGTAGGCGAGGGTGTAGTAATCGCGCTCCTCGATATCGTCGGGGTCGTCGGTGACGACCGTCTCGCCCTGCTCCATGAACAGCCGCCGACCGTAGGTCACGTCGTAGCCCGCATCGACGAGCCCCTCGTGGGTCGCGGGTGCGTCGGTCACTTTGAACAGGACCATCCGGTCGGGACCGGTCGGTGAGCGCCCCTGATCGGCCTCCCGGAGTGCCAGCCCCGAACCGGCCGGGATCTCGACGCCAAGCGCCGTCGCGAAGGCCGTCATGGCGCTGACGCCGGGGACGACTTCCAGCTCCACGTCGGGGTGGAAGGCGTCCAGTGTTCGCCGGAGGTGGCCGAACGTCGAGTAGACGTTGGGGTCGCCCAGCGTGACGAAGGCCGCGTCGCCGTCTTTCGCCCGGGGCGCGATCTCGGCGGCTGCCTCCTTCCAGGCCCGCCGGAGTTTCTCCTCGTCGCGTGTCATCGGGAAGTCGAGGTCGCCGATGCGCTCCTCGGGGACGTGTTCGGTCGCGACCGAGCGGGAGAGCCGGCCCGGCGAGTACACCACGTCCACCTCTTCGAGGACGCGCTTCCCCCGGACCGTTACGAGATCCGCCTCGCCGGGGCCGAGTCCGACGCCGTAGAGGGTCATGGCTGGTCCTCCGGGAATCGCGAAGCTACGCTTCGCTCACCCCCATCCGCGGCAACCTGCTCGTCGCTCGCGCTCCCGATCAGCATGTAGACGGGGTTGTCCGAGTCGAAACTCGTCGCGCCGGCGAGTTCGTAGCCGTGGCTGACCTGGAACTGGACGACCTCTTCGAGGAGGTCGCGCTCGCGGAAGGCGTCGGTCGCCGCGCCGGCGACCTCCAGCCGCGAGACGTTCATGATCACGCGGTCGACGCCGGTCGCGACGGCGTGGTCGAGGACGGCCTCGTAGTTGCGGCTGCCGCCGAGGAAGAGCGCGTCCGCGTCCTCTGGGAGCCCGTCGGGAGCTTCCCCCTCGCGCAACTCGACCTCGGCGCTGGTCTCGTTTGCCGCCAGGTTCTTCCGGGTGGTCTTAAGGCGCGATTCCTTCCGTTCGACCGCGGTGACGCGGCCGGCTCGGCGCGCGGCCTCGATGGTGACCGCTCCGGTACAGGAGCCGACCTCGGCGAAGTGGTCCGCGTCCGTGAGCCCCAGCTTCGAGAGCAACACGGCCCGGACCTCGGGCTTGGTCGGCCCCGCCTTCGCGTCGTGTGGGAGCGCTACGCGGGACATCACCGAATACAACCGGAGTGTCGGATAAAACAATTTTGGTTGTATTAGTGAGAGTGGATTTGCCGTTCGGCGCGTGATCGCAGCGCGGAGGGAAAGCCAGGCGGGAGTATGGCAAAGGTACTTGAGTTTCCGGGACGCAGGGGCAGCCATGACGGGCGAGGAGTCCGGCGAGGGGAACGTACTCAGGAGCAAGCGGGACGCGACCCGGTACCAGATCCTCGTCCAGATCGCCGAACGCCAGCCGGCGGTCAGCCAGCAGGAGGTCGCCGACGCCATCGGCGTCACCTCACAGGCGGTCAGCGACTACCTGCAGGACCTCATCAAGCAGGGTTTCGTTCGCAAACACGGCCGCGGCCGTTACGAGGTGACCAAGGAGGGCGTCGACTGGCTGATCTCCCACACCAGCCGCCTCGAGGAGTACGTCAGCCACGTCTCCGAGGAGGTCATCGGCCAGGTCGAGATCGAGACGGCGCTCGCGACCGGCGATATCGAGGAAGGGCAACCGGTCTCGCTGTCGATGCACGAGGGGACGATGCAGGCCACGCCCGGATCGACGGGCTCCGCGACGGCGGTCGCCGTCACCGCCGCGGAAGCCGGAACCGACGTGGGCGTCACCGACTTCGAGGGCGTCCTCGACTACGAGCTCGGCGACGTGACGGTGGTCTCCCTGCCACGGGTCGACGAGGGCGGCAGCCGCGCCGTCGACGCCGACCGCGTGGCCGGGCTGGCCGACGAGCACGACCTGCTCGCCGTCGCCGGGACGGAGGCGCTCGTGGCCGCCCGCGACGCCGACCGGGAGCCTGACCTGCGCTTTGGCACCCCCGAGGCCGTCCGCGAGGCCGCCACGCGCGGGCAGGACGTCCTCCTCCTCTCGGTCGAGACGGAACTCGCGCGCCACACGGACCGACTGCGCGAGGACAACGTGAGTTACGAGATCGTCGACGCAGTCGATTAGGGTTTTCGCGTCCGGCACCGCCAGGTGTCGGGGTTCTGCCGTTTGACCTCGAAGGTCTCTAAGTTCTGGCCGTCGATCAGATCGACGAGGAACTCCCGGACCGGTCCCGGATTCCGATCGCTGACCACCTCGAATCGCTCCCCTGACTCGAGCGCCTCGAAGGCGTCCCGGACCCGACCGCGGCGCTCTTCGGGGGGAACGCCGCGCAGGTCGACGGCCCCGTCCGGAACCTCCACCGTCCAGATCTCCTCGATCCGGTCGCGGGCGGCCCCCGCGAGTTCCCGGGCCACGTCGGGCACGCCGTCGGCTGTCGGTCGGGGGTCGGACTGCATCTCGCCGGTGAAGGGCACCTCCGCGAGGATCGGGACTTCAAGGGCACCAACGGGATCGTCGCCGTCGAAGAGGTCGTGGTGCTCGCCGCAGGAGTCACAGACGAACTCCCCCATGTTCGAGACGACGCCCAGCACGGGGACCTCGTTCTCCTCGAACAGCTGCAGCGAGCGGTGGGTGTCCGAGACCGCGGCGTGGAAGGGCGTCGTCACGAACACGACGCCGTCGACCCGGACCTCCTGCAGCGTGGTCAGCGCCACGTCGCCGGTCCCCGGCGGCAGGTCGATCACGAGCGTGTCGGGGCTGGCCCACGCCGTCTCCTCGAACAGTTCGGTCAGCGCGTCGTGGGCCATCGCCCCCCGCCAGGCCAGCGGCTGGCTGTCGTTCATCAACCCGACGCTCATCACTTCGAGAGCGCCGGCCGCCTCGTCCGCATCGGCCGCGCTCGCGTCGACGGGAACCGGGTGGCCCTCGTCGTCGGACTGCACCGGGCCACTCACCGAGAGCAGTTCGGGCACGTTCGGCCCGTGGATGTCGGCGTCGAACAGGGCCACGTCGTCGCCATCGGCCGCCAGCGCACAGGCGAGCGTCGTCGCGACGGTGGTCTTCCCGACGCCGCCCTTCGCGCTGGCGACGGCGATCACCCGCTCTGCCGTGCCGACGCCGACCTCGCGTCCGTCGGTGTCGACGCCGCGAGGTGCCTGTTCGACGTGGGCGCGCTCGACGCCCTCGACCTCGGAGACAGCGCGCATCATCGTCGACGTGACGGCCTGGCCCTCGCTGGGCGGGAACTCGGAGAGGTCGGTCCGGACCGTGACGTCGCCGTCGGCGATCCGCACGTCCTCGACCAGCCCTGCCTCGAAGACGTTCACGTCGGCGTCGGGGTCGCGCACCTTCCGGAGCGCGGCCTCGACGCGATCGGAGAGCGGTTCCGTCGTGGTGGTGTCCTCTGAACTCATAGGTCGGGTCTCCGGTTGAGTCGGTCTTCGCCCGGCAGCGCCGTGCTCTCGCCCTCGATGCCGCCGGTGAACTGCCGCCGGAACTTGCCGGGATCGGCCTCGACGGCCCGCGCGGCCGTGCTCCTGACGACCTGCGGTTCGTCCTCGTCGTCGGCCAGTTCCGTCAGCCGCTCGGTCGCCCGCCCGTCCTCGACGCCGGCCATGAGGTGGGCCGCCCACTCCCGCAAGCGTTCGCTGTCGGCCCGCGACTGTTCCAGCAGGACCGGGAGCAGGTCCTCGCCGCGGTGTTTGAACAGCGAGATGGCCGCGTTCCGGCGCACGGCGTGGTGGTCGTCGTCCAGTGCGGCCTCGATGTGGTCCTCGTACTCGAGTCGGTCGATATTGTCGAGCGCGACGACCGCCTCCGCGCGCACCCAGGGGTCCTCGTCGCCGAGCGTCTCGACGACGGCGGCGGCCGCCCGCTCGCCGCCCAGACTCGCCAGCGATTCGACGGCGAACTGGCGCACGTCGTCGTCTCCGTCGTTCGTCGCGGCGATTACGGCGTCCAGCACCGCCTCCTCGGGCCGTTCCTCCCCCAGTGCCAGGGCGGCCCGTCGCCGCTCGACGTGATCGCCCGAGAGCAGGTCGTCGATCTTCTCGGCGGCCGAGGCGTCGGCCACGGGTGCGAGGTCGGTCGCCTGTAGCTCTCTCGGGGTGGCCTCACCGATGGTCACGTCCCGGCTCACTTCGATGTCCTCCAGCCCCTCGGGGTCCTCGCCGAAGCCGGGGCTCTGCTCGGGGTGGACGCGCGGATCCGTCGGTCCGTCGGTCGCCTCGTCGGGATCTCTCACGTCGTCACCTCCGCGATCTCGCCCGTTGCCCGCACGAGCAGTGCGACGCCGAGCAGGACGGCCATCGCGCGTGGCAAGGTTGCAGGCACGCCCGCGAGCGCGACGAGTGACGCACCCACCGCGAGCCGTGTGTTCCCCCGGGTCAGCCCGGCGACGGCCGCCGGAACGGCCCCCCCGAACGCCAGTGCGACGAGCAGGTGGGGCACGCCGACCACGCCGAACCCGACGAGCAGGACGCTCCCGACGAGAAACGGGGCCGAGACGATGACCGCGATCACGCCGACCACGGTCACCAGTCCGGCGAGCGCTGCGGTCCGGTCGGTTTCGACCAGCAGCGCGAGCGCCGCCGTGGCGAGCAGGGTGAGCCCCGCGCCGATCGCCATCGCGCCGTCGAGGACGCCGATAGCGGCGGCGAGTGAGCAGGCGACGCCCGCCAGGAACCCGAGGAGCACGGCTGCGCGCCTGCCCTCCCGGTAGGTCCGCGGGGTGTCGAGCGAGCCGACGACCGCGAGCGCGCCGCCGCCGATCACGCCGCCGACGGCTGGCAGCGTCGCGGCGGGCGAAATCGTCGCGAGCGGGCCGAAGGCACCGGCGAACAGCAGTCCGACGCGGCGTGCCGGTTCGGCGGCCGCGAGCGCGACGGCGAACAGCGCGGCCCCCAGCGCGAGCGGCGTCGCCGTCTCCAGCGCCGCGAAGGCGACTCCCGGCACCGCGACTCCGTCCAGGGGCGCGTTGTGCAGAATCCGGAGTGCCAGCCCGAGCGCCACGATCGCGAGGCCGGCGAGACCGGCGAGCAGTTCGATCCGATCGCCGTCCGCCTCGACGCTCGCGAGCGTCGCCAGGAGGGACGCATCCTCGGCGCCCTCGGTCTCGGCGACCGGCCCCGTCGCGTGGGACTCGCGGCTCACGCCGATCCACCCCCCTCGCGGCGGGCCGCCAGGTCCTCGACGTCGGCGTCGGTGAACCGGTCGAGGAACGCGCCGAGGTCGCCGTAGAACTCGGTCCCGGGTTCGGCCGCCAGCGCGTCCGCGACGGCCTCGCCGATCACCCGGAGGTGGCGGTCGTGGAAGTCCAGTCGCGCCGCGGCGACGTCGGGGTCGACCGCCGCTTCCCGCCGGCAGAGATAGCCCATGAACTCCAGTTGCAACTGGAGGTGGTCGTGGTTGTCCCGCACCTCCTGGTCGACCTGGCAGCCGAAGTACTCGTAGGCCCGCGCCAGGTCGAGGTTCACGTCGTTCCAGGACACCTCCGGCCGGTGTGCGGACTCGTACAGCGAGACCGGCGGCTCCTCGTGGCGCATCGTCCCGTCGGTCGCGTCGACGACCTCCGAGAAGCCGATCACGAACAGGTCGTTGTACCGGGCACAGAGGTGTTCGTAGTCGTCCTCGGTGGTCAGATCCGGCACCGCCATGTCCAGCGCGGTCCGGTCGACCAGCGCCGCGAGTTCCTCGCGGAAGGCGCCGGTCTCGATGGCCCGGTAGAGTTCCTCGTCTGGCTGGTCGAACGCGGCCGCAAGCAGCGCGTAGACGGCGCCGCGAGCGCCCGCGTCGCTCTCGACCTCCCCCGCCAGCGCGCCGGGGCCACCCGGGGCGTCGTTCGCCGCCATCAGCTGTCACCCCGGGTCCGGCGGACGCCCTCGATCGTCACGAGCGTCGTGAACACGATCGCGAGGCCGGCGATCACCCACAGCAGGAGTTCGTACGGCGGCCCCTGCGGCCCGGCGCCCAGTGCGAGGTAGTACCAGTCGCTCGCGGCCTTGTGGCCCGACCGCTCGTCGGCCGAGCCGTTCCAGACCGCGATGGCCACGTCCAGGTCCTCGTCCGCGGGGACCGACGTGCGGTTCGCACCGCTGGCGTCGAGGTCGCGCGAGAAGACGACTTCCCGCTGGCCGTCGACGTAGCGGCTCTCGGTTGCGACGGTACCGTTCATCGGCGTCGTCGTCCCGGCGCCGCCCGCCAGCAGTTCCTGCTGGGTGGCATCGGCCCGCCAGAACCAGACGTTCACCGGGTTGTCGGCCCCGCCCATCGCGATCGGGGGCCGGGCGCTCTCGTCGACCGGCAACTGGATGGCGGCCGCGTCGGCGAACGCTCCCACGTCACCCGTCTCGGTGTCGTTGGTGGCGTCGGCCCAGCTGAGCTTCAGGAAGAGCCGCTCGTCGGTGCGGACGGCCTGGAGTTTCGCCTCCTCCACGGTCGTCGATGACGCGTTCGGCAGCCCGCTCGGGGCGCTTGCCATCTCGAGTGTCGCCGCCGGTGCCTCGGACCAGTCACCGCTCGCCGGGTCCCTGTAGGTCCCCTCGCCCTCGTCCTCGTGGACCGGGACGGCGAAGGCCGGCCGCGCGTCGACCACCGCCGGGAGTGCGAGCGTCGCCGCGACCAGTGCCACGGCGAGAACGGCCGCGAGGGCGAGTTCCTTACTCTTCATCGTCGAAGACCTCCAGCCGATACTGTTGGGCAGGGTTGTCCGTCGTCAGGATGTCCATCACCTCGCTCTCCTCGCCCCGTTCGACCCGGTTGCGCTCGCGCTCGATCGTGTTCAGCGCCTCGTTTACTTCGGGGCCGAACAGCTCCTCGAGGTAGTTGCGCGGGATGCGCTCCGACTCGAGGCTCTCGCCCGCGTCGGAGTGCTGTGGCGGGGCGAAGGGCGGGATGTAGAAGACGTTGGGTTCGGTGCGGTACTCGGGGTGCAACTGGACCGCCACCTCGTGTTCGTTCACGAGCTTGTGGATCGGCCCCTCCTCGTCGTCGAGGAAGCCCACGAGCCGCAACTGCGGCGGACAGTCCGCCGCACAGGACGGGGGTCGGACCTCGTCGTCCGGCCCCTCGCCCTCGATGCGGGGATAACAGAAGATGCACTTCTCGCTATTCTTCGTCACCGAGTTGTAGTACACCTTCTTGTAGGGACAGCCCTCGACGCAGTAGCGGTAGCCCCGGCAGCGTTCCTGGTCGACCAGGACGATGCCGTCCTCCTCGCGCTTGTACAGCGCCGAGCGCGGGCAGGCCTCCACGCAGGAGGGGTGGGTGCAGTGGTTGCAGATCCGGGGCAGGTAGAAGTAGTAGGAGTTGGGGTACTCGCCGGCGCCCTGGTCCTCGTCCCAGTTGGGGCCCCACTCCGCGCCGTCCATGGGGCGGAGCGGTTCGTCGCTGCCCTCGTAGAAGATCTGCTCGTGGTTGAACTCCCAGGCGCGGCCGTACTCCTCCTTCTCGGGGAGCTGGCCGGGCGACCGCTCGCTGTGCTCGTCGGACTCCCAGCCGCCGCCCATCTCCTCCCAGTCGCGCGGGTAGCCCGAGCCGGGCCGGGTCTCCACGTTGTTCCAGTACATGTAATCCCGGCCGCCGCCCTCGGTCCAGTTGGTCTTGCAGGCGATGGTGCATGTCTGGCAGCCGATGCACTTGTTCAGGTCCATCACCATCGCGACCTGGTGGTCGATCCCCTCCGCGAGGTCGACGCCCTCCGGCGTTTCGCTGCCGCCGCCGTCGGACTGGGAACTCACTGGCCGTCACCTCCGTCGGTCGCCCCCGAAGTGCCGTCCGCGCCGTCGATCGCTTCGACCTCGACGCGGACCTCGCTGTTGACGCCGGTGGGACCCCAGTAGTTGGGGAAGAAGTGCAGGTGTTCGCCGGTGTCCTCGGGATACTGGACGAGCTGTGTGGGTTTCATGTACATCGGGACGAGGCTGTTGAAGTTGTCGCCGTCGGGGAACTGGAACTTCTCCCAGGCGAAGTACATCCTGACGGTGCCGGGTTCGCTGCTTGGGTACTCCTTGGCCTGGACCTCGACTTCGGCGAGGTCGTTGTACACCGTGACGGTGTCGCCGTCCTCGATGCCCCGCTCGGCCATGTCCTCGGGGTTGAGGTAGACGACGGGTTCCCCGCGCTGGAGGCGGAGCATCTTCTCGTTGTCCCGCCAGGTCGAGTGGATCGACCACCGCCCGTGCGGCGTGTTGTACCGCAGCGGGTAGTCCGACTTCTCCTGCAGCGTCGGCGGCGACTTGTGCGTCGGCAGTTGTTCGCCCAGTTCGAGGAACCAGTCGTGGTCGACGTAGTACTGCTGGCGCCCCGTGAACGTCGGCCACGGCTCCTTGTCCTGGACGTAGCGCTTCCAGGGCGTGTAGGCCTCGCCCTCCTCGATCGGCGAGGTCCAGTGATCGCCCGTGTCCAGCAACCGTCGTGGCTGTTCGTCGATGTCGTCGAACGTGAGTTGCTCGTCGGTGCCCTCGGGATTGGATTCCTCTGAGTGTTCGAGGATGTACTCGGAGGCCGCCTTGTCACCGGTCAGCGCACCCGCCTCGCCGGTCTCCCAGTCCCGGACGTAGTCGTCGTGGACGCTCGTCAGGTCGATCTCGCGATCGAACTTCCGGTCGGGGATCGGGTCGATCCCGCGCTGGGTGGCGAGTTCCTGGATCTTCGCGGCCAGTTCCCGGAAGATCTGCCAGTCGGTCTTGGACTCGCCCAGCGGTTCGACCGCCGGGGTAAAGGGATGCACGTAGGTGTGCATGTCCGTCATCGAGAGGTCGTGTTTCTCGTAGTGGCTCGCCGTCGGCAGGACGATGTCGGCGTTCATCGCCGTCGAGTCCATCCGGAAGTTCACGTCGACGACGAGGTCGAGTTTCGGCCAGAGCTGTTCCTCGACGGCGACGTTGCCCTTGGCCTGGTTGAAGTAGTTGCCCCGCCAGACGAAGAGGACCGAGGGGTCCGGACGGGAGCCGTCGGACCGCTCCGAGGGATAGAGCGGCATCCAGCCCTTCTCGACGGACTCGCGGATCTTCGCCGCGGTGTCGGGGTCGGTGTTGTCGAGGATGCCCGCGTGGAAGTAGGTCCACAGCGTCGTGGGCACGCCCCGGACCGAGCCGGTGGGGAACGAGAGGGTCTGCCACCCCTTGAAGGTCCAGATCTTCTCCTGGCCGACGTAGTGGTCGAGGCCCGTGCCCTGCTCGCCCAGATTGCCCGTCAGCGTGACGAGCAACTGGATCGCGCGGTTGCCCAGGTCGTTGTGGTACCAGTCGTTGACGCCCTTGCCGTGGATGATCTTCGCCTTCTCGGCCTCCGCGAACTCCCGGGCGATCTCCTGGTGGGTCTGCCGGCCCACGCCGGTCTCCTCGTAGATGTACTCGGGCGTGTAGTTTTCCAGTTCGTCGGTCAGGTTGTTCCAGACGGATCGAACCTGTACGTTGCCGTCGGTCGTCGACACCGCGCGCTCGACCGACAGTTGCGGATCGAAGTCCAGCGCGATGCTCTCGCTGGGATCGTACTGGCCGTCGCGTTCACCGAGCGACCCCGGCGCGACGCGCAGGTTCCCCCCTGCGTCCTGCATGACGAACATCTGGTCGGGGCGGTCGGCCTGCACGGTGAGTCCCCGCACCTCGCTGGCCCGGAGGAACTTCCCGGTGTCCTCGCGAACCAGGAGCGGCATGTCGGTCTGCTCTTTGAGGTGGGCCGCGTCGTACAGCCCCTCGTCGACGATGACGCGGGCCATACCCAGCGCCAGGGCGGTGTCGGTGCCCGGTTCCGGACTGATCCACTCGTCGGTGTGGATCGCCGTCTGCGAGTAGTCCGTGAAGATCCCGACCCGCTTCGTGCCGTTGTAGGCGGCTTCGAGGAAGTACTTCGCGTCGGGGATCCGCGTGACGTTGATGTTCGAGCCCCACGCGATGATGTAGTCGGCGTTGTACCAGTCGGCGCTCTCGGCGTTCTCCGTCTGGGTGCCCCAGGTGATCGGCTGACCCGGCGGCAGGTCCGAGTACCAGTCGTAGAAGCTGTGGGAGACGCCACCGAGCAGGTTGATGAGGCGGGAGCCGCTGGCGAAGGAGACGGGACTCATCGCCGGAATCGGGGTGAACCCGGAGATGGCGTCGTACTCTCCGTCCTGGACCGTGTCGATCACCTCCTCGGCGATATCCGTCAGGGCCTCGTCCCAGGAGATCCGCTGCCACTGCCCCTCGCCGCGCTCGCCGACGCGACGGAGCGGGTGGAGAATGCGCTGGTCGGCGTTGACGTAATCGGAGTAACAGGCCCCCTTCTGACACCCCCGGGGGTTCGGGTCGGGCGCGTCCTCGTCGAACTGCGGGTAGTCGCCGGCCTGCTCCTCGCGCCAGACCTGGCCGTTGCGGACGAACACCTCCCACGAGCAACTGCCGGTGCAGTTGACCGAGTGGGTCGACCGGGCCGTCGAGTCCCAGTCCCACTCCTCGCGGTAGAGGTCCTCCCAGTCCCGGTAGGGGTACTCCCCGATGGGATCG